>CAXMUQ010000232.1:0-6847 GCA_964196605.1 uncultured Acidimicrobiia bacterium
TAAACCCGGGGGTCCGGGTCGAGCCGAATTCCGGCCGGGTAAAGGTTGAGGCCTCAGGATTGAGCTGGAGAAAGAGCGATTGAGCCGATCCCAGCTGGCCCTGCCACCCACGTACCAGGTCGCTGGCTTCGATCGAAATGGTATCGCTGGATCCGGGCACAAGATCCGCATCGATAACCGTCGTGACGATCCAGGACCCACACCGCGCGCCCGGATTGAACCCGCACATAGGCGACTTGGCGCCGATGTCCGTTTGAACACCGCGCACGCGCACCGTGGCTGAATCGTTGGGAATTCCCGGTATTGGGGCAACCGGGATCAACTTCAGAGTTGCCCGAACGATCTGCGATGAATCCCGCGACTCAAGCCGCGACGTGAGATCAAACCGGATCAAGGACCGGGCGGACGGTGCACCACCCACAGTAAGGACATTGAAGTCGATGGGTACCGTGTTTTCGGTGACGAAGGTATTGAATTGGGTGATGCGGGTAATGGTCTGATGCTGCAGAGCGGTATCCGCCACGCTGTCGATGGTAACGAAATTCTGCCACAGCGGCCCGGCCCCTCCCGCTGAGACGCTCCCGATGGAAATCCCGGAGGGCTGCGACGCCGCCATGGCCACGGCGATAGCCATCACACCGCTGTCGGCCGGCGCCAGACTCAAGAGGTCGAGCGTGGCACTATCGCTCACGATCAGACGAAACACATCCGTGAAGGTGGTATCATCGACGGCGATACTGCCGATTAGCGTACTGTCGACGAGGAACGGCTCGATATCCGCGAACGTCACCGACGAGTCGACATCCGATGGAATTCGATACAGCAGGATCTCCAGATTGGTGGCCGCCACGTCCCGGGCAGCCACACCAATGCGAAACCCCACCGAGTCGACATTGAACGTCCGCGAGGTGTCGTTCACGAACAGCGAGTCGGCGACCGGGAGGAACTTGACCACCGCTCGGGAGTTGAACACCGGCACTCCTTCGGACACGAGCAGTGCCACACCCTGCCCCGGCTGTATGTAACCAGGGAAGGTGCTGTCCAGGTCCGCCAGCGGAGTAAGCACCGTGTCGACCACCCTGGGACTTCCTCCAGGGCACATTTCGGGGCATTGGCCCGGCGCCACCAGTTCCCGCTGGCACGCAAGAGCGCTCGCGGCGACCACGATACCGGCAGCCCACCGAAATAATCCAGACCTCAAATGCACATCCTCAATCAGTCGGCCGCCGGCTCGTCAACAGCTCAGGGACGAAGGCGTCTGGTAACAGATCCCCAAGCCGCCACGAGATTTCCCCCGATGGGCCCACGGCGGTGATCGCTAGGTCCAGTCCGAACTCGGCCAGCACTTGGCGGCATGACCCGCAGGGGGACGCCGGGGGTTCCGAATCGGTCACCACCACCAGACGTCGGTATCTCGTGGCACCTTCCGTCACGGCAGCTGTTACAGCCGCGACCTCCGCACAGATAGACAAGCCGTACGACGCGTTCTCGACATTGCAACCGCAGAACACGCGGCCATCATTGGCCTCCAACGCTGCACCGACCCGAAATCCCGAGTACGGCGCGTACGCCCTGGCCTGGGCATCCCTCGCCAGCGAAACCAGCGCGTCAGCCACGCCAGATTTCCCCGAGAAACGAGGTTCCGTGGTCCAAAGGTGGTACCCCGAGAAACTCGGCCACCGTCTGTCCCATGTCGGCAAAGGTCACACGCTCTCCCACATCAACGGGATCGACCCGGGGCCCATATGCCAGCATGGGCACCACTTCTCGCGAATGGTCAGTCGAAGGCGTCGTCGGATCATTCCCATGGTCCGCGGTAAACATAATGAGGTCGTCGGACCTCACGGGATCCAGCAAGTCAGGCAGCACGCCGTCGAGCTCCTCAAGGCCGTGCACATAGCCAGTGACATCGTTGCGGTGACCCCAACTTTGATCGAACTCGATCACGTTGGCGATCAGCAGGCCACGGTCCATGGTCAGCAGCGTCTCGCGGACAAGGGAATAGGCCTCGGCATTAGTCGGTGTGTGCACGCTGGTTATTCCGCGGTCCGCGAAGAGATCGTCCACCTTGCCAACGCCAACTCGAGGGACGCCGTGTTCTTCCAGCCGGTCCAGCAACGTGTCGCCCGGAGGAGCCAGGCTGAAATCTTTCCGCGCCGGCGTACGGGCCCAGTTTCCGTCCGCGCCACTGAACGGCCGGGCGATGACCCTGGAAACATCCCAAGGCGATACCGTGATTTCACGGGCGATCTCACAGGCCCGGTAGAGCTCTTCCAGCGGCACCACATCCTCGTGTGCCGCCACCTGAAACACACTGTCGGCGGAGGTGTAGACGATCCAGTCGCCAGTAGCCACATGCGCCGCGGCAAACTCGTCCAGCAAGGCCGTACCCGACCCGGCAACGTTGGCCAGGATCCCACGGCCTGTCCGCCGGCTGAACTCTTCGATGAGCGCCTTCGGAAACCCGTCGGGGAACGTGGGGAACGGCCGTTCCAGAACTACACCGCAGATCTCCCAATGGCCCGTGGTACTGTCCTTTCCGGGACTGGCCGGCTGGCACCGCCCGCAAGCCGCTCCGGGCGACGACGGACGACCAATTCCGGCGATGTCTCCACAATATCCCAAGCCGAGCGCTTCCAGGTTTGGCAACATCAGGCCAGCAACCTCACGGGCTACGTTACCCAGCGAGTCGCTTCCGGCATCGCCGTAGGCCGGAGCGTCGTCAGCCGCGCCCACTCCCAGGCCGTCGAGCACGATTATCGCGGCGCGTCTCATGCCTCGCCGTCGTCGGGGGCATTCTCGGCCTCGGCCTGTTGGACAAAGCGAAATCGGAGGGCCACCAGCGTCTCGTTCAGCAATTGCCCTTCGTCAGCCTCGAGATTCCCCTTGGTCTTATCCTCCAACATGCCGAGGGTATCGATGAGGGCCTGAGCCACCTGACGGGCATCTCCGGCACCTTGTTCTGCCGCGCCGGGTGGGAGGTTGCCTTCGAGGGCCGAAGTGGCCTGATGGGCCATGCCAAGGACGATAGAGGCAAAGTGTGGATTCATGCGGTTCTCCCGTACCGGCGGTGCACGCGGGCTGACATGCCGGTCAAAAGTTCATAAGCAATGGTTCCGGCGGCATCGGCCTGTTGGTCGAGCGATATCCGGCCGCCAAATACGGTGGCCACGGCGCCAGGTCTGAGCGAGTCGGGCGCCGCCACCATGGTCATGTCCATCGTCACCCGGCCCACGATAGACGTGATCTTGCCGTCGATCTCAACATGGCCCCGGCCGCTAAGCGAGCGCATGAGGCCGTCCGCGTAGCCAATGGCCAGCGTTGCTACTGTGACAGCCTCGGGCGCCGTCCAGGTGACGTCATAGCTCACCGTGTCTCCCGCTTCGACCCGGCGCACCCCTACAACGCGGGTCCGCAACTTGACCACCGGTTGCGGGACGTGACCCGCCACCACCCCGCCGTACATGAAGATGCCCGGTCGAACCAAGTCTCCAGCAAACCGTGCCCCCTGCAAGGCGGCCGCGCTATTGGCGGCATGGACCAGACTCGGCCTTTGAGGCAACCGGTCCACCACCTCTTCAAACCTGCCCCATTGCAAGTCACAAGCGTCGAGCTCATGTCCGGAATGGAAGTGGGTAAATATCCCTTCGAAGGAAGGGATTTTCGCCACCTCTCCCAACCGCGCAAGGGCTCTCGAATCATCCCACCGGAAACCCGACCGCCCCATTCCAGTGTCGATTTCCACGTGAAAGGACTCGTCGTTACCGCTGGTCCAGGCGTCGAGACCCTCCAGGTCACCGATAACCGGCCGCAGCCCAGAGGCCCGGCATGAGTCGACGTCGTAAGGCTGCATGGGGGTGAAGACGACAATCGGCCGGCGGATGCCGGCCGACCGGAGAGTGGCCCCTTCGGCCACCGTAGCCACACCATAGCCCCAAGGCTCGAGCGGCTCGAGCGCCTCGACTACCGGAATGGCCCCAATGCCGTACCCGTCGGCCTTGACCATCGGCAGCAACCGGGAGCCGGAAACGGAAGCCACGGTCCGCGCATTGGCGACCAGTGCGGCCAGATCGATATCGGCCCAAGCCCGTTCTGCAGGCGGAGTTGACGTGCTCACAAGACGGCGCGTATGATACCGGAGGAGGAGACTAAATGCAAACAGATTCAGCGCTTGGACGAGCTGTGGCTCTGGTGCGGGACCTGCGCGAGCGGTGTCCCTGGGACCGGGCTCAAACGCGGGATACGCTGCGCCCCTACCTGGTCGAGGAAACCCTCGAACTAGATGACGCCCTCGGCGCCGGCGATCCCGTCGCCATCCGGGAGGAGCTTGCCGACCTGCTGCTCAACATCGCTTTCCAGTTGGTAATCGCCGAGGACCTGGGCGAATTCACCGCGGATGAGGTGGCTAACTCCCTGGAACAGAAGATGTACCGGCGCCATCCCCACCTCTTTGACCTGGGCCCCAGGGAATCGTGGGAAAAATCGAAGGCCAAGGAGCGTACCGGGAGCATGCTGTCGGGGATCCCTCCAACTTTGTCGCCGCTTCTCATGGCGCAGCGGATGCAGGAGCGCGCCGCGGCCATCGGGTTCGACTGGCCCGATTCCGAGGGCCCTCTGGAAAAGGTCAGGGAAGAAACCAGTGAGGTGGCCGCCGAACTAGCCCAAGAAGGCCGGCAGGAGGCGCTCGCAGCCGAGATCGGCGACCTCCTGTTTGCCGTTGTCAACCTGGCCCGCAAGGCCGGCGTGCCGCCGACCACCGCCCTCGACCACGCCAACCGCAAGTTCCGACGCCGGTTCGAATCAGTGGAAGCGATGGCTCATGCCAAGGGTCTCGATCTTCACGAGGCCGACCTGGACGAACTCGACGCCATTTGGGACCAGGTCAAGGAGCTGGAAAAGGCCTAGCGAGCAACCCTAGGGATACAGCCGGTGTATTTGCCGGGGGAAGGCGATCGATTCCCGGATGTGTGGCGTGCCGCAGATCCAGGCCACAAAACGCTCGATCCCCAAACCGAAGCCGGCATGGACGAAAGTACCGTAGCGGCGCAGGTCGAGATACCAGCCGTATGACTCGGGATCCAGGCCCTGGGCCTTGATGCGCTCGAGCAGTAAGTCGTAGTCGTCCTCCCGCTGGGATCCGCCAATGATCTCGCCGTACCCCTCGGGCGCCAGCATGTCGTTGCACAGTACCGTGCGGGTATCCTCCGGATTGGCCTTCATGTAGAACGCTTTGATGTCCTTGGGGTAGTTGTAGACCATCACCGGGCGGTCATACTGCTGGGCCAGCAGGGTTTCGTCATCCCCTCCAAGGTCCCGCCCCCATTCGATGTCGGACCCCAAACCCTGGAGCCGTTCGACAGCCTCAGTGTACGATACCCGAGGAAACGGCATATCGATGGCCTTGAGTGGCTCGAGATCGCGTTCCAGTCGTTCGAGTTCTTCCCCACGCCGCTCCAGCACCCGCTTGACGACGGCGGTTACCATTTCTTCCTGGAGCCGCATGTTGTCGTTGGAGTCGTTGAACGCCACTTCGGGTTCGAGCATCCAGAACTCGGTCAAGTGCCTGCGGGTCTTGGACTTCTCTGCCCGGAACGTGGGCCCGAAACAGTAGATTCTGCCTAGCGCTGCTGCGGCGGCTTCGCCATAGAGCTGCCCCGTCTGGGCCAGATACGCCTGGCCCAGATCGAAGTATTCGGTGGCAAAGAGATTGCCGGCTTCCTCGCCGATGGCCCCGGTCAGGATGGGTGTGTCTACCAGCACGAAGTCGTTGTCGTAAAAGAAGTCCCGTAACGCCTGGACCACCTCGTGCCGCACCCTGGCTATTGCCACCTGCCTCACGTTCCTGAGCCACAGGTGTCTATTTTGGAAGAGGAAAGTCGTCCCATGTTCTTTAGGGGTGAGTGGGTAGTCATCGCTGGTCCCCAGGACGGCCAGGTCGCTGGCGGTCAGTTCGTAGCCTCCCGGGGCACGATCGTCCGGCCGGACAACGCCGGAGACCTCCACGGAGGTCTCCTGGGTCAGGCCCTGGAACCGCTGCCACACTTCTTCAGGGATATCCTTCTTGAGGAAAACGGCCTGGACTTGACCAGACCCATCACGCAGGACGAGGAAGGCGATTTTGCCACTAGACCGGGTCGTTACGACCCAGCCACGGACTACCACGGGTTCGTTTGAATGGGAGCCCAGATCTGTGATACGTACGGCTGTCATTGGTTGCCTATGTTGAGACGGGTATTGCCAGGAGGCGCGTGGAGTGTAGCGGCCCTCACGGGCATCGTCAACGCGGCCTGCTTCGTCACGACTGTCCCACCTCCAGCAGTGCCGGAGCAGGAAGGCGCATTTCCCCTGGATCTGGTCTGGGAAGACAAGATCGGCAGCGGCTTCAGTGGCAACATCATAGTCACCGACTCCGTCATCTACGCCGGAGCGCTGGACCGAAAGGTCTACGCCATCGAGGTCTCCACGGGAAGAGAATTGTGGAACAAGAAGCTGCCCGGAGCGTTGGTAGGCGGTGTGGCCCGATCGGGCGACACCCTATTTCTCGGCTCCGACCGTCCAGGAGGCCGCATCAGGGCCGTTCGAGGCTACGACGGGAAGGAGATATGGGAAGAACGAACTGACCGTATTTCCGTGCCCCTGTTGGTGACGGACGGGAAAGTCATTGGCCACACCAACCACGGAGTCTTGCTTGCCCTAAGAACCTGGGACGGTGCATTCGAGTGGCAGCAAGAACTCGGCGTGGCCCTGGCCGCCCCCGTATTGGGAGAAGACGGCAATCTGGTTGCCACTACGCTCGACACTATCTACCGCATCTCGCTGGAAGACGGACGAGTAGTGCAACGGATGG
>CAXMUQ010000233.1:0-11408 GCA_964196605.1 uncultured Acidimicrobiia bacterium
TGCGGCAGGGAGGGTAGTATCCGGTATAGCAGGCTCAGTAGGAGCGCTCTCAGGCCGCACCTCCACCCCACTGCCCTCGCTGCTCTCGCCGCCCCCGCTTACATCTTCTCCCGGTTCCCCAATCACGCCGACCGGTTCGGAAACCGGCACGGTCGAGTCCGCTGGGACCAGGTGCTTGAGCAGTGTGCCGTCAACCCGGGCCACCAACTCCATTATGGCCTTGTCGGTCTCTATTTCGGCCAACACGTCGCCCACCGAGACCTTGGCGCCTTCCGCCACTTTCCATTCTACGAGGCGTCCCTCTTCCATCGTTGGGGACAGCGCCTCCATAACGATAGTCGTGGCCATGGTTACTCGAGGTAGAGGACGCGCTTGGTAGCAGCGATGATCCTGACGGGATCGACCTTCGTTGCCTTCTCCAGGCGCTTGTTGTACGGCATGGGAACGTCGGCACCCGTCACTCGTATCACGGGTGCATCGAGTTCGTCGAAAATGTTCGCCTGGATGTAGTCGACCACCTGCGCTCCAACTCCGGCGAACGGCCATCCTTCCTCGGCCACTACACACCGATTCGTTTTCGATACCGAGGTGAGAATAGTGTCTGTATCCATCGGCCGAATGGTCCGCAGATCCACGACTTCCGCCGAGATGTTTTCTTCGGCCAGCTGATCGGCTGCCTTGAGGGCTGGCCGCACCGTCTTGGAGTAGCACACGATCGTGACATCGGAGCCGGTGCGCTTGACTTCGGCCGAGCCGATGGGAATTGTGATGTCGCCCTCAGGAACCTCTCCCTTGAGGTTGTACAGCATCTCGCCTTCCATGAAGACCACCGGATCCTCATCCCGGATGGACGACTTCAAAAGCCCCTTGGCGTCGGCCGGCGTGGCCGGCGTCACCACCTTGAGCCCGGGAACATGAGCATACCATGCCTCAAACGCCTGGGAGTGCTGTGCCGCGAGCTGGAGGGCAGCGCCACTGGGCCCTCGGATCACCATTGGCACACCGACCTGGCCTCCAGACATGTAGCGCATCTTGGCGGCCGAGTTCACGATCTGGTCGATGGCAAGAAGGGCAAAATTCCAGGTCATGACCTCGATGACCGGCCGCAGACCTACCATGGCCGCTCCGACGCCCAGGCCGGTAAAGCCCAGCTCTGCAATCGGAGTATCCACCACGCGCTTGTGGCCGAACTCCTTGAGCAAGCCGCGGCTGACCTTATAGGCCCCGTCGTACTCGGCCACTTCTTCTCCCATCAGAAACACCCGATCGTCTCGTTGCATTTCTTCGCGGAGTGCTTCGTTTAGCGCGTCGCGATAGGTCAGAGTGAGCATCACCCGCCCTCCGCGTATACGTCGGTGTACAGGGCTTCAAGTGGCGGGTCCGGTGACTGGTCCGCATAGTCCATGGCGTCCTGCACCTCGGCCTTCACCGCGTCGTCGATCGCCTTCAACCCGTCGTCGTCGATCATCCCGCGTTTCTTCATGAAGGACGCCATGAGCACCAGTGGATCCCGTTTGCGGTATTCCTCGACCTCGTCCTTGGTGCGATACGTGCCGTGGGCAGCGTCAGACATCGAGTGTCCCACGTACCGGTACGTTTGCATTTCCAGCAACGTAGGCTCGCGCTTGGAGCGTGCTCGGTCAACTGCCCGCCCCATGGCATCCTTGACCGCGAACATGTCCTGTCCGTCGACCGCCTCGGCCTCCATGTCATAGGAGTACGCGCGGTGGAACAGGTCCATGCTGGCCGTGGCGCGCGCGATGGAGGTTCCCATGCCGTATCCGTTGTTCTCGAGGATGTAAACCGCCGGCAGTTTCCACAGAGACGCCATGTTGAGCGACTCATGGAACGACCCGATGTTGGCCGCGGCCTCGCCAAAGAACGAAACCGAAACCTGGTCGGTGCCCCGATACTTGGCCGCGAAGGCCATCCCGGTACCCAAGGGGATCTGGCCTCCCACGATGCCGTGCCCGCCAAGGAAATTGCGATCGGCGTCAAACAGGTGCATTGAGCCGCCCTTCCCGCCCGAGCACCCGTCAGCCTTGCCGTACAATTCGGCCATTATGGATTTTGCCGGTACTCCCCGGGCCAACGCCAGACCGTGTTCCCGGTAGGACGACACGATGTAGTCGTCGTCCCGCAAGGCCGCCATGACCCCGACACCGACCGCTTCCTGTCCGATGTAGAGGTGACAGAACCCGCCGATCTTCCCCAGACTGTACGCCTCCGCGGCCTTCTCCTCGAACCGGCGCAACAGACACAACTGGTGGTACCAGTCTCTGCATTGCTCTGCCGTTACTTCCGGAGGTGCCTTGGCCGCGGTTTTTGGGGCCTTCTTCTTCTTCTTGGCGGTCGATCCGCTCATGCCTCGATCCTCACGGCCTGTGCCTTGTCGACCTGCTCCCAGGCGTGATAGGACGAGCGCGTTAGCGGACTGGCCTCGACGTGGTCGAAACCGAGGTCGCGTCCAATCTCGCCCAACTCATCAAACTCGTCAGGCGTGTAGTAGCGCGCGATCGGGAGGTGGGTGGCGGAAGGCCGGAGATATTGGCCCAGTGTGAGAATGTTGACGTCGCTGCGCCGCAAGTCCTCCATGCAGCGGACCACCTCGTCCCATTCCTCTCCCATACCGAGAATGATGCCCGACTTGGTGAGCGCCTCCGGTCCACCCAGGCGCCTGGCGTTGGCCAATACCGTCAACGCCCGGCGATATCGTCCGCCCGGGCGTGCCAGACGGTACAGCCGCTCGGCCGTTTCGAGGTTGTGGTTGAGAATTGTAGGATTGGCGTCCATGACGATCTCGAGTGCTTGCTCGGATCCCTGAAAATCAGGAATCAAGACCTCGACTGATGTTTCCGGCACCAGTTTCCTGATTTCCAGAATGCAGTCGCGGAATGCCTCAGCGCCCTTGTTGGGGAGATCGTCACGGTCGACCGAAGTGATCACCACATGGGCCAGGCTCATTTCGGCCACGGCCTTGGCAAGCCTTTCGGCCTCCACCGGGTCGTACGGATCGGGCGTGCCATGGGCCACCGCGCAGTAAGTGCAATTGCGGGTGCACACGTCGCCGAGGATCATGAAGGTGGCCGCATTGTGCTCCCAACATTCACCGATGTTGGGACAGCGCGCCTCTTCGCAAACCGTATTGAGATCCAGCTCGCGCATGAGCTTGCGGATACGGGCGTAATTGGTTCCGCCGGGAGATCGGACCTTGAGCCAGGCGGGTTTGCGGCCCGCGGCACTCTGTCCCGGTATTGGTGGGATCGTGCCGCTACCTTGGCGATCCCGTGTGCGGGTGATTTTAACCATGGGTGCTGCCACGGCGGATGACTCCTTACCAGTGCGTCTAACGGCTAACTGCCGCCAGCCCAGCAAGATAGTCTGGGACCAAAGGGCGCGGAAGGAGGGCGCCGTCTAGGCCGGCTCTGCCAGGAGTTCCTCGATGATGGCGGCAAACTCCCGAATGAGATGCTCGTGCTGGGCGCCCGTGGCCGGGCCCATGAATCCTGCGTGGATCTTTCGAACCAACCCGTCCCGGCCAATGAAGATGGTGGTCGGGTAGGCGGTGAAGCCCTCCAGCTGGGGCAGAGTGGCAGCGGTAGCCGAGGTGGTGTTGATCCCTCCCAGCAGCAAGGGGAATTCGATGCCGAACTTGTCCCGGTACTTGCGGACCTGGGAATTGTCGATAGCGCTGTCGCCCGTAACCTCGTAGGCCAGGCCGACGACTTCGAGCCCGCGGTCGTGGTAGTCCCGATAAAACTGCACCATCGATGGGGCCGCGTCGTGACACGTGGGGCACCAGGAGCCGAAGATGTCTATCAACACCACCTTGCCGCTGAATCGCTTGTCCTCACTGGTGACGATGTTCCCGTCTAGGTCGGGGAAACTGAAGTGGAACGGTTCCGGCGCCGTCACCCGTGTCAGCTCCATCCGGTTCCGCAAATGCGGCTGGCCTCCCTCGGTAGCCCGGACGGCTTTCCACCGCGATTGCGTCCGTGCCCCGGCGTGAAACAACCCCTCGAGAGTGTCACCGCGGAGGGCACCGGTCAGCATGTAGACGAATGATCCGTCGAAGTGGGCCATCGAGAAACTGTCGGCGTCGACGCGGCCCCAGAATCGACCGTAGTCGCCGGTGTTGGAAACGACGGTGCCTTCTAGGCCCCGCTCGGTCGCTTCGAAGGAGAACACCCTGGGGCTGGTTCCACCGTCTTCACGGAAGTACGTGGCGTTCCAATCGCCCGCCAGTGACTCCGGCACATGGGTTTCGGCGGGCCAGGCGCCACGCCGTGCAGCGAACGGAATCACTCGTGGCCCCCGGTTGCCCACGTTGCGGTATTCGCCGACCAGCGAGTCTCCCATGGGCAACGCGACGATGGCCGCCGCGTAGTCGCCGATCTCCAGCATGACACTGTCGCCCACCTGGGCAACGCGCGACAGTCCCTGGCAACTCGAGCCGCTGCACACCTGCCCCGTGCCGCTTTCAAGGTCGAACACCAGGTCGAACCTGAGAGGACCGCCAGCCACCTCGAGCGCGGCCTGCCACTGGTTGGTGGGTTCCGTGCCGCCACACCCCGCCAGGAGGATCGTGATTGCGCCTGAGGTCAAGATGCTAGAGCCCAGGTGGTGTCTTACTGTCGATTCCATTCTGCCCCGATGGTGGCTAGTGGCTAGTGGCTGGTGAAGGCGGTAGAGGAGTCTGGGAAGGTCAGCCCTTGGCAAACTGCCACCAGCCACCATCCACTAGCCACCAGCCATCTCGTATTTCTCTCCGCCCTCAATCCGTGCCGCAATACTATTCCCTCGCCACGGTACCGGACACGGATAAACCGTACTGTAGGCGCAAAACGGGTTGCGCGCCCGGTTGAAGTCGAGCCGATAGCGGTCGCCCGCCACCGGTTCCAAAGCCACAAACCGGCCTGAAGGATAGCTGCCGTCGGTGTTGGTCTCGTCGCGGAAGTAGATCTCGAGTGCGGACTCTTCGGTCCCGGGGTCGGGCACGTGACGGACCTCGAGGTTGGTACCGCCTTCGCCTAGTGGAACGGTAACGCTCCCTACTACGGTTCCGTCGACTTCGATACCATCGAGCGCCAGAATACGTACCATTCGCCGCTTGCCCCTGTGGAGTTCGACCTCGAACACCAGGCTGGTATCGATGGGGTAAAACGAGGGCACCTTTGCTTGGGAGTTTGGTGGGCCAAACACCATCACGATCGGTAGTTGGCGCTCGCCCTGAATGCTCAGTCGATAGCTGGCGATTTCTGCTGGGACATAAGGGGCAACCAGCCTCCGGCCCGTTTCGCTCTCCAGCGTGGCCGCACCGCGACCCGGGATGAGCCGGTGTTCGGCTACGTGTTCCAGCGGTATGTCGGCGTGGGGCGGGCCCAGCCGGACCGTGTCCGTCAGGGGGACCCGTGCCACTGCCCGGAGTGGGGAAATGGGTGAACTCTCGAGCCACTCCAGGAAGGCGGCTCGTTCGCGAGCAACGTCGATGGCGGACCCCGGTCGGACTGGTGGGTTGTCGGGCCGGCACCCGATCACAATGCCCACTACGGCGACGGCATACAGGCAACGCGCTGCTTCGGCTCTCGACAGCATGGCAGCCCGGCCTACCACCGCCAGAAGCGAGCTGGATCGAGGGCGTTCAGAGTTTCGGTGCTCTCGATAGCTGTCACCGAATCGCCGGAGATCATTTCGGATATCAACATACCGGTGATCGCCGCCAACAGTATGCCATTGCGGCCATGCCCGGTGGCGATCCACAGCCCGTCTACCGACGGCTCGCGGCCGACAATGGGAAGACCGTCGGGCGAGACGGGCCTGAGTCCAGCCCACGTCCTGCTGACTGTCTGTTTACCCAGACCGGGGCACAGGGATGTGGCGGTGGAGAACAGGCTCGCCAGTCCGGCAGAGGTCACTTCCGCTTCGTACCCGGCGTTCTCCATGGTGGATCCCAGGAGAGCTTCACCATCGCGTACTATGATGTAGCCATCGTTGCTGTACATGACGAAGGGTTCCATCATCTCGGGCCAGGGAACCGCCGCCATCTGCCCGCGGACCGGCTCCACCGAGATGGGGCGGGGAAGACCGTCCAGCTTCCCGGACCAAGCGCCTGCGGCAATGAGCACCACGTCGGAATGGTAAATCTGCTTGCCCACGACGCCGATGACCTTGTCACCATGGCGCTCGAGCCGGGTTGCCGTATCGTGAACCACGCGGGCCCCGGCGGCCTGGGCGTCTGCCATCAACGCCTCCACTAAATGCACTGGGTTCAAGGCGCCTTCCTCGGGAGCCCACAGAGCTCCGTTGGTTGGGCCCATCCAAGGCCATCTATTGGCTACCTCATCCGCCGCCAGCCAATCGCATAGATGCCCTTGTTGCCGCTGCCAGGCCACCTTCGATTTTAGCGACTCGACCGAATCTTCCGCTTGGGCGATTTGGGCAATGCCACCCTGCCACAGCCCGATGTCGATGCCCGTGGTTTCCTTGAGCGTACCCGCCAACTCGGTATACCGATTGCGCCCGGCCAGGCCGAGGTCGAACAGAAGATCTTCCGCGTGGGCCTCGATCTGCGGCGCCAACATGCCACCTGCGGCTGTCCAGGCCTCGCCAAAGCCGCGCCCTCGGTCTATGACCAGCACGCTGCGGCCCGCCCGGGCGAGCTCCCTGGCACAGGAGGCGCCGATCGCACCCCCACCGACGACGATAACTTCTTGAAATTCAGCCACTTAACTGGTCAATGAAACTTATTGAAACGTCAGGCCGTACAGCCTGATGTCCAAGAGTTCGGGAGGAAACAGGCATGATCAGAAGTCTCGTTGGTTACGCAACATTCGCCGTGCTGGGCGTGTTCGCCATCAAGGTGGCGTTCAAGCTGCTAGGTCTAGCGGTTGGGCTGTTCTGGACCCTGATGTGGCTCGCCTTCGTCGGGTTCGTGTTTTACCTAATACTGCGGTTGGTGAGCCCCTCGACGGCTGACCGGGTGCAGGAGATGATCAAAGGTAAACCTGCTGTATAGGGTCTCAACACGGTAACTCAAAGCGAACGCCCGGCCAAGGCCGGGCGTTTTTCACAGCGCCAATGCCCATACCCATGTGTTATCCTGCCGGCGCGTCGGGATCCACGTGCTCGATTGCTTCGAGTTGGAGCGTGAGAGTGCCGTACGGTGTCTTGAGCCTGATCTGCGCCGGCAGGCGGCGTTGGTCGTCAGTCAGCCATACTTGAGCCCGCACCCTGCGGGCCAGCAATTCGTGTTCTCCCATTACCGGTTCTAGTCTGAGACTCTCGACCTTGCTGCCGTCGGGCATTTTCACCCGCTCACGCTTGGTCACCGCAATCGTCAGCGGGTTTTTCTCAGCCCTATAAAATCGATTGTATACGTACGTCTGGCCAACTTGCAACGGGACAGACCGCATGTAGTAGAAGAACGACGTCTCGTCCAACGGGTCGGGTGGGCTGGGCTTCCGTTCGCCCCCGTTGACGAGATAGTGGCCCGAGTCTGGGAAAATTTCCATAAGCTCTTCGGCCCGGAAACTTCCTTCTTCGATCTTCTTGTAAGAGCGGCGGGTGATTAGGTCGTCTCGGCCGGTCCACGCCTCGACCCTGTCGTGAACTCGGTATCCGAGCACGCCCCCGTCGAGGGTGAACACGAAGTGGTAACTCTCCACACCGCGAACCGTTTCGAGGTCGACTACCGACATGGTGGCGGTCCCGACCCTGAGCATGCCGATCTTCACGGCGTAGCGCAGGTGTTCACCTACAACGAACGCGGCCGGCCGGTGGACGACGGGTGGCGTTGCCGTCTGGGCCGAAGCAATGCTCGCACCTTGGAGCAGTACTGTAAGGACTAGGCCGGTCATGCCGCCGTGGGCTTCCTCTTCCGACGAGTGCGTGGCCGTGGCTGCCGCTCTGGTTCTGTCTTGGGTACCGGTAGCACGATGGCTTTCCGCTGGCGCCACAGTTCCAGCGCCTTCTCTACTGGCCGCACTCGGCTGGGCCGTTGGCGCATCTCGTGGTGTTCTTCCACGTCGAGCGTGGCCACGCTGCGGGCAGCTTGGGCCAATCGTGCCTGCAGTTCGGCGTTGGCGGCCCAGCCATTGGTATTGAAGAACGTGCCTGACGCGTTGCGGAACGCATTCCGGACCGTGATGAGTCTGCAAGCGAGGAAGCCGCCGGCCAGGTCGGATACCGCCTCGACCTTGGCCGGCTTACGGAACAGTCGGTGGGCGAACCCCCGGAGCCATTGGTACCAGCGCGGGGCGCCCAGAAGCTTGGCCTGGCCTATGACCAGGTCGGCACCGCTCTCCAGCCGCCGTACGAAATCCGGAATTTTCTCTGCGTCGGAAGTGAAGTCTGCTTGCAGCAGCAACGCGCTGTCCCGCTTCGGCCGATCCGTCCGTTCAACGGCGGCCTTGAGGAGGGCCTCCACGGACGCGGCGTATCCCTGGCGGACATCATGCCGGATTACCGTCAGGGGAAGGACCTTCTTGTACGTTTCAACCACTGCCGCCGAGCGATCGGTAGAACCGTCGTCGAGGAGCAGGATATGGTATTCCCGCGGGAAGTCGGCGAACACTTTGCGGACCTTCCACAGAAGAATGCCGACGGTATCGGCCTCGTTGTGACTCGGAATGCAGACGTAGATCATTGGTATCCAAGGTTCAAAGCTTTAGCAGAACCATAATCGGGCGCCCCTCAACGTTCCAGGAGAGTCAAGATTCAGGCCAGGCGGGCAGTAGTATTTCAGAGGGTATAGGCGATATCTGGGGATCCCGCTGTCCGCGGGAGGAGACTGGCCTGCGTCGAACTGACACACTTCAGGCGGTGAGTTGGCCGAGGACCTGACGCAGCTCCACCAGGCTAAACGGCTTCTCGAGACAGGGACGCCCCTGTGATTTGAGAAATTCCAGTGTGTCGCCGCGGACGGTGTCTCCGGTACTGAACACGATGCGCTCTACCAACTCGGGACGGTCCCGGCGGAGCGCGTCGTAGAACTCGCGGCCACTCATGTCGGGCATCCTGAGGTCGGTGATTATCACGTCGAATTCGTTGTCGGCTATTCGCGCCAGCGCTCTCCCACCGTCGCTGGCCACCTCCACCGAATGTCCCCATCCCTCCAGCGCGGCGTGCATGTAATGCAGGATGTGCGGCTCGTCGTCGACCACCAGGATGCGTAGCCCGGCCGACACGTCCTCCACGGCCGGCGCCGGTGCGGGAGTTTGTTCAGCACCCGTCCCGGGGAGTTCTACGCGGAACATGGTTCCGTGTTCCCCCGACCCGACGAGCAAGATCTGTCCTCCATGATCCTTGACTATGCCCTGACTGATCGAAAGCCCTAGGCCCGTTCCGGTGCCTTCCGGTTTGGTGGTGTAGAACGGATCAAAGATCTTGTCCCGCTCGGTCTGTGGAATTCCCGGCCCATTGTCGCTGACATCGATGGCGATCCCGTCGGTCCACTGCCGCGCACGAATCAGAATCCGCCCGGCCTTCGCCGTGTCCTGAATGGCCTGTGCCGCGTTGGTGATGAGGTTGACGATCACCTGCTGGATGCGGGTGGGTTCGATGTCGAGTTTCGGGAGGCGCGGCTCGACTTCAACGATCAACTCGATATTGCGTGATGCCAGGTCGTTGCGCATCAATTCGTTGGTGGCCTTGAGGAGGTTGGGAACCGCTGTAGGCCGCCAGGGCCCCTCGTTCTTTCTGGCGAATGTCAGCAAGTGCTTGACGATGTTCGCTGCGCGCTCTGCCTCCTGCTGAATGACCCTGAGTGGTTCCCGGTGTTGCTCGTCGAGGGCGGCGTTCTCCATCAAGTAGTCGGCAAAGCCGACGACCGAAGCCAGCGGGTTGTTCAGATCGTGAGCCACCCCGGCAATCAGCTGACCCATGGCCGACATCTTCTCCGATTGTACCAATTGTTCTTGTAAACGATGCTGTTCAGTGTAATCCTCGATCACGAAGACCCGGTCGCTGTTCGGGGCCTCGTCCACGGCCACGACTCGAACGTTGAGTCTCCGACTGCCTTCAGCAACGGTACGTGGTCCACCGCGATAGTCCGCGGTCAGCATCGGTTGGAGTGTGGGTAGCCAAGTTTGGGGGAACGCCTCGGTCCACTGCTGCTCCACAACGGCTCCTAGTGGTTGTCCGATCAGATCGGCGAGAGCCCGATTGGCGTTGCGGACGGAGCCGTCGGCCGCCACTGTGCACAACGCTGTGGGCACGGCCTCGATAGTGAGGTTCCACGCTGCTTCGCGGCCCGTGTCGTAGCGCCCGAGATTGGCGAGGGCGTTGGTCGTGGCGCTCAACACTATTTCCAATACGTCGACATCGTGGGGCGTGAACCGGCTTCCGGTACTTACGATCACCACCAGTCCGTAGCGCCGGCCGAGGACCATGAGCGAGCCTTCGAGCACGGTACCACTCGGTCCACTGATTCCAACCGTAGCGTCCCGGATATTCCCAGTGTTTTCCTCGATGGCACGCGAGGCGCTCGGTCCTGACGTGTGAACGAGTTTGAAGTGTGCGGAGTCCTCCTGGTACAGAGCGATGGCACTCTCGCAGGCCGGGTACCAAGCCGCAAGTTGTTGCCACAGCAGGTCGATCGCGGCGTCAGGCGATGCGGCGGCGGCCAGCGAGCGCGTGGATTCTGCGAGACGGCGCAATTCCTGCACGGCAATTCCTGTGTCCATGGATTCGGTGGGCGGAGGGAAAGGAGACTCGGTCATGATTCTCGCGGATACCAGAAGCCGCCTGTCGGCAAACGACGTGCAGCTGGTTGTGCTCCTTTTGAGCCGAGGGTCGGCAACGACCCGAGTCCGGGTTGAGCGTCAATTGGAACAGGAGGGGATCGACTCCCTACTGGACCATTCCGAGTTGTTCGAACGACTAGTGGCGGTCCGCGGCATGCTGTTGCCGTCGCCTGCACTGTTCTACTACGTCGCCATGCGTCATCTTCTTCGGCGGACGGGAACTGACGATCGTAACTTGTCCGATTATCTCGCCGCAATGCTCATCGAATTCGGCAGCCGGGACCGCGCCTGGCGAGTCGATTGGAACGATGATCAAAGTCACCAGTATCTGGTAGACATCCTCGACGATCTCAACGCGACCAGTGGCAATCGACGGTTCAAGGTCATGGTCCATCTTGGCAATCACGCCTTGTGGCTGGTAGGAGTGTTTCCCGACTACATCGCCGCCCGTCGGTCGCGGAAAGGTGGTCCCGACGTCGAATACTACGAACGCTTGGGCCAACGCGGGTATCAGCTGGCCTCGGACCACGAGTTGGCCGACCGGTTCGGGCTCGAGCCTGTCCTCAGTGCCGCGGCGGAGCGTTTCACCCAGGCCCGGCACGCCCTCAACAAGCTGAGCGACCAGTTGCTGTTCCCCAACCGCTGTTCACCCGATCGCATCCTCCG
>CAXMUQ010000234.1:0-5825 GCA_964196605.1 uncultured Acidimicrobiia bacterium
AGCGATCGGGCGCGCCGCGCCCTGGCGGTCTAGCGCCCCGAGATCATGACGTGAGCCGTCGGCTTACCGGGATACATCAGCCACGGCTTGCCGCGTGAAGGCTGCCCCAACAGGCCGGTTTCCTCAACGGTGGCGTAGGCCATGTAGATGACCGTGAGGCGGCCAAGCGAATCCGCGTTCTCTAGCGTAACCGCGGCGGGGTCTGATCCGAACAGTTGGTGCAGTGTGGCCGGGTGACGCGGCATCTCCAGTTCGCCAGCATCGATTTCCTCCCAGCGCTTTTCGATCCCGGCCTTCCCGCTGATTCCCTCGGCCCGTAGTTCCCTGCCCCGCGCCATGTAGGGTTCAAGCGACTTGTGGTAGCACAGGACCTGGAACCGCTCGTCGGCCGGGTTGTCGGTCATACAGATGAAATCTCCGGTTCCTTCGCGGAGCACCGCCAACCCTCCGTCCTCATACCCCAGAATGGTGGCGGTCGCGCGATCGGCTTCTGCGATCGGCAGCACCGCCAGTGCCGCCGGATCGCTGGAAGCGGCAGTCGGCACGACCTCTTGGGCCTGAACCGGCTGGACCGCGAACGCAACGGCAACAGCGGTGATCGACAACATGGCGTGTGAAGCTCGCGGCATGGTTTCCCCCTGACTCGATGTAAACGGATTAATTCGGACCGGGCCCACGCCCGACCGATATTGTCGGCGAAGCTATCGCCCTAAAGGCCGTCAACGCAAGCTCCCCTGAGGCCTCAGAGGCTCGGATGGCGCCGATCACTAGCTCTTGCGGACACACCAGGTAGTCATGCAGCGCTGTCCCTGCACGTTGACTGTCTTGATCGGGTCGAGCAGCGTGGCATCGAGGCCGGCCGTAGCGGCCAGGAGAAACTGTTCGTCCACCAGAAACCGGTCGGTGCCGTCGGGCAGACCGTAGCGCCTACCACCCAGCGGACGAATACGGTCTTCCAGGCCGATCGAAGACGCCAAGCGCGCGAACAAGACTCCTTCCGGCTCGAGTACACGCCACAATTCCCTGAGCATGGCCTCGAATTCGGTTTCGTCGCCCGCAAAATGCAGCACCGCGTTGGCTACGACCGCACCGAACATCTGGTCGCGAAACGAGAGTGATGGTAACTGTTCGACCCTGAAGTGGTCGGAGGGCAGCCCGGGAGCCGACCGGTTGGCCACTTCTCGAACCTCATCCACGACTGCCGGGTCCGGATCGACACCATACACGTCGAATCCCGCCCGAAGCATATAAATCAGATTTCGCCCACGCCCACACCCGGCATCGAGCACCCGCATTTCTGGACTAATACGACCACGCAGCAACTGGTCGAACAAATAGATGTCGATGTCGCCAAAATGATCTTTGAGAGCCGTCTCGCCGACAGGGAGACTGATGGCAGGTTCGTCAGGCATGAACAGAGGGTATCGACCCCGCGGCCCCGCCTACCACTTCCCCACAACGCCCACAAAACTTCCCCGCAGGCTCGAGCGGGGCGGCACACTGGACGCACAGCGCCGGATGCGGCAGCAGTTTGCCGCACTGGGAACAAAACACCGCGTCCGACTCGGGACGTGGGCCACAGGTGGGACAGGCCGGCCCATCCACCGCTGCCTCCAGCGTCACGACATCGGCGGCCACCATTGCCTCGATAGCCTCGTCGGTAACCGCTCCTGCAGGAGCAGTGGCCGGCTCAGCCCTCGCGTCCTCGGCCCTCATCGCCTCGATGGCCTCTGCGCTATAGCGGGCGTGAAGCTCCGCATAGTCACCCTCAGACAATTTGCCCGTCGCCCGGTCGAACTCGATCTCCTTGAGCGCGGCCACGGCGACCCCCTTACGCGTCTCCATCTGGTCGGGCGGCTCGTACACCTCCGGCGAGATAGACCCTGGCCTGAACAACGGGCTAAGCACCAACCACAACACCCCGCCGGCCAAAGCCAACGACAGGGCAACCTCGACCGCCATCATCCGTCACTCTCCCGAATAGCCACCTGCAACCGCTCGAGCTCATCAGCAGTCGCCGCAATACCCCCCTGTCCCAGCTGACCACCGCCCCCGCCGCCCTCGCTTCCGCCTGCCCTCGCTATCGTCTGCCTCCGGTACAACACCCACGTCAACGCAATACCGATCGACGTGATCAGTACCCCAGGGATCAGGTAGCCTGCCAGGTTGAAACCCTCAGGTTTGGGCGCCATGAGAACGTCCTCGCCATAACGATCCACGAAATCCGCCAGAATGCCCTCGGCGTCGAGTCCTGCTTCGTCGAGGGCAAGAACTTCGCGGTGTAGCGCTGGAGATGTGGTACAGGTAAAGTCGGTGGTGCGGCAGGTATAGATATCCAGATTGCAGCCGCAAGTGCAGCGCATCTGTTTCTCGATGTCCTTTATGTACTCATCGTTGTCGGCGTCGGTACTGCGAGCCCGCTGCTGCACCACGTTGGGATTATACAGCCGCCCAGCATCACTCTCCCCTTGGGCCTGCTGGCCTCCAGCAGCCTGCTCCTGCGCCCAGCCGACCTGCGCCACCGAGCTCAGTGCCACCGCACTCCCAAAAAACGCCCTACGATTCATTGGTTTCCTCCACGATGTCCCTCCCACACCCTACGTCCTTACTCACTACGCACCAGTTCCGCTTCATACCCCACCTGCACCGGTCTCCGTTCCCTGGCGGGCCCATACCCCCCCGGCCACATCGTGATGATCCCACCAATGATGAGAACCAAACCACCGATCCACACCCACACCACCAGCGGGTTGATGGTAAACCGATAGACCGCTTCTTCGGTTCCTTCTACCGACCCGGCATAGACGATGTAAAGATCTTCCTGCCAAGTGTAGCGGATGCCGACCTCGGTGGACGGCTGAAATTCGAATTCACGGAGGCTGTTCAGGTGCTGGCGTTTCTCGGATGACAACCGGCCGATGGGAACGCCATCCTTTTCGACCTCGACCGTGGCCTGGGACACGAACCGGTTGAGGTACTCGTACTGTGACACGCCCAGATGCGTCAACGTGTATGTGTGTCCGAACGGGCTGGTCACGTCGACGGACTCGCCGGGAAGCAGGGTCGCTTCCTGGTCCACCCTGAAAGCATATCCGGCGAAGGCCACGAACAGCAGCAGTATCCCCACGTGCACAATGTACCCGCCGTAGCGGCGCCGGTTGCGGCCTATCAGCCGGAGAACGGCCACCGGGTACGATTCGCCGTGGATCCGGTGTCGTGCACGGCTCCCGCGGTAGAACTCCTGCACCACGGTCCCCGCCACGAAGCCGGCCAGGCCAATCGCCATGAGGGGATAGAAGTCACGCATCCCCAGGGAGACGAGGACAACCGCGACGACGACGCCGGTGCCCACCGGCATGAAGAATTGTCGCTTGAGGTTACCGACTGATGCCTTGCGCCAGGCGATCAGTGGCCCGATGCCGGTGAGGGCCAGCAGCGCCAGACCCAAAGGCACGTTCACCTTGTTGAAGAACGGCGGACCGACGGTCACCTTGGTGCCCTGCACCAATTCGGACAGAATGGGGAACAACGTGCCCCACAGCACCGAGAAAGCGATGCCGACGAGGATGAGGTTATTGAACAAGAACGCGGCTTCCCGGCTCACCATCGATTCGAGTTCGACGTCAGCTTCGAGACGGTCCCACTTGGTGTAGAGGAGGGTGAAGGATAGCACCCCGGTAATTACCAGGAAGGCGAGAAAGTAGTACCCCACCGACGACTGGGTAAAGCTGTGCACGCTGGCGATGACGCCTGATCGCGTAATGAACGTCCCGAAGATGCTCAACAGGAACGTGCCGATGATCAGCATCAGGTTCCAGCGTTTGAGCATGCCGCGCTTCTCCTGGATCATCACCGAATGGAGAAACGCCGTCATGGTGAGCCACGGCAGGACGCTGGCGTTTTCGACCGGATCCCAGGCCCAGTAGCCGCCCCAGCCCAATTCCACGTAGGCCCACCACATTCCCAGCACTACACCGGCCGACAGAAACAGCCAACTCAGGATCGTCCACTTGCGGATGGCCACGATCCAGCCCGTGTCCAGGTTGCCCGACAACAGGGCGGCGATGGCGAAGGAAAAAGGGATGGTGATACTGATGTAGCCCAAATAGAGCATCGGCGGATGGATCATCATGCCGAGGTTCTGCAACTGGGGGTTGAGCCCCCGTCCGTCGGGCGGGGTGAACGCCAGCCGCTCGAACGGGTTGGCCGAAAATAGCATGACCGTGATGAAGAAGAACAGCACGATCGAGGTAACGCCGGCTACCCAAGGGAGAAGGTCGGCATGGCGCCGCGAAGTCATGAACTGCGCCATGGCCGAGAACAAGGCCAGAACGATGGCCCACAGCAACAGCGAGCCTTTCTGGCCAGCCCAGAAGGCGGAGAAGACGAAATACTCCGGCAGCGTTCGGGATGTGTACGACGCCACGTATTCGATATTGAAGTCGTGGGTGACCAGACCGTACCACAAGGCCAGTGATGCCACCACCATGCAGATGAACACCGCGTAGACGGAGCCCGTCAGACTGGCGCGCAGTTCCGGACTGCGACGCCACCACCCCGACATGCCCAACACACCGGCCCACAGCGCTATGAGCCAACCGGCCCACAGCGCGAAATGCCCCAGGAGTGTCATCGGCTAGACCTGGGCTTCGTTGTCGTACTGTGCCTCGTAGCGGGAACCGCACTTGGCCAACAGGGTGGTGGCCTGGAACACTCCGTCCGTACCCAGCCGACCCTCTACGACGACCTCGATGTCGAGATCGTCGGTGAAGGTGTCGGGAGCCAGCCCACGATAGGACACGGGGATCTGGGTGGTCCCGTCGGTAACCTGGAAATCGATGGTCTGGGTGGCAACGTCGCGCCGGATGGTGCCCGGCACCACCTGGGCGCCCAGTTTGATGCCGACCTGGTGGAATGACGGATCGGCGCTGGTACGCTCCGCCAGCTCTGAGGTGGTCAGGAAGTACGTGCCGGTCTCCTGTACCCCTTGGTATATCAGGGCGCTCACGGCAACCGCAATAACGCTAGCACCAATGACGAACCTGGTTCCCGCTTTCATAAGCCTTCACTCCGCAAGGGAATTGTCAATCTATCCATTAATATAACGCTAGGCCCGGCTAGCTGCCTCCACCCCTGGCATCCTGCAGGAACCCCTCGATCGACTGCTGATGATGGCCGTATTCCGGCCGCTCAGCAGCGATCTCCTCGTCGTACACCTCGAGAAACTCCTGGTAGACCTGGGCCAGGGCGGCAGTGTCGTTCTGCCACTTGGCCAAGGTACCCCTAATAATGAACCCGAAGAGGTGGTTGGGAGTTTCCATCTCGATTTCATCGGCCAGGGCCGCGCTGCCGGATACGTCACCGGTGTGGAGTTTGAGCAGCGCCGCGTGGTAACGGGCGTCCGCGTCCACCTCGTCCAGCATGCCGAAAGCGGCCAGCGCCATGGGGGAAAATTGCTGCATAGTAGCCGCGTCACCCGTCTCCGCCGCCTGCATTACCCGGTTGTACAGCCGGTCGAATCGCTCTCGTGGGGTCATCTGGCTCAGGTCGGGTAAGGCTGCGGTGTTCACTCCTTGCGGCGGCAAACCAACCGTCGATCCCCCGTTGTTGATGCGCATCAGGAAAAACAGGGAGATGGCTACCGCCACGACGAGGATGCCCGCTGGAACGACCCAGTTGGTCTGGCTGGAGCCGCCACCTGTGGCAACCCCGCCGCCGGAGACTCTTCCCTGCTGGGCTCCACATTTGGAGCAGACACCACTGGTACCCGACAGCCCTTGGCCGCATTGAGTACAGAACCCGGAGGCCATAGATGCCCCACAGTG
>CAXMUQ010000235.1:0-4407 GCA_964196605.1 uncultured Acidimicrobiia bacterium
TAGATCACCGACACGGTGGTGGTTGTGTCCTGATTTGAACCAACCGCCAGCGCGCTCGTCAGCATCAGTACGGCACCGATCATGGCACGATCCTCATGAGGAATCCCGTGCCGCGTGGTAACTCTCCGGGCATAACGCATCGTATAACACTCCTGGCGCAGTGCCTTCCGGATAGAACAGCGCGATCATCACCGGATCCCGTCGGTCGTTGCAGCGGTCGTCGAGTTGGGTGAAACGCAGGACCGTGTCCCTGACGTACCAGGTATACGTGCCCGGCATCGCCTCGCCATCGGCGTCCAGGCAGGGCGTGTCTCCGCTCCCCGTCAGGGTGATCCGATTGCCGGCGATGGCGTACATGCCCATGAACAGGACGTACCCCTTATGTGTGACGATGTAATGGTGGTCTCTAGTGAACTCCAAGGTGGCGCGCTGGAGTTGGCTGGTGGTGTCGGTCATGATCATGGTGTAACGCCCGGTTGGAAACGCATCCGGCTGTTGGGCGGTGACAGGAGCCGCGGCACAAAAACCAGTGATGACCAAGGAGAGGATGAGACGACGCATGGAGTCCTCGAGGTAGATGGCGAGTGTAGGTCGTTACTGACGCGTGGTGGACGGTTCGACATCACGGAACTTGACCGGCCCGAACTTGTCAGGACGTTTGGGCGTGACGCCTTGATAGAATCGGCGAAAAACTTCGGTGTCGGCCTCGCGATCACCAGATAGCGTCATCGGTTCCCCCAGCCCCACTTCCTTCAAACGGTAGTCGAATGCCACCGGGACAACTGGCACTTCGGCCTTGAGGGCAATGTAGTAGAAGCCGCTCCTCCAATGTGGGCGCAAGCTCCGGGTACCCTCAGGCGTGACTGCCAGGATGAATTCCTCGCGCTCGTCGAATACCTGGGCCATTTGGTCGACCACGGCGTTGGGGCTGCTGCGGTCGATCGGCAATCCCCCCAACCAGCGCATGATCGGTCCCAGGGGACCGCGAGACAGGACGTCCTTCATCATGAATCCGTAGGGCCATGCCAGGAGTATACCGCTGGAGAACCCGGCGCACAGGCCGACGGGAAAATCCCAATTGGACGTGTGCGGGGCCACTATGAACACGGATTGCTTTACCGGGGGCCAGGTACCCACGACTTTCCAGCCGATCAACCGGATGAGCCAGTTGGCAACGCGCTGGACCACGCCAAAGCGGATGTCAGCGGTCGGCGCCAAGACTGTGTCTCGATGGATGACAGGCACGGCTGGATGGCCCGCCGGATCGTTCATCGTGCGTTACCCTTGTGGGTGATTGTCTGTAGGGGCGACGTATGCGTCGCCCCTACCGCGGGGGGCCCCGGGCAAAATCGCTTTGGCAGACGCGCCCTCTACCGTCCCCGTGCCGCCACCGGCCACCGGGTCATCACCGCGTCGCCCCTCACGCCTACGACTTTGTCGTTCAAGTGAACGACGATGCATGCGTGGTTGGGGATGACGCGGACCAGGTCGCCGATGGCGGGGCGCCAGGACGTGCCCGACAGATCCAGCAGCCCGTGTTCTTCCGACATGGCGCCAACCACGACGTCGGGTTGCCCTACTATCACTCCGTATCCCGTACCATCGCCACGGAGCGGTTCCCGGCCGAGGGCCTTGCTGCCGGCGTCGATGACGACCTGGTCGGGTACCGATGTGGATACGACCGTGGCCAGGACGGTCAGGGCGCAATCGTGCCAGTCGCAGGCTCCGATCTCAGCCGTGCTTCTGTCGTTGAACACATAGGTTCCGGGCCTGATTTCGGTGAGCCCGGCTATCGTGTGGCTTTGCGCCGCGGTGGGGGTGGATCCGCCGCTTACGACCCGGGGCGCCAGGCCCACCCGTTCCAACTCACCAATCACCGACCCCAGCGCTTCGTTGAGTGTGGCCAGCGCTGGTTTCTGGGCAGAGACGTGATCGCGGATATGGCCGGGATAGAACCCGATACCGGCGTATCGCAGCCTGGGGCTCGCTTCTATCTGGCGGGCCAGCGCTACCGCGTCGGACGCGTGCTGTACGCCTACCCGGTGCATTCCCAAATCGAGTTCCACCAGTACGTCGACGTCGAGCTCGGTGCGCTCGGCGGCGTGCGCCAGGCCTTCGATGGCCGCCGCCGAATCCAGCATCACCGATAGCCGCAACGATTCGCTCACTCGCATGAGCCGGCGGAGGCGGGCCTGGCCGATCGGCGAATAGGCCAACAGGATGTCGCGTGACATCTCGCTCATCACTTCGACTTCATTGAGCGTGGCGCAGGTGAGCCCAGTGGCGCCGCGCAGAATCTGCTCCCCGGCGACCATCGGCGACTTGTGCGTCTTGATGTGTGGTCTGAGCGCCAGGCCGTGCTCCGCGGTGTAGCCCGCCATGCGATCGAGGTTACGCTGGAGACGGTCTAGGTCGACCAGCGGGACGGGAGTTTCCAGGGTTTCGAAATCGGTCAGCATGGCACTCTATTCGCCGGCGGGAAGATTGCATTCTATCATGACTGTACCGATTGTGACACCGCGGGAACTACGCGGGGAACTGCCGGTTCCTGGAAGCCAAGGCGATTTCAGTCCGCGATTAGACCGCTACCTGCCAAGTGCGGCCTCACCGTGTATGGGCGTCTTGATGAATACGCTGTCCCCCGGTGTGGTAAGGCGATCTCGGCGGGGTGAAACGACCTACCAAGCGGTCACGAACCCGACGCCCGCAAACACGTCGGTCGCCGCATCTCCCAGACCAATGCCGATACGCCCGTCGATCAACCATCGGTTTCCCAGGGGGAGAATGGCCCCGGCGTTGGTGTAGAACGCCTCGGACCCGCCGGCCGATTCCTTGCTGAAGCCGTATCCTTCAACGAAGAAGCTCACACTCTTCCCGGGGACGAGGCCCACCGTGGCGCTGACGAATCCCTGATTGAAACGCCGAGCCACTGACCGATAAGCGTAACCGACGTTCCCTGTGACCGACAGCCAGTCCGCCAGAGTCCAACCGAGCGCCAGTGTTGCTCCAGGTTCCCACTCTCCCGTGCTGATATCAGTATCGCCGATCGGCACGCTGGTGCCGGCGATGATCCCGATGTCGGTGTTGCCCTGCCGTTCCGCCTTCTTGATGGTCCATTTCAAACCAATCGTTCCGTCATTCATGCCTGAGACACTGTTGTGGGGCTCATCGAGCCACACGTATCCCAGCAGGCCGAGCCGGAGCTCGACCGGTTCGGTCAAGCCGATGCGGATTAGGATTTCACCGAGCGAGTGAACCGTGAGGTTGCCGACGTCGGCCCCGGTGTAACCGGCTTCGAGTTGCACCGACCCCCGGGGCACCACCAGCGGGCTGACGGTCAGAGTGGGTCGGTCGGCGGAAAGCCCCTGCGCCCACCCAGGGGACGCGATCGCGCCAGCCAGGAGGCCGACACATCGGGCGGTTCTCCAGCGGAATGGTCGCACGCGAGCGGGACTCACTGCCGGCTCAATGTGAGAAGTCACGGTACCATATCGCAGCCCGTGGTCAGTCAATGATGGCTTGGTATACCAGAACGCGAGTCTTGGCGAGATCGTCCAGGCCCCGGGCAGGGCGGATCTGAGTGAGGTGGACGATCAGCAGGTCCTCGATGGGGTCCACCCAGTAGCTGGAGTGATACGCTCCACCCCATCCGTAGGAACCAACCGAGCCCACTCTTCCGCTCGCGCCCATGTCATCTAACACCATGAAGCCCAGGCCGAACCCCATGCCTTGCGCCCCGGGTAGTTCGTCGACATGCGAAACAGTCATGAGGTTCACCGTCGGGCGACTGAGCAGCCGGATACCATTGAGCTCGCCGCTGTCTAGGAGCATCTGAAGAAAGCGCCCGTAATCCATCGCGGTCGACAGCAACCCGGCTCCACCAGAAAAACTCTGTCGGGGACCCTCGACATAGGCTCCCTGTCCCACCATTCCCCCCTGGTCCGGGGCTCGTTTCAGGATGCCTTCTGGAGTGTGGGAGTAGACAACTGTGAGGCGATCCGCTTTGTCCGGTGGGAGGTAGAAGTGGGTGTCGTCCATCCCCAACGGCCCGGTTATTCGGGAAGAGAGGAATACATCGAGAGTCGTTCCGGATAATCGCTCGACCAGATGACCGAGAATATCGGTTGCGTAGCCGTAGGTAAATCCGTCTCCGGGTTGTGTTACGAACGGGAGAGCGGCCATGCGACCGACCGTGGCCCCGACCGGCTCGACGCGATCGGCGAAATACCACCCCTGGATTCTTGCCTCCTTCCAGCGATCCGCCGCCAGGCCGTAGCCGTAGCCGATGCCGGCACTGTGCGTCAACAGGTCGCGGATGGTGATGGGACGGTCAGCGTCGACAACCGAATAGCCGCCGCTGTCGTTGGGGACCGCCACCGTGGTCGTCAGAAACTCCGGCAGGTACTT
>CAXMUQ010000236.1:0-4840 GCA_964196605.1 uncultured Acidimicrobiia bacterium
CGAGGCCTGGCGTGTCGATTTGCTTGAAGAACGGATCGAGCCGGTCCCCAATACTGGAAACCGGCTCGTGATCGATTTGCGTGGTCATGAGATAGTGACCCTCGAGTTGGCGCTCGAGAGTCACGCCTGATCCATCTCAATTCACCTTGTAGCGCCAGTTTACGATTCCCTCGACATTCCCCTGAGCCGCGAAATCGGAGCGGCCCTTTGGCTCGAGTGCCGGGATGGCCACCTCGGTCGACGCCAGCACCGCCCCGTCCTCGCCGATGAACTCGAACAACAGATTGACCGGCGCCGAAGGCTTGGTGCGCCCGAAGGCCACCCCGGTTATGGTCATGAGCCCGGGCGAATTCTGGATCGTCAGACTGTCGATGGTTATCGGCAGTGCGTCGAGCATGTTGGTGGCCTCACTGGCCTTGTTGTTCTGTTGATAGACATAGCCTTGCACCAGAAATTGGTATGACAATTCGTGTAGTGGTTCGCGGGCGATCGACCGCTCGGCTACTTCGACCAGCTTGGGGCCGTTTTTCATGTTGTTGTATGACAATCCCAGATTGATCATGGCCATCCGGTTGCTGGGCTCGGTTTCCAGCGCGCGAGTAAAATCCGCTGCCGCGGCCAGGTAATCCTGATTGGAGTACTTGTTCACGCCACGGTTGATGAGGAATCGGGCCGACGTAGTGTCCATGGCCGTAACGCCGCTACCAAGTCCCGCCATGACCGCCTGGGCACTGTCCATCTGTCCCATCGCCTGAAACACCGTGGCGATGTTGCGCTTGACCATCTGATCGTCGGGCTTGCCCGCTTCCAGCACCCGGAACGCCACCAACGCCTCAGGGTATCGCTCGCCTGTGAAATACGTGCGGGCAATCTGAGATTGTGCCGCCAGTAGCGACACCGTGTCATCCTTGGCTGCAGCTTGGTCGGCTACCACCTGGAGATACTTGACGGCGCTGTCCACCTCCCCCATCGCGGCGTAGAGCCTCGACAAACGCCGCACGGCGTTGCGGCGAATCCGCACGCCCGATTCCGTCGTGTCCTCTACGCTCAGCGACGCGTTCAGGTAGAACACCACGCTGTCAGGCTGCTCTGCCCGTTCATGAATCGAGGCCATGACGTAGTAGGCGTCTGCCTCACCCCGGTAGATCTGCAAACCGGCCCGGTAGGTGGTGAGGGACGAATCGACCTCGGA
This sequence comes from uncultured Acidimicrobiia bacterium, assembly GCA_964196605.1. GTDB lineage: Bacteria > Gemmatimonadota > Gemmatimonadetes > Gemmatimonadales > GWC2-71-9 > N074bin45. The sequence continues at coordinate 1,193 of CAXMUQ010000236.1, forward strand.
CCGCTGCATCTGCCCCAGCGCGTAGTTCCGGATGACGATCCAGGTGTTGCGGCGAAGGGCGGTGACCTCAGGAGCACATTCCGGGGCCAGCGAATCGACCCGCGTGAACGAACTGTCGGCTCCCTCGACGTCCGCCAGATAGAGATACACCCGGCCCAGGATGTACCAGGCTCCCGGGTTGTCCTCCTGGTCTTCCTCGCTGATCGCTTCGGAGACGGTTCTTCGCGAGTCCTGCAACAGCCGGTCGCGGTTGGTCGAACTCCTCATGGCGGTCTCGACGTATACCGCCGCTCCCTTTACCCGGAAATGCCCCGGCTTGATACCGCACGCCGGATCTTCGAACTGGAGCGGCTGAGCCTGGAGCACCTTCTCCTTGAGCTCGGGGGCGAATTCCTGTGCCGTGAGAGGCATCACCCAAAAAATGACGAACAGCATGAGACACGATTGTCGCATGGTTCCTCCGGAGGCCGTTAATGGTGGGGGTGTGGCCTGGGGCCGTTCTTCCAAGGTACCGCCAGCAACGAACTCTGCAATACCGGGAGCTTCGGAGGCGCCTGGGGCGTTACCAGAGTGGAGACGGGCGGCGCTCAATTCTGTAATGAAGCCGACATGGAGGTGAATCGTGTCTACACCATTGATCGAACCCACTAGTAGTGATATAGCGCCGGATATAGCCGGGCTCGCCCAGTCGATCAGCGACCTGATCGGCAACGCTGCCCAGAGCGATCAAGTCGCTCTGGAAAACCGTCATGGCGCGCTGGCCATCAGCGCACCGGTGCTTTTCCCCGGTGGAATCGGCCAGGGACGGCTCTGGGCCGAGGCCTTCTGTTATCGCGGGCGAGTGCGCATCGATGTCTGCCTGGCGCACAACCGGGTATTCGCCAGGCCAGACGGCTCGCCATCAGACCGGCGGCTGTATCTCAACGACTTCGTGGCCTCTACCACCCTCGACGCCGACCAGGAGGAGGTTCCCGAAGCTTTCATACAGCACGTCCTGGATGGAGTGGCTCGGGCACGAGCCGCCGTTCGGAGGCACAACGCCGATCCACGCGCGTACTGGCAGGAGATTCTGGTGGCCGAGGCCGGTTGACCGGCTCCAAGTCATGCGGTAGTCGGCGGAACCACTAGCCGACTCGCTGTGTTCCACTTGCGGGCGCCGCGACAGCGCCCTCGGGAGCCGCGAAGGAAACCACGTGCCCCGGTGTCTTAGTAGCAGGGCTCGTCAATGGGAGGCAACAGGCCGGTGAAAAATCCGAGACACGGTCAGCGGGCCTTCGAGGAATTCCTCGGTGAGCACCTCGATGCGCTATACCGGACGGCGCTCAGATTGTGCTCCGGCCATGAAGCCGACGCTGAGGATCTGCTACAGGATGCTTCACTCAAGGCGTTTCGAAGTTTCGATCAACTGCGAGACTTGCAAGCCGGCCGGGCATGGATGCTGACGATTCTGACACGCACTCATCTCAACAAGGTCCGATCTACCCGCCGCCGGGCTGAAACCTTGTCGGCGGACTACGATGACCACGCGTTTGAACAGGCAATAGCCGAGTGGCGCCCGTTACCAACACCCGAGGATGTCGTGTTGTCTCAGATACAGCGTGAAAGCCTGATCGCGGCGGTCGACGATCTGGAGCCCGAGCTACGCGACACGATCATTCTGGCCGATCTCGAGGAACTCCCTCAGCGAGAGGTAGCGACGATGTTGAATATCCCTGAAGGAACTGTCGCATCCCGGCTATTCCGTGCGCGGCGCAAGCTGCGAGCGGTGCTGGAAACGCCGACCGGATTCGTTCGGGGATGGAGGGTAGGATGAACATGTCTTGTGGCAGGGCTCGCCGGCTCCTGTGGCCCGATGGACAACCCCACGCTGTGACGGGCGATCTTGCTCAGGCCCACGATCATGTTGAAGACTGTCTATCGTGTCAGGCGTTCCTGGCGGACATGACCACGATGCACCGCCAATTGCACGACGCCGCGCCTCAGGTGGCCGCGCCCATCGAAGTGCGCAACCGCCTGTACGCCTCGATCGCACGAGCCCGTACCGCCACGCCTTCGCCATCGGTTGTAGGGGGGACGCATGCGGCCCCCCTACATGCGCCCGGGCCACCGGCTCGTCGTCGCATCCGGTCGTTCGCTGCCGCCGCCGCCGTCGTGCTGGCCGCCGCCGCATCCTGGGCCGTGCTTGACGCGCGGCGCAGCGGTGGCGACACCTTCGCTGATTTGGCCCACGAGCACTCCATGGCCCTCGGCGGTGGTGGTATTGTCTCGGCCGATGCCGACTCCGTCTCGAACTGGCTATCGTCGCGCGTACCGTTTGCGGCTCGGGTGCCGTCGTTCCAGAACGCCAACCTCGAGGGGGCACACCTGTGTATGAGCCAGTGTCGGCAGGGCGTGGTCATGGAATACCAGGTTGGGGCCGGTATGGTGTCCTACTACGTCATGCCCGCCGATGTCGCGGAAGACGAGATAACAGCGCTCGATGAACTCGACACGGCTGCCCGTTCCGGATACCGCATCGCCTCGTGGCGCGAGCCTGGGCTGCTTCACGTCATGGTCGGCAACGTCCCCGAGTCCGTCATCACCGGTCTGGCCGTAAGCTGCCGCAAACAATTCCAGACCGACCGGCCCGACGGCGTCGCCACCGTGAAACTGTGACCGCCCTCCCGGTCGCCGAACATCATGGAGTTGTCAACATTCATACCCCCACAAAAGGAGCACCGATGTTGAAGCGCATTTTTTCAGGCCTTACGGCCCTAGCCCTCATGGCGATCGTCCTTCCCGCCTCGGCGCAGGCGCAGATGGAATCTCCGAAATATGAGGTCCAAACCATCAGCGGGACGGTCGTCGATCTCTCCTGCAAGTTCGGCCACGGTCTGTCCGGCGCCGACCACCGCATGTGCACCCAGGTGTGTGCCGACAAGGGGATCCCCCTGGCCATCCTCGGCACCGATGGCAAGCTCTACCTCCCCATCACGGCCGACATGCCCGGTTCCTCCTCCAACGATCAGTTGAAGGAATACGCCGAGCAGGAAGTGACCATCACCGGGAAGGTGTTCTCCGCTGGCGGCGCAAGCGCCATCCGGATCGATAAGATCAAGAAGTCGTGAGCATGAGGTCGCAAAGGACCGGCGGGGGGAGTCTGCCCCGACCGGTCCGCTTGCTGGCGCCTATTGGGCTGATCGCCGTTGCCGCGCTCGGCGCCCGGGCCGTTCTCGGGTCGGGCGCCGAACCCGCGCCCCTGGTTGAGTATTCCGCGGAGGACGGTTCCAAGGTGCTGGTAGCGGATACCACATTCCCCAGTGAGGCGGTGGAGCTCCTGTGGTTGCAGGGACGAACAGCAGATCCGGCAGGAGAGGGGTACCGAGCGGTTCTCAGTGGGACGGGAAATATCCTCGTGGTGGACCAGGACCTCCGGGTCCGTCAACCAAGGCTCAACGTCGGCGCCCGCGAGGTTCGTAGTGCCACACGAATCTCCGATGGCTGGTGGATCGTCACCGGCGAAGGTGAAGTGATGCAGGTCGGTGACGACGGGAGGATCCGCTCTACCATTGGCGGGTTGTTCGATTTCGCTGACCTGACAGCCGACTCCTCGGGCGGCGGGGGGTGGCTAGTACGAACGAGCGAGTTGGTTTCCTTCCGCTGTGATCC
>CAXMUQ010000237.1:0-9407 GCA_964196605.1 uncultured Acidimicrobiia bacterium
CTGGATGCGGTCGTCGCATCCCTCAATTCACAACCGAAAGCCGAGTAGCGAGCAACCCACCACATGACCGCGACCCCACAGCGTATCGTTCTGACCAACAAGGACCCGGTATTCGACGAGGACAACCCGTTCGAGGACATGATGGCCCGGTTCGACTTCGCCGCCGAGCAGCTGAACCTCGATCCGGGACTCTACCGTATCCTGCGCCACCCGGACAAGCAGATCATCGTATCGATCCCCGTCATGTTGGACAATGGCGAGATCGAAGTGTTCACCGGATACCGGGTGCTGTACAATTCCTCACGCGGTCCGGCCAAGGGTGGTCTCCGCTTCGATCTGGGAGTTACCCTCGACGAGGTCAAGGCGCTGGCCGCATGGATGACCTGGAAGTGCGCGCTGGTAAACATTCCCTTCGGTGGGTCCAAGGGAGGCGTAGTGTGCGACCCCACTGCGCTCTCCAATGGTGAACTCGAACGCATGACGCGCCGCTACACTTCCCAAATCATTGAAACTCTTGGGCCCGAGTCGGACGTGCCGGCCCCCGACGTCAACACCAACGAACGGGTGATGGCCTGGATCATGGATACCTACTCCATGCACAAACGCCATACCGTTACCTCCGTGGTCACCGGCAAGCCTATAGAAATGGGCGGGTCGCTTGGCCGGCGGGAAGCGACGGGACGTGGCTGCATGATCATGGCGCGCGAGGCCATGCGCACCCGGGGCGTTCCAGTCGAGGGGGCTCGCGTTGCCATCCAGGGGTTCGGCAACGTCGGCTCGGTGACCGCCACCCTGTTGGCGGAACTCGGCTGCCGGGTCGTGGCCATAAGTGACAAGTCGTGTGCCTTCCACAACCCCAATGGTATCAACGTCGCTGAGGCGGTCGACTGGGTAGATAGCCATCGATATCTCAGCGGCTACCCTGGTGCCGACGTGATCCCCGACCCGGACCTCCTCACGCTCGACTGCGACGTCCTCATCCCGGCCGCGCTGGAGCACGTCATTACCAGCCGTAACGCCGCCAACGTCCGCGCACGGATCATCATCGAAGGCGCCAACGGACCGACCACGGCCAATGCCGACAAGATTCTCGACGACATGGGCGTGTTCGTGGTTCCCGACATTCTGGCCAATGCCGGCGGCGTGACAGTCAGTTACTTCGAGTGGGTGCAGGATCGAGGCGGCTATTTCTGGGACCTGAAGACGGTCAACGGCCGGCTCGAGAAAATCATGGTGGACTCCTACCGGGAAGTGATCACCATGGCGGAGCAACACGACGTCAACCTCCGAGTTGCCTCCTACATGCTCGCCATCGAGCGGGTTGCGGCAGTCCACCGGTTGCGCGGTCTCTATGCCTGATGCGACTCACCATTATCGCTGTGGGGAAACTGCGCCCGAGCTACCGCGAGGCGTGTGACGACTATAGCCGCCGATTGGGACGCTTTGCCACAGTCGAGGAGATAGAGATCCGTGCTGCCGACCGGCTCCCGGAAGTGAAACAGCGGAGCCAGGAGAGCAGTCGGATCGGAGATCGGCTTCCGGCACGGGCCAACATCATCGCGCTCGCGCGTAAAGGGTCGAAGTGGACCAGCGAGGCGTTCGCCGACCGGCTCGATGCCTGGCGTGGAGGAGGGATGCCCCTGGCTTTCGTCATCGGCGGCTCCCACGGCCTGGCGGACGATCTCCTAGAACGCGCTACCGCCTCCTGGAGCCTGGGCCCGCTCACCCTCCCCCATGAACTCGCCCGTGTAGTAGCTTACGAACAACTCTACCGGGGGTTCACCATCCTGAATCACATGCCGTATCACAAGGGGAGTGCGTAGTGCGCAGTGCGGAGTACGGAGGGGGGAAAGGCTTCACTCGATATGTGGCGTCCGGTTGCCCGGCGTGCTTCTCCTCGGCACTGGGACGGGCGGGGTAGGGCGTGGCCGAGTGGTTCCAGGATTGGTTCGGGGAGGATTACCTCGCCCTCTATCCGCATCGTGATGAGGCCGACGCGGAGCGTGCCATAGCTCTCATCGAACGCATGGTCCCCTGGCGATCGGACCTGCGCGTGCTGGACGTGGCGTCAGGGCCGGGGCGCCACGCGGCGGCGTTGGAAAAACGAGGCGTCCGACCCATTGGAATAGATCTGTCGATGACACTGCTCCGGCGGGCGCGGACCATTACAGACTCACCGCTGGTACGGGCCGACATGCGGTCGCTGCCGGTTCGCCCTGGCAGCATGGACCTGACCCTCAATCTTTTTACCAGTTTTGGCTACTTTTCCAGCGACGAGGAACATGCCGCCGTACTCACGGGCATGATCGACACCGTTCGTCCTGGCGGCTGGTTTGTCCTGGACTTTCTCCATGCCGACAGAGTGCGCAGCACTCTGGTGGCGGAGGATGAGGCGATGATGGATGACACGCCGGTAAAGATTCGCCGCAACCTGTCCCCGGATGAGAAGTACGTCATCAAGGAAATAGATCCGGGAGACGGGCGGTTGTTTCGCGAACAGGTGCGACTGTTCACCCCCGATGAACTGCGGCACATGGTCTCACCGTCGCTGCATGTGAATGCCGTATTCGGTGATTACGACGGCAACCCGCTGACGCAGGACAGTCCCAGGGTGTTTCTCGTGGGACAGCGCCAATGACATTTCGACTGCAGCCTACGCCTATCCGTGGCGCCATGCCGCACCTCCAGACGCGCGACGGCGGCATGCCGTCAGACTTGATCGACGCGTGCATCCCAGCCACCGGGACCGAGGACGCCATCTCGCGGCTCCGGGCGGACGACGTTCTGGTAGTCACCACCGGACAACAGCCGGGACTGTTCGTCGGCCCTCTTTATGCCGTCTACAAGGCGCTGTCGGCAGCGGCGTTGGCCCATCGGCTTCAACTGCGCTGGCAGCGTCCGGTAGTGCCTTTGTTCTGGCTGGCTAGCGACGATCATGACTTCGCCGAGGCGAACCATGCGGCCTGGTTCGCCGCAGACGGCACCCCCACCAACTGGACCTTGCGAGAGCGAGCCCCGGACGCACCGCTCACGCCCATGTATCGGGAACAGTTGGGTCCGGAGGTCACCGAGGGACTCGACCTGCTGGAAGCCTCACTCCCGGCGTCCGAGTTCACCGGAGAGACCATGGCCTGGCTCCGGCGATACTACCTACCCACCGCCACTGTTGCCCAGGGCTACGCCGGCGCCCTGGCGGAGCTCCTGGCCCCGTTTGGTATCGTTTGCTTCGATAGTAGCCACCAGGCAGTCAAACGCCGGGCCATTCCACTCATTATGAAAGCCGTCGGACTAGCCCAGGATCTCGACCGCGATCTCGGTCGCCGTGCCACCGACTTGACCGCGGCGGGCGCTGACCCGAGAGTCCACGTGGGCGACGGTGCCACGCTGGTCATGATGGAGTCCGAGCAGGGCAGGGACCGTCTCGTGGTGGATGGCACCGAGGTCGTCACTCGGCGCGGTCACGAGCGGTTCACCCTCGACACGCTTCAGGGGCTGGCGGCCGAGTCACCGGAGCGCTTCTCTCCCAACGTCCTCCTCCGGCCGGTGGTCGAGAGTGCTTTGCTGCCGACGGTGGGCTACGTGGCCGGGCCCGGTGAATTGCGCTACTTCCCGTTGACAGATCCGCTGTACCAGCGCCTGCGCGTGCCCCAGCAACCGGCCATCCCCCGATGGTCGGGGCTGGTCATCGAGCGGCGAGTAGACCGGGTACTCGACAAGTTCGACGCGTCGTTGGACCAGCTTACCGAACCCAATCAGGCACTCGAGACCAGTGTGGTGCGGTCGCATATGCCTCCGGAGATCACCGAGGTGGTGGCTACCCTCAGGCAAGCCATTGATGACGGGTATGACGTCCTGCTCGATCAGGGCAGCCGTATCGACCCGACCATGGCCAAGCCGGTAGAGGGGTCTCGCCGTCAGGCGTTGGCCGCGGTTGACCACATCGACAAGCGCCTGCGAGGTCACCTCAAACAGCGCGAGGCCACCGAACTGAAACAGATCGGCCACGCCCGTGAAGCTCTGCTGCCGGGAGGAAAACCCCAGGAACGAGTGGTTTCCGTGGCCAGCTACCGGGCCCGCTATGGTGACGAGTTTCTGACCTCCGTGCGTGCGGCAATAGCCGCTTGGTACGACGCGGCCCTTGAAGGTGAACCGGTTCCTTCATAGACTCGACACATGGTATTCATCGGTCTGATCCTCCTCGTCGCCCTGCTCATCCCCATTGTGGGGATCGTCATTGATTCTCCCATTGGCCGGGCACTCGCCCGCCGACTGGAGGGACCCGACACCATACCGCAGGACATGCAGGACCTGGGCAAGAAGGTGGACCTCCTGGAGTTGGAAGTAGACGACCTCAATCGGGCCGTCGATCAACTGAAGGAAGAGAACGCCTTCATCCAACGGCTGTTGGAAGATCCCTCGGCCAAACAGACCCTCCCGCCGCCACCAAGCAACTGACCAACTCAGTGAGCCCCCGCCGCCCGGCGGTGTTGGTCGCCACCGGTATCCTGCTGAGCAGGCTGTTCGGCTTGGTACGGCAGCGTGTCTTCGGCCACTACTTCGGCGCTTCTGCCGCGGCTGACGCTTTCATGGCCGCCATGCGCATCCCCAACCTCCTGCAGAACCTGTTTGGCGAGGGAGTGTTGTCGGCGTCGTTCATTCCGGTGTACGCCAAACTCCTGGCCGAGGGGCGCGAGCAGGACGCCCGCCGGGTGGCCGGGGCTGTGGCCGGTTTGCTGGGGCTGGTAGTCGGGTTCCTCGTTATTGGTGGCTACCTGGCCACGCCTCTTCTGGTCGACCTGATAGCCCCTGGCTTCGCCGGGGAACAACGGCTCCAGACCATCCGCCTCGTCCGTATTCTGTTCCCCGGCATGGGGCTGTTGGTGTTGTCGGCCTGGTGCCTTGGTATCCTGAACAGCCACGGCCGGTTCTTCCTGTCCTACGCCGCTCCCGTGGTCTGGAACATGGCCATCATTGCTGCGTTGCTGGTTTATGGCGAGAGCAACGCTTCGTACGACCTGGCCGCCATCACAGCGTGGGGTGCGGTCGTCGGCAGTGCCCTTCAATTTCTGGTGCAACTGCCCGCGGTCCTGTCTCTGGCCGGGCCCATCAGGGTCACCGCTCGGTGGGCCACTGAACACGTCCGCACGGTTAGCCGCAATTTCTTTCCGGTGTTCCTCGGCCGTGGCGTTCTCCAGATCAGCGCCTACGTCGACACCTTCTTGGGGAGCATGCTTCCCGCCGGGGCCGTGGCCAGCCTCGCCTACGCCCAAACGTTATACCTCTTGCCGGTAAGCCTGTTCGGCATGTCCGTGGCGGCGGCAGAACTTCCCGCCATGTCCCGTCTGCGGGATGGAGACGAGGCAGCGTTAGGCGAACTGGGCAACCGGCTAGGCTCCGGCCTGGCCAGGATTTCCTTCTTCGTACTTCCCAGCGCAGTAGCATTCATCGCCTTCGGCGACATCATCGCCGGGGCGGTGTACCAATCGGGCCGCTTTACCGCCGACCTTGCCCTGTACGTCTGGGCCATCCTGGGCGGCGCCGCCATCGGGCTGCTCGCATCGACACAAGGCCGACTGTACTCCTCGGCCTACTACGCACTACAGGACACGCGCACTCCCATGAGATTCGCCATGGTCCGCGTGGCCGTGTCAATCTCGCTGGGCTGGATGTTGGCCCTGCGCCTCCCGGAAATGCTCGAGCTGGAACCGCGCTGGGGCGTGGTGGGGATTACCTTGGCGGCGAGCGTTGCGGCCTGGATCGAATGGTACCTCCTCCGCCGTCGGCTCCCCGAAGGACTGCGCCGTCGCGGGCCTCCGTTGCGGCACACTGCGGCCGTCATCATTGCCGCCGTCCTGGCCGCCATCCTGGGGACCGCCGTGCGCCAGACCGCGGGGCCTCTCCATCCCATCCCCCTCGCCGTTATGGTTCTGGGAGCCTACGGGATGTCCTATCTGGCGTTCGCCTGGGTGTTCCGGGTACCCCAGGCGCGGGCCCTGACCAAACGAGACTAAGATGGAACCGCCTGCCCACGGCGGCCAACGGCGATGACCGACGAGCTCGAACGCAAACTCGACAAACTCCCCGATGCCCCGGGCGTGTACCTGTGGAAGGACCTCCAGGGGAACGTCATCTATGTGGGCCAGGCCAAGCGCTTGCGGCCGCGGGCCAAGAGCTACTTCGCCCCCGGCGACCATTCTCCCAAGACTCATCTATTGCGGGAGCACATCGCCGACATCGACACCATCGTGGTGGAGAGCGAGGCACAGTCTCTCCTCCTGGAAAACAACCTGATCAAGGAATACCAACCGCGATTCAACGTCCGCCTCAAGGACGACAAGAGTTACCCCTCCATCGCGGTGACGCTCACTGAACCATTCCCTCAGGTGCTGGTCACCAGGCGCCGCGACATTCCCGGTGCCCGGTACTTCGGACCGTACACCGACGTGGGTACCCTGCGGCGTACTCTCGGTCTGATACGGCGGCTGTTTCAAGTCCGTAGTTGTAACGACGATCTGCCGCGGCAACCCAGGGAACGGCCGTGCCTGGACTACTACATCGGCAAATGCCAGGCACCGTGTGTCGGATGGCAGGATCAAGCGGCGTATCGTGAGATGATCGGCGAGGTAATCGATTTTCTCAAGGGCCGCACCACCGACGTGCGATCTCATGTGCGCCTGCTGATGGCCGACGCGAGCGAGCGGCTGGACTATGAACGTGCGGCTAAACTGCGTGACACACTCGTCTGGCTGGAGCAGCTGGAGACACCCGCGGCGGTCGAGACGATCGGCAGCGGGGCGGCGGATGTGGTTGGTTATGCCAGGGATGGCAACGACGCTGTGTGCGTTCTCCTACGCGTCCGAGACGGCAAGGTGTTGTCGCGCGACCACCGTTTCCTCGAGAACGTAGCCGACACCGACGACGCCAACGTTCTTAGCGCTTTCATGACTCGTTACTACCTCCCGGTGGACGACCGCGCCCGCCGGGTAATCCTCCCGTTCCTGCCGGCCGGGTCCTCGGCCTTCGAAGACCTGATAAGCCCGGCTCGGTTGCTGGTCCCCCAGCGCGGGCCGGCGGCGCGGCTCATGGACCTCGCAGACCAGAACGCCAGGCATCTCATGGAAAGCCTGCGGCTAGAATCGTTCGAAACGGAAGAACGTGCTGAGGATCCTGTATATGCACTCGGGAGAGATCTGGGTCTTACGGTCGTGCCCCGAAGTCTGGTATGCGTCGACATTTCCACCAACCAGGGCAGGGACACCGTCGGGTCGCTAGTCTGGTTCGAGGCCGGACGGCCCCGTAAGAGTGAATACCGCAAGTTCAAGATCAAGGGAGCGTACCAACAGGACGACTATGCGGCCATTCACGAAGTAGTAACGCGCTACCTCACCCGCCGGCGCGACGAAGAGAAAGCCATGCCCGACCTCATGATCATCGACGGTGGCAAAGGGCAACTCAACGCCGCGTGGCAAGCCCTGAAGGAATTGGATCTGGTCTCAATGCCTCTGGCGAGCATCGCCCAGCGCGAAGAGGAAGTGTTCCTCCCGGGAAGGAGCGACCCACTGGTGCTGTCTCGTCGCAGCTCGTCCCTCCGGCTGTTACAGCGAGCCCGTGACGAGGCGCACCGTTTCGGCATTGCCTACAGCCGCAAGCGGCGCTCGGCGCGGACCATTACCTCCGCCTTGCTGGACGTGCCGGGCATTGGCCCCACCAAACGCCAACGCCTGCTGCAGCACTTCGGCAGCCTGGCGGGAGTCAAATCTGCCACGGTGGCCGAGATTGCAGAGCTTCAGGGGTTCTCCAAGCGTTCGGCGGAATGTCTCCTCGGGGAGCTGACGGAAAAATGAAGTGGGTCATCTGATTCCCCCGCCCCCTCTTTCCGCGTAAATTCCCCTGATGGACTGGATACTGGAGTGCCCCCAATGCCAAGCGACCGCCCAGCCTGACGGTTTGCCCACGGTGTGCCCCGAAGGGCACCCGTGGCTCGTCAGATACCCCGACCGGGACCATGGCATCGTCCGCCGGGCCCGGGTTCGCCGGCGAAACGGCATGTGGCGGTTCAGGGAGTTCCTCCCCATTACCGACAAAGAGGACCCCATCACCCTGGGTGAGGGTGATACCCCTCTCCTGCGGACTGTCACTCTCGGACGGGAGATCGGCCACAAGAAGCTCTGGGTCAAGGACGAAGCGACCAATCCGACGGGTTCCTTCAAGGCACGGGGCATGAGCGCCGCCATAACCCGGGCTGTGCTCGATGGGGCAACAGATTTCGTCCTCCCCACGGCTGGGAACGCTGGTGTAGCGGCATCAGCCTATGGTCGCCGCGCTGGGGCCAAGGTAAAAGTGTTTGCGCCCGAGACTACGCCGAGGACCATTTTGTCCCAGATAGAAACATTTGGGGGAGATCTTGTCCTCCTCGATGGACACATAGGCGATTGCGGGCGTGAGGCCCGCGCCTGGGCCAAAGACGCAAGTGCTTACGACATATCGACTTTGAAGGAGCCATACCGGATCGAGGGCAAAAAGACCATGGGTCTTGAACTTGCCCTTCAGATGGACTGGAAACTCCCGCGGGCCATTATTTATCCCACGGGTGGTGGCACCGGCCTGATAGCCATGTGGAAGGCGTTCCGCGAGCTGCTCGACGCCAGGTGGATCGAACCACCGCTGCCCAAGATGTTCACCGTCCAGGCTGAGGGCTGTGCCCCTGTCGTGAGGGCGTTCGAAGCGGAGGCGGCCACCTGTGAGCCGTGGGACGATCCCACTACTATCGCCGCGGGCCTCAGAGTGCCGGCCCCATTGGGGGGCCCGCTCATCTTGACGGCTCTGAGGGAGAGCGGAGGAGGGGCCGTGGCTGTGAGCGACGAGACCATCATCCAGACCACACTGCTGGCCACCAAGTCCGAAGGGATCGATTTCTCACCCGAGGGTGGGGCGGGGGTGGCCGCGGTAGAGCTCTTGATGGATCGGGGGATCTTGGCCCCTGGCGACGAAACGGTGGTGTTCAACACGGGTGCGGGCTGGTTGTATCGGTAGCAGGTTGACGAATTGCCTCATGGTGCGTGGCAGGTGATATTTCCTGGTCTATGCCTGAAACGCGGTTAGCCATTATCGATCCGGCGGCAGGGATCGCCGGAGACATGTTGTTGGGGGCCTTGATTGACCTGGGGGCGCCACCGGAATGGCTCAAGGGTCTGCCCGCCAGGCTCGGCATGCCGGAGGTCGAGGTCGATATCACCCCAGCCGACCGCAACGGCGTCGGCGGCACCAAGGTCACGGTACAACTGCCCGGGGGGCACAGTGAACTCCCCAGTGAGCCGCATCAGGGACTGACAGCAAAGGGGCCTCACCCCGACCACGAACACTCGCACCCATTAGGATTAGATTGAAGCCAATAACAAGCAAAATAT
>CAXMUQ010000238.1:0-4488 GCA_964196605.1 uncultured Acidimicrobiia bacterium
GCAGCATCTCGTCGGCGCTCTGCCACCGGTCGGCCGGTTTCTTGGCCAGGCACTTCATGACGACCGCTTCGAGTTCTCCGGAAACCTGGTCGCGATGCTTGCTCAACGGGTCCGGCTGTTCGGTCACGTGCGCGGCCAGCACCGACTGCGGCGTGGCACCGGTGAACGGCGTTCTCCCGGCGAGCACCTCGTAGGCCATGGCACCCACGGCATAAATATCTGCCCGGTGATCCACGTGGGGATCGGCGGTTGCCTGTTCGGGGGACATGTAGGCCGGGGTACCCAGGGCCACACCGGCAGTGGTGAGCTTGTCGCGACCCGTGGCTTCACTAACCGCCTTGGCGACACCAAAATCGGCGACAATGGCGTGTCCGCCCGTCAGCATCACGTTGTCGGGTTTGATGTCCCGGTGCACCACCCCCTGCGAGTGGGCGAAGGCCAAGGCGTCGGTCACCTCGCGGATGATGCGTACCGCCTCGGCGACCGGCAGTTCCCCTTCCCTTTCGATGCGCTCCCGCAACGTCTGCCCCTCGATGTAGGGCATGACGTAATAGAGGAAGCCCTCGGCTTCGCCCGAGTCGTGCAACGGCAGGATGTGTGGGTGAGTGAGATTGGCCGCGATGCGGATTTCGCGCAGGAACCGTTCGGGCCCCAACGCCGCGGCCAAGTCCGGGCGCAGTACCTTGACGGCGACCTGGCGATGGTGCCGTACGTCTTTGGCCAGGTAGACGGTGGCCATACCGCCGTGGCCGAGTTCGCGCTCGATCTCGTAGCGGCCCCGTAGCGCGGCTTTCAGCTCATCCAGGCGATCTGTCATGGGGGCTTAATATGGGGACGGTGGGGTGATTGGGACAGGGCGATGACTCGGCGGTCGGCGAGCAGCAGGCAGCTTCCAACGATCACCACTCAACAATCACCAATGAATTGTTTTTCGCCGGAGGAGCCCGGCAAATCCCGGGCGGCGAGCGGCACAGCTTGCTGGACTCGGCACCGGCCTGTACCGTTGCAGGAACAGGCATCCCGCTGCAGCCTGAACAGTACAGTCATCGCACCTATCTCGAGCGTTGGCAGCCGCCAACAACACAGGATCACTTACATGACCAGAATACGTATTGCCACGGCGGTCTTGTTGTTGGGAATCGCCGGATTTATCGCGCCATCTACGTCTGCAGGACAAGACGTACGCGCTCGCGACCTGGGCATCCCCTTCGAGGGCCTCACCGGGCTCCTGAACGCCATCACCGACGTGCCCGGCATCGAGGTTGGCCACACCACCATCATTAGCGGTGATGGTCCCCTGGTCAAAGGAGTCGGGCCGGTTCGTACGGGTGTGACCGCCATCCTGCCACGGGGCCGGGGTTTCGACCCGGTGTTCGCGGCAACGTATGCCCTCAACGGGAACGGCGAGATGACGGGCATCCACTGGATCGAGGAATCGGGCTTTCTCGAAACGCCCATCATGATCACCAACACTTTCAGCGTCGGCGTAGTGCGTGATGCCGTCATAGCATGGATGGACTCTACCGAGAACAACGCCGCCCCCGATGGCTTGTGGTACACGTATCCCGTGGTGGCCGAGACGTATGACGTACTGAACGACATTCTCGGTCAGCACGTCACGCGGGCCCACGCGTTCGAGGCTCTGAACAGCGCCCGAGGCGGTCCGGTAACCGAGGGCAACGTCGGCGGCGGCACGGGAATGATCGCCCACCAGTTCAAGGGCGGCATCGGTACCTCCTCTCGCCTTCTGGCGAGCGGGCACACGCTCGGCGTGCTGGTCCAGGCCAACTACGGCGGCCGCAGCCGCTTCAGCGTGGCGGGTGTACCCGTCGGTAAAGAGATTCCCGATCTCATGCCCAATTGGAATGTGCTCTCGCGTGGATCCATCATCGTAGTTGTAGCCACGGATGCGCCGTTGCTGCCTCCGCAACTCCAGCGCCTGGCCGAACGGGTTCCACTCGCCATTGGCCGGCTCGGTGGTCTGGGAGGAAACAGTTCCGGCGACATCTTCATCGCGTTCTCCACCGGCAACCCCGGCGCATGGCACGAGCGGCCGACTGCCAGCCTGGACATGTTGCCAAATCCGGCCATGAACTCACTGTTCGAGGCCACCGTGGAAGCCACGGAGGAGGCGATCCTCAACGCCATGGTGGCGGCCGAGACGATGACGGGCCGCGACAGCCTCACGGCCCATGCGCTGCCCCACGACCGCCTGCAAGAGGCCCTCAGGAAGTACAACCGCTGGGTGGAGCCTGGCAGTCTGCCGGAAATAGCGGATGTACCCGTCGAGGATTTGAACCGACTCGCCGGTACCTATCGGGGTGATGGTCCGATCGACGAAATGCGTCTTAGCGTCGACGATGACAAACTATACGCCGATCTGGGCGCCCGTAGGCGGGTGACTCCGCTCACGGACGGCCGCCTACTCATCCTGGGAACGCGAGGCCTCGAAATCCAGAAGATGTCTGAAGAAGCGGGTGAGCCCACGCGGATTCGAGTTGTTCGCGATGGGGAGGTGGTGGCGCAACTCGAGCGGGTAGACGGATAGCCCGCCGTTTGAAAACGTGAGATCCGCTCTCCAAGTTGGATGCTTCCCCTGACCGGATATAGTCCATGCCCTGCCCCATCACTCGTTGCGGACGCACCGTCCTCACTCTCGCCCTCGGGCTCGCCGCGTGCGACGGCTCCCCCCAAGCCGGTCTGGTCGACGACGCCCGGCTCGTGAACGCGGACGCGGATCAGGAAAACTGGCTGACCTACGGCCGCACCTACAAGGAGCAGCGGCACAGCCCCCTGACCCAGATCAACATTGAAACTCTCGACCGATTGGGCCTCGCCTGGTACGCCGACATGGCAACCATCCGCGGTCTCGAGGCGACGCCGCTGGTGGTGGATGGGGTGATCTACCTGACCAGTTCGTGGAGCATCATGCACGCCTTCGACGCGGCCACGGGTGAGCACAAGTGGACCTACGATCCGCTGGTCGATCGGGGACACGCGCGATACGCCTGCTGCGATGTGGTCAACCGCGGCCCAGCGTTCTATCAGGGGAAGGTTTACGCCGGGACCATCGACGGCCGGTTGGTGGCCGTGACAGCCGCGACTGGTGAGCTGGCGTGGGAGACTCAGACCACGCCCGAGGGCCAGGCGTACACCATCACCGGCGCGCCCAGAATCGCCGACGGCAAGGTCCTCATCGGCAACGGCGGAGCGGAGTTCGGCGTCCGCGGCTACGTCTCGGCGTACGACGCCGTGACCGGCGAACTCGACTGGCGCACCTACACCGTGCCAGGTGACCCCGCAAATGGGCACGAGAACGAGCGGATGGCTGAGGCCGCCGAGACCTGGTCCGGCGACTGGTGGCAGGCCGGCGGAGGAGGCACCGCCTGGGACGCTATCGTCTACGACCCCGAACTCGACCTCGTTTATATCGGGGTAGGCAACGGCTCGCCCTGGTACTCACGGATCCGCAGCCCGGACGGCGGCGACAACCTCTACCTGTCGTCAATCCTGGCCGTGCGCGCGTCGGACGGCGAGTACGTTTGGCACTACCAGACGACGCCCGGCGACAACTGGGACTACACCGCCACCCAGCCACTCATGCTCGCCGAACTCCAGATAGACGGACGCGAGCGCCGGGTGATCATGCAGGCGCCCAAGAACGGGTTCTTCTATGTGATCGATCGAGAGACCGGCGAATTCCTGTCGGGCGAAGCGTTTGCGAACATCACCTGGGCGTCGGGGCTCACGCCCGAAGGACGGCCGATCGAGAACCCGGCTGCGCGCACGCTCGATGGTGGCGTGCACGTCTCACCCGGGCCGTCCGGGTCACACAGTTGGCACCCGATGTCGTACAGTCCAGAGACGGGGCTGGTATACTTTCCGGTCTCCGAAAATTCGATGCTCTACGCAGTGAATGACGACTGGGAGTATGACAGGCGCCGCTACAACGTAGCGGGCGACTTCCTATACGACGGGCCCACGACCGGCGAAGAGACGGCCATTACGGGCCGGCTCGTCGCGTGGGACCCGGTGGCCCAGCGCGAAGTCTGGCGCGTGGAGCACCCCCAGCCCATGAGTGGCGGGACACTGTCGACGGCTGCCGGACTGGTATTCCAGGGACGCGCAGACGGACACTTCCGGGCGTACAACGCCAACGATGGGGAAGTGTTGTGGCAGTTCCAGCATGAGACCGGGATTGCCGCGGCGCCGGTGAGCTACGCGGTCGACGGGACCCAGTATATCGCCGTGCTATCCGGCTGGGGGGGGCCGGAAGTGCTGCTGAACACCGGGATGGGCGGGGGAAGCGTCGGACCGGGCCGCCTCTTGGTATTTGCGCTCGACGGGAGCGCTACCCTTCCCGAGCCTGGGCCACCGCTGCCCCCGATCGCCGAGCCCACGTTCGAACTGGCCGTCACATCGGAGGAGGTCGAAAAAGGAAAACGGTTGTTCGCGGAATATTGCTTCAGCTGTCACGGCATCGAAGCC
>CAXMUQ010000239.1:0-9416 GCA_964196605.1 uncultured Acidimicrobiia bacterium
GGGCGGGCACCCCTCATGGGTCAGCCCTCCCACGGCCAGCCGCAGGGATGCCTCGATGCGTTCCTTCCGCGGTGTGCGAGCGGGAAGGTAGATCGTCGGCGCCTTCGAAGGGGCCGCTCCATTGCCGGCCACGGCGGTGACCAGGAACTGGGCGGCGGCCGAGGTGCAGCGACCCAGTTGTTCAGGTCGGTTCGCCACCCACCAGCGTGCCGGGACGGCGCGCATGGCCAAGGTAAGCTTGTGGGTCCAGGGCGTGTAGGCACGTTGGGTGACCGAATCGAAACCGGCCCCGGCAATGCGATCGCCGATAGCGGCATACATGAGCCGGGCGGCACGCACCCCGATCCTGGCGTCGCGCGGCAGACGGGCGATGCCGGCATCGGCCCAGCCGTACAGCACCCGGGCGCGCTGCAGCAGGCGGGCCACCACCCGGCTGATGCCGGGTTCGAAACGCGGATTGGCGCGCCAGAGATCCGGATCGACGCCCTCCTCTCGCATCCAGTCGCGCGGCAGATACAGCCGCCCCATGCGGGCGTCTTCACCAACGTCACGGGCGATGTTGGTGAGCTGCATGGCCACGCCGAGATCGCACGCGCGCGCCAGTGTCTCGGGGTCGCGCCGACCGAGCACCAGGGACACCATCGCGCCGACCGTGCCGGCCACCCGGGTGGCGTAGGCCTCCACGTCACCAAGGCTGTCGTAGGATCTGCCCTCCACTTCCCAAGCGAACCCGTCGAGCAGCGCCTGGGGCACGGCGCGCGGGATGTCGTTCCGTTGGACCACCTCACCGAAGGCGCGGTCCACCGGGTCGGTGGCCGTGCCGGCGTACACCTGATCCAATCGCCGGTCGAGCGCGGTCAGGGTCGCCGCCGTGGCGGGCGCCTCATCCACCGCGTCATCCGCCTCGCGACAGAAGGCGTAAACCGGCGCCAGCGCCTGGCGCAGGTGTTGGGGAAAGAGCCGTGACGCGGCATCGAAACTCTTGGAGCCTTCCCGCAAGATGGCTTGGCAGTGTTGCAGGTCCTGGTGATTATCCATTGTGTGCTCGCATGCGTGATTGCGGATCGGGCACCACGCTGTCCAACACGCGAGCCGACGAAAGGACGCCGGGGACGCCTGCCCCGGGATGGGTACCTGCCCCGACGAGGTACAGTCCACGGACCTCCTCCGAGCGATTGTGCGGCCGGAACCAGGCACTCTGCCTGAGGATCGGCTCCAGACTGAAGCCGGCGCCGTGCACCGACAGCAGGTCGTCGCGGAAGGTCTGCGGCGTAGTCACCCGTGAGGTGACCAGATGGTCCGTCAGTCCCGGCAGCACCGTCGCCTCCAGGGCGTTGGCAATGCGCTGGCGATAGGTCTCCTGGACAGCCGGCCAATCGGTGCCGCTCTCGAGGTTCGGAACCGGCGACAGGACGTAGAAGCCGTCGCATCCGGCCGGCGCCAACGAGGGATCGGTGGCGGTCGGTCGGTGAAGATAGAGACTGAAGTCGTCCGCCAGGTGCTTGCGGTCGAATACGTCGCGCAACAACTCGCGGTAGCGTGGCCCGAGGAGAATGGTGTGGTGGGCCACGTCGGGATACGTGCGGTCGGTGCCGAAGTACCACACGAAGAGGCCCATGGAGTAGCGGGCACGTTTCAGCCGCCGGTCGGTCCAGCGGGTCCGGTTGGCGGGCGGCAGCAGTTGCTGATACGTCCACGCCGCATCGGCATTGGACACCACGATGTCGGCGGGAATCATCTCTCCCGAATCCAGCGAGACGCCGGTTGCGCGGCCGCCTTCGGTGAGGATCCGATTGACCGTGGCGCCATATCGGATGGTCCCGCCCACGGAGGTGATCAGTTCGACGAGGCCGCGGACCAGCACGCCGGTGCCGCCCATGGGGAAGTGGACTCCCCACTTGCGTTCCAGGTAAGCGATCAGCGCATAGATCGAGGTAGTGCTGAACGGATTGCCGCCCACCAACAGCGGATGGAAACTGAACACCGTGCGCAACCGCTCGTCGCGGATGAAACGCGAGACGTAGCCGAACACCGACCGGTAGCTCTCCAGCTTGACCATGTCGGGGACGATGCGTGCCATGTCGCCGAAGTTGGAGAAGGGCACGTGTGCCAAACGTTCGAAACCGACGCCGAAGATACGCTCACTCGCCTCGACCAACGCCTGGTATCCCGCCACATCCTCCGGTGAGAACCTGGCTACTTCCCGGCACATCGCCTCGGACGATCCGGTGTATTCGAACGTCTCGCCGTCATCGAACCGAATGCGGTAGAACGGGTCGACCGGCCGGAGATCGATGTCGTCGGCCATGCGCCGCCCGCACAGTGTCCACAACTCCTCTAATAGGAAAGGCGCGGTGATCACCGTAGGCCCGGCATCGAAGGTGAAGCCGTCCTGTTGATGCACCCGGGCACGCCCACCGGGTTGGTCGAGCCGTTCCAGCACCGTCACGCGATAGCCGCGCACACCCAATCGGATTGCTGCCGCCAGCCCGCCGAACCCGGATCCGATGACCACGGCATGAGCCCGGGCATCGTCCCGCGGGACCGATTGGGACGGCGCAGGCACCGCGGTGGCCGTCACGACACGCTCGACCGGTCGAACGCCTGCCTGACGGCGTCGGCCCGGTAGTCGAAGATCTGGTCCAACTGTCGGCGCACCAGCGGATGCACCATGGCGTTGAGGGGACCGAGCACGGGCAAGCGATACCAGACGCGATCGACCACCCGGGTCGCCACACCCAAGTCGTGGAACTCGTGCCGGTGTATCCAGGTACGGTACGGTCCTTCCAGCTGGGTATCCTGGAAGAAGAACGGTGGGTCCCACCGGTCGATCACAGTCCGCCATGTCATAGGGATGCCGTAAAGCCGGATGCGATAGTCGATGCGGGTGCCTTCATTCATATGGATGGGCAGGCCCGTCAGGATCTCGAAGCTGAGTTCCGGTGGGGTAATGACGCCCAGGTTTTCGGCGGTGGCGAAGAACTGGAACACCTCGTCTCGCGGCCGGTCGACGACCAGCGACCGGGCAAGCAAGCGAACCCCGCGGGGGAGCTGGGTCACCTCAGTCAATGGTGCCTCGTCCGTTAGGTTCGCTCGTGATACAGGGGTTGGCAAGCCTGGTCATGGATTCGTGTTCCTCACCGACAGTAGAAGTGTCTATTTCTTGTATAACAAAGTACGCGATTGTCTAAGTATCGTCAACTCTTAGACAAGAATAGATTGACAATTACTAGACATTTGCTAATATTGTTGGTATGGAACACATCAACGAACCCCGGCACCCCATGCGAGTCGTGGCCCAGCGGACCGGCCTGAGCCCGCATGTGCTGCGGGCATGGGAACGCCGCTACGGCGCGGTCACGCCGGGCCGCTCGGACGGCGGCAGGCGGCTCTACAGCGACGCCGACATCGAGCGGTTCTTCCTGATTCAGCGAGCCATGGCCGCCGGGCATCCGATCGGGATGGTGGCGGGACTCAACGACGAAGAACTGCGAGCCATGGCCCGCGAAGTGGAGGAGTACGCGGCTCCCGCGGCAGCAGCCGGCGATGGCACTTTGGCGCTCGAGCCCGGCGAGGCCATCGCCATGTGCTGGAACTACGTGAATGTCCTCGACTCCACCAACCTGGAACACAGCCTGCGCCGCGCCGCGGTGGTGTTTGGCACCTGGGAGCTGGTCAATCAGGTGCTCATCCCGCTGATCCATGAAATCGGCGACCGATGGCACAACGGTCAGATCAGCACGGCGCACGAACACCTGGCGTCCGGCTCCATCACCCGGGTGCTCTCTTGGGTGCTGCAGGAAACAGCCACCAACGGGACCGCCCCCATCGTGGTAGTCGCCACCCCCAGTGGCGAGCGGCACGAGCTCGGCGCCATGATGGCAGCGGCCACCGCCGCTATGGAAGGCTGGCGTGTGGTGTACCTCGGCGCGGATCTTCCGGTCGAGGACATCGCCACCGCCGCGCGTGATGTGCGCGCCACCGCCGTGGCGTTGAGCGTGGTGTACCCAGAGACTGAAGTCTCGGGGGCCATCACCGAAATCCGGCGGCTCCTACCACCCGACACGGCGCTGATCATCGGGGGCGTGGCATCGAACGCTGAGAACGGCCCCGGTGTGCATGCCCTCGAGAGCCTGGAGGCACTGCCACCGTTGCTGGGGCGTCTCTCGCCGGCCTAGGCGCCGTTCCCGACGGCAACCTCCGCCTGCCTCTGACCGAAGCCCCAAAGGAACTTGGACATGGCCCCGTCGGTTTCGAACCACGAGCCAGGGACCGGTTAGCTGATGACGGCAAGCAAGCTTTACAGACCAGCCGCGTCCCGCCAGGGTCGGACCCAGTCGATTTCCACGGCGAACGTCCCGGCCCGTTTGTCACCGATGAGCAACCCCAGTTGGTGGATACTTGATGGCTCGAGCGGAGCCGCGTCCCGGGGCGTTCGGCCACGGTAGGTAGCTCGGAAATCCTCGAAGGCGATCCGGTGCGTCGACCATTCGCCCGGTTCGGTGTCGAAGGTGGCCGTGTAGGCGACGCCGTCTAAGCGCTGATCCATCCGAAGACGGAGCTGGTAACGGCGACCATCGCCCCGCACGCGAATCTCGAGTCCACGCGCCGACGACAAGTCCGGCCAATCCGGTATCGCACGCACTGAGGCGAAGCCACCGTTGTTCTCCAGGGACAGTTCCCCGGTGAACATTCCCGTACCCTCCTCGGTTCGAACCAAACTACCGTTGGACATCCCGCCCATGACGTTGTCGTGAATGGCGACCCACTCGATTGGGTCATCTGCGTCGAACGACACGATGGGGTATGAGGCGTGCATGTCGGAACCCCCTTCTGAGGGCTGTTGCCCCGATAGTGGCGCGGCGATTATCACGCCGAGCATGAAGCCATGAAATCTCATCGTTGCTCCTTTGGGCAGCAGCCGAACCGTCGGGCGGCCCTGAGGGGTTGTGCGTTCCTGAGGTCCGGCACAGAAGAAGCGGGATATCATTCGATTAGAGCAGCCAACAGGCTGGCGGTCGAGGGATGATCGCCAGCGTGGCGGCTGGGGTACTGGTACGTCACGCTGTCGTCGGGGTTCACCACCAGCACTCCGCCTAGCTGGAGCGGGTCTCCCAGCAAGCCGGAGATACGGGCGCCACTCGACCAGGCCCGGCCTCCGGCAAGGAGCGCCCGGATCGAAAAGACGCTGCCGGCTGACCGCTGCCAACCGGCCACACGGTAGGCCGAACGCTCGGGATCGGTCACCGTGATCAACTCGTGGGGGATGTCGAGGTCTCGGCGAAGATCAGGCAGATGTTCCGCAGGTCCATGGCCGATGAGTACCGGGCGCGTCCCGGTATCGAGAATCTGAGGTGTCGCGTCGCGCACCTGCGCGACCTGCTCGCGGCAGAAGAGTCAGCCATAATGCCGCAGGAAGATCAACAAGGCACGAGAATCCCGCCAGAAGTTACCCAGCGGCAGGCTCTCGCCCGTCTCCGACCGAACCGAGACGTTGGCCAACCCCGAAACGGTGATCATGCCCGGACCCTGCCCCTGACGCTGCCAGTAGCACCGACGACCAGCACGCGCCGTCCGGCGAACTGCGGCTGGGCTACCACGAGGCGCTCCCGGGATCGCCCTTGAAGGGGCCGACGATCTCCGACGAGACCCAGCCGCCATAGAATTCACCGGGCTGGGGGGTGACCCGCTCGCCGGCCAGGTAGCACTCCACCTTGGCCGGAAAGAACGCCAGGTATTTCTCGATGTGGACGAATTCAGGAAATGGCTCGGGATACGACCAGGCGGCACCGCTGATGGTCTGGTCGGCGACGACCACATTCCAGTAGCCGGCCGTGCCCTTCCACTCACACATGGATGCGCCGGCGGCGGGCACCAGCACTGTAGGGTGCACGTCCTCCGGCGGGAGGTAGAAGGTAGGGGGACTGGCGGTCTCCAGCACCCGGATGGCACGCTTGGTTCGGGCGATGAGCACCTGGCCGAGCCGCACCTCCACTAGTCTTGCGTCCCGCTCGAGCACCGGGGGGCGCGGGTAGTCCCACACAGACTCTTGCCCGGGCCCCGGCACCACAGCCTCCGCCGGACGATCCGCCCCGCGGTAGCGCCAGGCCGAACGCCTCTCACCAAGCCAGCCCGGCACCTCAGCCAAGGTCACTTCTCCCTGGGACTTGCTGCGGGGGCATCGCCCCGGGCCCGATTGAACAACAGACACATGAGTCATCTCTCATGAGGCCAATATATCGTGCGAACGACGCTTTGTCAACTAGATGTCTAACTTTGTCAAATGTCTCAGTAAGATCATGTAAAACTATGTAACATAGCCATATAACCAAGTGGCGCGGCATGAATTGCTCACTATTCGAGTGGATCTACACCGAGACATAGCTTGACAAACAATAGACGCCAGTTGACCTTGGGAGTGTTCGCCAATGGTTGCCCATTCTATGAAGGAGGACCAAGTCCAGGCCCAGTCAGACCAGTGAAGTGCCCCAGCGTATCGGCGACGGCGAGGTGATCAAGATCCGGGTCAGGGGGAGCCGGGCTGTGGTATCGTTGATGGCGTGGTGGCGCAGTACTTCCCGTAGGGAGCGCCGACGGCGCGTGGCGGCGATAGCGCTGGCTTCGGACCGGACCGGGGTGACGCTCCGAATCCTGGTCGGGTGGCTCACGGCCGAGATCGCCCCGCACCGTATGGGTGGCTGGCTGGCACGAACCGTGGGCGTCCCCCACCTCACCATCCGGCTCGCCTGGCCCGGCAAACCGTTGGCGGCAACGGGCACCGTGGCCGTAGGATCCACCGTTGAGTCAACGATGGGCTACCCCAGCCGAGAGAACCGAACGCGGATACCGCTGCGCGGCCTGGGAAACGGCAACGTCCGATACGACAAGTCCTGCCCCTCGACCAACACCCAGCGATAGTCCCGCGCCAGCAACGCCAGCATCACCCGCATCTCGGCATAGGCGAAGTTGGCCCCCAAGCACATTCGCGGACCGCCGCCGAAGGGGATGTAGCTGTGGGTCTCGAGATTCTGTTCGGCCCGGGCCGGGCACCAGCGCTCCGGATCGAACCGGTCCGGGTCCTGCCAGACCTCGGGCTTGTGGTGAGTACCGGCGATGGCCAGACACACGGTCCAGTCCTTGGGGAGGCGAAAGCCGGCGTAGTCCATGTCCCGCAGCATGCGGCGGAAGGTGACCTGTACCGGTGTCACCGACCGCATGCTCTCGTCGAGCGCGGCATTGAGTCGCGGTACCTCGCGCAGCCGGTCCAGGTCCAAGGGGTCGGCCAGGTCCGCCGTCCGTAGTTCTTCCTGCACCAGAACCAGCTGTTCGGGGTGTTGCGCCAGCTGCAGCATGAGGTTGGCCATCACCGTAACGGTGGTGTCGTGACCGGCAAACAATTGGTTGTGGATCTCATGGACCACGGCTTCTTGTGACAGGGGCCGTCCGTCGCCATCTCGCACCGAGAGCAGCGAACCCAGCAGGTCGGCGGGCTGCTCGGGGAGCTGCCTTCGCGCCGAGACGATCCGATCGATGGCCTTTTGAAGCTGCACGTTGGCCCTGAGGGCCCGGTGGTAGGTGGTGAATGGCCAATTCACTGGCACCGCCGAGATGCCTGCGGTCCAGCGACGAAACAGCCGGCTCAGGTGATGGATGTCGACCTTGGGATCATCGCCCAGCAATAGCGTCACGATCAACTCGAATACCAAGCGTTGCATGTCATCAATCAGCACGATTTCGCGATGCTGCGACGTCCAGGCATCGAAGTGCCGGGTGGCGATCGACTGCATGGTGGGGCCGAATGACCGCATGGCGCTGTGACGGAAGTGCGGCATGAGGAGTCGGCGCCGCTCGGTGTGTTCCGGACCGGTCAACATCGCCGTACACTGGTCGCCCAAAAGCCGGCGGGTGCTCCTGTTCCACTTGTTCTCGAGGTAGTCGCCTTCGCCGGCGAAGATCCACTGGTTGGCGCCGGCGTCGGTCAAGAACACCGTCTTGGACCCGATGAGATGGGTCTTGAACACGGGGCCGTAGCGCTCGCGCCGCTCGTTGACGAATGCCACCGGGTCCTTGGCGAAGGCGATCGATTCGCCGATCACCGGACGGCCCAATGAACCGGGTGGCAGTTGACGTGCTGCGAGCAGATTCCCTGTTGGTGAAGGCACGTCGGCAATAATAGTGACGAGGGGACACGCGACGCGACCATGTGGTCCCAGGTGATTCCTGTTCCTTCAAATCACGGACTCGTAGCCACGCACCACGCTAGGCCTCGGCGCCGTTCACTCACTGCGGTTGAACCGGTCGGCCGAGGCCAAAAAAACATTGCCGACGGACCCAGAATGCGGATCCGCCGACAACACGATGGTGGGATGGGTTGCGGGTGTTGTTACTGCGGAATGGCCTGAAGGACCACTTCAAACGTGTTGTTGGCCGGTGTGCCCACGGCGTATGCCGCGTAGAACGTGCCGTTGGCCAATTGCAGCATCTGGTCGTACACGTAGGTCGTCGTGTTGGCCGGGGCGATGGTTACCCGGTAGGTCCCGGTGGCTCCCAGCCCGCCGCCGGCCTGATTGCCGTTGGTCAGACCGGCAAAGGACACCTGCCCGGGGGTCCCGGGGTCGACGGCGACATCCACCGCCGAGAAATCCGCAGTGTGCCGGGCAAACACTTCAGGCGACGTGGCCGAAAACTCGTTGACGAACACCGACGCGGTGGGGACACCCTGATTGGCCAGGTGGGCCACGATGGTGGCATTGATGCCTGCCGTAACCGGCACGCTGGCGTTGATCACCGCCTGGTTGCTGCACGGCGTCGTCGCGTTGGCGAGTGAGATGGCAATGGCGTAGGTACCGGGCGGCAACGCCAGCGGTCCAGCGACACTCTTGAACTGGAAATTCGTCAATGTGCAGGCGCCATCGACCGACACATCGACTGGGAGTTCGGCAGCCGCCTGGAGGTCGGTGCCGTTGATGCCATGCAGCACGTATACCGATGCGTTTGCCGGCGCTGGAGCTAATGGTGCAGAATCATCGCTGCACCCTGCCGTAGCCATGACCGCCAGCATGAGTCCCGAAAGTACCTTGACCATCTCGTATCTCCTTGATGCGTCCTACAGGTTGGTGACGGTCCGCCAGTCGGACGCCGTCGTTGTCTAACTTGCGTGGAACAATCTATGACGAGATCGGATTAATGTCAAGCATTTGTCTAGATATCAACGTGAATTAATCAGACGTTAGTTAGACAGTACCCTGGATTGACTCTGAAGTAGGCCATTATTAAGGCAAGACGCCCCGTGGCGTTGGGCCACGGGGCGCTGGTTGGTACTTCTGGGCGGTGGGTCGCCGATGCCAGCAGAAACTCCCTAAATATGGAAAGCAGGGCCTCAAACGAATCCCAGGCTATCCGCTGTACTCCCCCTG
>CAXMUQ010000240.1:0-14815 GCA_964196605.1 uncultured Acidimicrobiia bacterium
CCCGGAGATCGACACCGTGGCGGCCGGCCCGGCGACACCAATGGCCGAGAAGGTCACTTCAATACCGTTGGCCGTGGCCTTGACCAAGCTCTGGGCCGCTACCTGACCCAGCGTCCACGTTCGTGGCCGGGCGGTGCCACGGCTGTCGGTCACCGCCACCGCTCCGTCCAAAACCCCACCACCCCCTTCGATTGTGAAGGTGACCGTCTCACCAACGGCCTTTGCTCCGCTGGCCCTGAGGAGCGTCACCTCAGGTGACCGCGGGACGACACTCCCGGCATCCACCTGCAAGTTGTCGGTGGAGCTCGTCTTGGAAATCGTGGCGATTGGATCGACCGAAACGGGATCGTCGCTGCAGCCTGTAAGAGCGAGGGCGGCGAGGACCCCGCTGCCCAGGATCAGTCGAGCGCCGCCGAAATGAAGCACTGTACTCGTAGTCATACCCCTGTATGAACCTACCCATGGAGACGAACGAGCAGGAAAAAAATGCCGCTTGGCGGCATGAGTTCATCAATCGGACGTGACCTGAAAATGGGTGGGTCGACGGCGGGACGCAATTACTACAAATGGCGGGAGGAGCGGGGCCTCGAGCTGCTCCCCGCCCAATCTTCATGCTATTCCTCAATAGCCCCCAGGGCCCGGGCCGCTGCCACCCGCGCAACGGAGACCTGGTCGGTCAATAAGGTCCGGCTCAAAGCCTCGACAGCTGAATGGTCCTCGATTTCTCCCAGGGCCCACGCTGCTTGGGTCCGGACAGTAGCGTCAGAGTCGTCGAGGGCCTGGATAAGCGCCGGGACCGCCTCGGGTCGCTCGATTTCGCCAAGCGCGGAGGCCGCCGCCCGCCGGAGCGGCACCGGACCGTCCTTGAGCGCCATTGACAGCGATTCGATTGCCTCCTGATTCTCCAACTCTCCTAGTGCCCACGCGGCCATTACCCTGACACGCGGACCGGGATCGCCGGACAACACGTCGATCAGCGGCGCGAGCGCGGCGTCTGGTTCGGCAACTCCCAGACCCAGCGCCGCCATTTCCCTTACCTGCGCCGACGTATCACGCAGGGCCGCCAACAGGCGGTCATTGGCCTGGACATGCTCCATCCGGCCCAGGAGTCGTGAGCCGGTACGAGCCACGCACGGATCTGAGTCGGACATTGCTTCGGCCAGCACCGGCACCACGGCCAGGTCACTTGGGTCACGCCTGACCCATTTGAGCACTTCGCGGACATCATCATCGACCGGTTCGCGGTTGCTCCACCAGAAATTTCCCCGCATGGCGCCGGCGGCCATTTCACACATCAATGGGCTTGCCCCGCGGGCTTCAGCCAGCACGGTCTGCACCATGGCGAGGTCATTCGTGCGCTGGGGCACCTGGCTCCCCGGCGGCCTGGTATCCCCAATGGCACCCGGCAACGCGGCCATGGCGAGAATGGCCAGCGCCGTAAGGAATCCGCCGGTCACCAAGCCCATCCTGTAGGACGTCGGGGGCACGCTAGCGATCTCCTCTTCGACCCAGCATGCGGGCTGCTACTCTGCGCACTTCGGGATCTTCGCTGCTCATCGACTGAACAAGGATCTCCAGCGACCGTTGGGTCCCCATCTCGCCCAACGCTTGAAGGCTCATCAGGCGCACGTCCCGATTCTGGTCGTTGACGCCGGCGGCCAGGGCGTCAGTTGCCGCAGGGTCTCCGATATTGCCGAGCGAATGGGCCGCAACTTTCCGAACTTCGGGCGACGCATCATTCATGGCCGCGATCAGAGCCGGTGGGGCCACGGACAGGTCGAGATCGCCCAGGGCGTCGGCCGCTTGCACGCGGACGTCGACGTGCTCATCGGTCAGTGCCACAGACAAGCCCGCTTCGGCCCGGGGGTCTTCCAAGTGACCCAAAGCGTGAACCGCCTGCGAGCGAACTTCGGCGTTCTCGTCCCTCACGGCGGCGACCAGAGCATCGAGCGCCCGTACGTCTTCGATTTCACCAAGTGCCCAGGCCGAGTAGCCACGAACTTCCGCGTCGCTGTCCCGCAACGTGACAATCAGGTAATCGAGCGCGCGGGGATCTTCCACTTCGCCCAGAGCGCGTACCGCCGTGCGGCGCACTTCGGCATTGGAGTCCAGCGTGGCCTTACCCAGAGCGTCGACCGAGGCTGGATCCGCCAACTCGCCCAGTGCCCAGACCGCCAGCTTGCGAACCTCGGGATCGGCATCGTCCAACAGGGGAATCAGCACTGGGACGGCGCGGCGGTCGTCGATTTCTCCGATAGCCTCGATGGCCTGCCGCCGGACCTGGGTGTTTTCATCCCGAACCGCGGCGCCCAGAGCGTCCAGCGCTGAGGGATCTTCGATCTCACCCAAAGCCCACGCGGCGGTAGCTCTAACCTCGGCGCTGGTATCCCCGCTGAGGGCTGCCATCAGGACGGGCACCGCCCGGGAATCATCGATCTCTCCCAGTGCCCACGCGGCGGTCTTGCGGACTTCGGGATCGGCATCGTCCCTGAGCGCTTTGGACAACGCCGCGATGGCGGTCGAATCCTGAAACTCACCGACAGCTTCGGCGGCAGCGACACGTACCCGGCGGTCCGGATCCTCCAGCAGCGGCAGCGTGGCTGGAAGCGCACGAGGATCGCCCATATGCGACAACACTTGGAGCGCGGCCACACGCATGGCGGGATCCTCGCTCCCCAGCGCCTGCGTCGCGCCCGGCAGCGCGCGGGAGTCTTCCATTCTTGCCAAGGCTTCCAAGGCGGCCATGCGGACCCCCCGATCGGGATCGTCGAGGGCAACGATCAAGGCGGCCACGGGATCCACCCCGGCCTGCTGTACCGAGGACTGTTCCTCCGGCTTGGCCTTGCGCTCAGCATCGGGAGTTTCCGGCGACAAGTCGTCGGACCGGCCGACTGTGATCATCTCACGCTCGATCGGGGAATCCGACTCAGGCGTGGGCAGAGTGGCGACCGGAGTGCTGTCGACCGCGTTGGATGTTGGGTCGACGAGCGAGACCGCAGGCTCAGGCTGAGCCGGTACTTGCGGCGCACGGCCGAGTGCCGCCAGCGGGATTGTCGACACTGCCACCGCCAATACGATTCCGAGGCCACGGGCCAATGTCAGTCCGTGCCGCTTGACGCCGGAATCCAGAATCGCGAGCAATCGTCCTTCGAATTCAGATCGTTGTGCCATGGGAACCGCCGTTGCTGGAGTTCGTGATGAGCCGGCCGAGCGGACGATCTGCAGCAGGTGGTCTGCGTAGTCCGATGCCTGAGTGCCGGCGTTCAATACCAGATCGTCACACGCCCGTTCGCTCTCCGCTCTGAGCTTGCGTGCCGCGTACCATACCAGCGGATTGAACCAGTAGAGCGCACAGGCAACCCGGGCGAGCATGTGCCAAACCAGGTCGTGGCGGCGCACGTGTGCCAGCTCATGCATCAACACAGCCCGCCGCCGATCCTGGTCCCACTCCTCCGAACCTTCCGGCAGAATCACTACCGGGCGTACTACACCGGAGGTCACCGGCATGGGAAGCGCGTTGCTCCGCACCAACCGCACCGGAGCCACCACACCCATGTCTTCACTAACGCCGCCCAGCAGTTGCACCCAGCGATAGTCGCGCAGCGGCGCGCCTTGGCGGACAATGCGACTGACCAAAAACATTCCGAGTAGGATCCAGCCGATCAGACCAACGGCACCGGCCAACCAAACGATCACTACTGCGCGTACTATTGCGTGAGTGTTCCACAGTGAGGTTGACTCCGGTGTGGCCGGAGCCTCCTCGCCAGTGGCACCGAAAAACACACCCGCCTTGGTGCCGTTCGCGGACGTAGTTTCCGCCCCTCCGCCCGCAGCCTTGATGTCGCTACTCGACACGGGCTCGAGGACGCCGGGAGATACCGTTGGCATTGACGAAGGAAGAGCTGTCACCGTTTGGCGCGGTGCTGCCGGCAAAACCGGGAGCTGCGGGATGGTCTGTGAAAGAACCGGGATCAGCAACGCCCCGAGGATCCCCATGCTCCACACCAGGTGCCTGGCGGACGCCGGCATGCGGCGCATCAGACCGGCAATCCCCAGTACCACTCCCAGCAAGAGGGTGCTCTTGACTACCGTTCCCGGAAACCCGGGAATAACAGCTGCAAGAGAAGTGTAGACGGCCCCTACAGTTATCGAAGTCATGGTTGCTCCCCTTCCTGGCGCACAGCACGGACTTTGGCCGCCAACCGGTCGATCTCGTCATCCGACAGTTCAGTATCAGACATCTGCAGCAGCGTCACTACGGCCTGCTCGGCAGACCCGTTGAAAAACGTCTTCAGCAAGTGAGACAGCGCCGAGCGGCTTGCCTGATCGGGCGACACGGCTGGGGAATAGACATAGCGCGGCCCATCCTCCGAGTGCATGACGTGTCCCTTGTCTTCCAGAATCCGGAGCGTGGCCCGGACCGCCGAATAGCTCGGGGGATCGGGCAGCGCAGCCATGACGTCGGACACGGTGGCAGAGCTCCTTTGGTAGAGGATGTCCATGATCTGCCGTTCTCGCCGTGACAATTTCGGGGGTGTGCCAGGAGTCATCATGTCTTCCCTACGGACGTGGGTTTCCGCTGGTGGCAATCGGCTTATGCTAAAATTGCAGCAGCGTGCTGGTTATTTAGCACTTGGACGGACCCCTGTCAAGCACCATGTTCGCTGTCTCTGTGGCTCTACTCAACCGGCTGGCAATCCGTGGGAATACACCGCTCGCTCAAGCGACGCCATCTCATCTACTATCTGCGGGTATTCGATCGCGCGACCGGCGATCTGGTGGGCCATCTGGTGGACGTCACAGCGGTGGGGATGATGCTGATCAGCGAAGCGCCGCTCCCCACCGATGCCGAGTTCGACCTGCGTATGGACCTGCCCCCGGGCCTGTTCGAATCAGAGGCTTGGGAGGTGGGAGCCCGCAGTATCTGGAGCAAGCCGGACGTCAATCCGGCTTTCTGGGACACGGGACTTCGGTTCGTGGGATTCACCCGGGAGGACGAGCTCGTGGTCTCGCACCTGATCAAATACTATGGGCTTGGGTGAATGCCAGGAATATCGAATAACGAAGTGGAGTTCATAGTTCACTTCGTTATTCGATATTCCTGGCATTCGATATTCTTGGCATTCCCTAGTCCAGATACTTTGCCGGAATCGGAGTACCAGGCGTCTCATTTTCCCAGAAGATCGTTACCACCCACCACCGATCGCCGTCGTTCCACAACTGGAAGCTGTTGATGCCCCGCATGAACGGCTCGGCGTCGTCAGCGGCGCGGCGTGATTCGTAGGTGGTGAAGACCTGGGCGATGTTGCCGAACCGGTCGGTCCGGCGACTGACCTCGGTCTCGAAGAAGCCATTCTCCTCGAGCCACGAACCGGAGCCGGTGATGTAGTCATCCACCGTCATGACCCGGTGCCCGCCCTTGCCGTCTTGGCGTCGACCGGTCGGGATTAGCCGAGCGCCGTCGATGAACAGCGACCGCATGCGATCCCAGTTTCGCTTTTCACCCGCGGGTCCGGAAATAACATCGTAGACCGCGAGAACGATAGCGTCGATCGACTCTACGTCGGCCGGGGCGGCTTGGGGACGGGCCTCAGCTGCGGCCCGGGACTCGGCCGGTTCTTCCTGGGCGGTCAATGGACCCACGGGGAGGGCCAGCAACAGGGCCAAGGCAGCAGGTGCGAATGTCTTGTTCACGGAGATTCCTCGAAGTTGGAGTCATATGCTGCGTATCCTACGGAGCCCAGCCCAAAAGGGTTCCTAGGCGATTTTCAGGATTCACGACATCCCAAAACCCCACCCGCACCCCTAAGCCAGAAACCCTCCGAGACCTGCCTTCGTAAGATGGGGGTTGGCCAGTTTGAGGGCACCGTGCAACCACCTGCCCCCGGCCGCTGTCAAATAGTGTGAAACGCCACACAAACCGCTGAACGGACTCGGGGCACGATGCGGCAGTCGCTCGACAAGACGTTGGTATCGCTTCGATTCAACGGCGCTGCGCGGATAGCTTCGGTGGCAATCCTCGTAGTAGCCGCTACCGCCGGGTCACTCGGCGCACAGGGCTCGGCCAACGCCAGGACCCGCACGGACCTGGTTCCGGCCGGAAACGCCAAGTTGGCCGAAGCGTCCAGAATGGGACCCTCGGGAGTGTCGTTCGATGGCACCTTGGATGAACTGGCGTGGCAGCAGGCTACGTTCATTTCGGATTTTATCCAGAAGGACCCGACTGAAGGAGCGGAACCGAGTGAGCGAACCGAAGTCGCGTTTCTGTTCGACGACGGAGTGCTATATGTGGGTGCCCGGATGTACGCCGATCCGGACTCGATTGCAGCTCAGTTTTCCCGCAAGGACCAGGACAACGGCAACGCGGCCATGCTCCGGGTTTCTCTCGATACGTATAACGACCGGCGCACCGCCTACACCTTTGCGGTAACGGCGGCGGGCGTACGATTGGACTGGTACAGCCCGCGTGACAACGAGTCCAACAGGGACATGACCTACGACCCGGTGTGGGATGCCAAGACAACGATCGACAGCCTCGGCTGGACGGCGGAAATGGCCATCCCACTGTCGCAGCTTCGTTTCAACGCGGGGCAGCCGGTGTGGGGCCTGAACGTCACCCGCATCATTCCCAATCGAAACGAACGCATCTATTGGTCCTACGTCCCCCGTGACGAGAACGGCTGGTCATCTCGATTCGGTGCTCTGGACGGGATGGACGACCTGAGGCCCAAACGCCGGGTGGAATTCCTGCCATTCGTGGCGTCGGAAGCCACGGTCACCAGCAGTGAACTGGTGGCGGACGGGAATCCCTTCGAGAGCACACGGGACGTCCAGGCCCGCGTTGGTGGGAACCTCAAGATGGGATTTGGGCCAAACATCACGCTGGATGCAACGGTACTTCCCGACTTCGGCCAGGTAGACGCGGATCCGGCGGAGGTAAACCTCAGTGCGTTTGAGACGATATTCCCCGAGCGACGTCCATTCTTCACCGAAGGAAATCAGCTCCTCCGTGGCCGCGGCAACATGCCGTCCTACTACAACTCGCGAAGGATAGGAGCACAACCCAAGGGGTCGGTTGCTGGAGAGTTTACCGACGTCCCAAACATCACGACAATTCTCGGCGCCGCGAAGATGACCGGCCGGCTGCAGTCAGGTCTGTCGATTGGTGCCCTGGGGGCATTGACGCAGCGGGAGTATGCCAGCTTCACCACGCCGGGCGGCGGAATCGACCAGCGAGAAGTCGAGCCAATGACCGGCTACGGCATTCTTCGCCTACAACAGGAATTTGGGGCCGACGCCTCAACCGCCGGTCTCACTTTGACAGGCGTCAGCCGTAATTTCGACAGCTTCGAGATGCGTTCATCGCTTAACGAGCGGGCCGTTACCGGCGGCGGCGACTTTGCCTTGCGGTTCCAGGGCGGCAAGTACGAGTTCCGGGGCCACGCAGGGTTCAGCCACATCGCCGGCTCCGCCAGCTCCATAGCCTCGGTACAGACCGCGAGTGCTAGATACTATCAGCGGCCAGACCAGAACTACGTCACCTTCGACCCGAACCGGACGTCCCTAACCGGCTACAGCGCGTCGCTGCAGGCCAGCAAGAACGCCGGCAAGCATTGGCTGTGGGGTACCGGCGTGTGGGCTGATTCTCCGGGTCTCGAACTCAACGACATAGGCGTCATCCGCCGGGCCGACGACATCCAGAGCTGGTTCTTCCTTAACTACCGTGAAACCGAGCCCGGCAAAATCTTCCGGCGGTACAATTTCTGGATGAACCCCAGCGTAGGTTTCAACTTCGGCGGCATCCGCAAGAACACGGCGCTGTGGACGGGCGGCAACGTTACGTGGAACAACTACATGTGGAACAACTTCAATCTGTCGTACCAGCCGTCCACGCTCAACGACGCCCTCACCAGGGGCGGCCCCCTCATGGGCGACGTGGGCGGGTGGCGTGCCAGTCTCCGCTGGGGTAACAACCGGGCGGCCAACACCAATTGGTCCATCGGTGGTGGCGTGAGCGATGTCAACCACAACCAGTCGGTCAACGCCTTCGTCAACTTCGGCGTCCAACCGAGCCCCCAACTGCAATTTTCCGTGGGTCCCTCGTTCTTCACCCAAAACAACGGTCGGCAGTACTACACCCTACGGGATGAAGGCTCGGCGGCCACATTCGACAAACGTTACATCTTCTCCACCATCAAATTCAGCCAGATCTCGGCGCAGTTTCGGATCAACTACCTCTTTACGCCAACATTGAGCCTCGAGCTCTACGCCGAACCGTTCGTAGCCAGCGGGAACTACACGAACTTCGGCGAACTCGAGGCGGCCAGAAGCAGCGACCTGCGCACCTATGGCACCGATGGCACTACCATCACGCCCGTGATCAACTCAGAAACCGGACTGGCCGAAAGCTACGACGTGACCGACGGAGGGTCGGCGTTCTCGTTGCCTAACGACAACTTCAACATCACATCCTTCCGCAGCAATCTGGTATTGCGCTGGGAGTGGTCACCTGGGAGCACCGTGTTTTTTGTGTGGCAGCAGAACAAGTCCGGGTTCCAGCCGGACGGGTCGCCGCTGGAACCAGGCGGGTTGTTCAATGCCGTCACGGCACCTGGCCAGAATATCATCGCCATCAAGGCGAACTACTGGATCCCGATGAACTGAGCCACGGGGAATGCCAAGAATATCGAACGCCAGAAATAACAAATAACGAAGTGAAGTGGGAACCGGACTTCGTTATTCGATATTCCTGGCATTCGATATTCCTGGCATTCCCTGTTGACTGAGTACCCCTAGGGACGCATCATGTGCTCGTACCCATGCGGAGCGAGACGATGCGTCCTTTCCATATAGTGAGCGGCCTCCTGCTGGCCGCAGCCTGTAGTGGATCTAGCGACCAAGGCGAAGAGCGGACCGAGCGCGAGCGCGACAGCATAGTCGGCCAATCTCGCCTCCCCGGCGCCCGCGGTGTACAGGGCGCCCTCGATGTCTCCGACTCGGCGGCAGCCCGTAACGCACGCTTGGACTCCATCGCGGCAGATCAGTGATGCCCGGCCCTACCCCCGCCGCCCTCGCCGCCCTCGCCGCTCTCGCCGCGCTCGCCGCCAGCGCCGCAGGCGCAGGCCAAGGCGGTCTGGCGGTCAGTCGGCCAGGCGGTAGGGATGTTACTGCCCTCGTTGCCCCCGCAGCCCTCGCCGCCAAAGCCCCCCCCTTCCTCGTCGTCCTGGGCATTGCCCAGGATGGTGGCGTGCCTCAAGCTGGGACACCGGATCGGGGGGTGGAACGGATGGTGGTATCGCTCGCGGTCGTCGACCCCGAGACCGGTGACCGCTGGCTGTTCGAGGCCACACCAGATTTCCGCGCCCAGTTGCGGACGCTGGACAGCCTGGCTCCCTCTACCGGCGCAGCTCCGGGTCTGGCAGGCATTTTTCTGACTCACCCGCACATGGGCCATTACACCGGCCTCATGTTTCTGGGCCACGAATCGATGGGAGCGAGCGGGGTGCCGGTGTACGTCCCTCCCAGATTCGCCGAGTACCTGGCGAGCAATGGCCCCTGGAGCCAATTGGTTCGCTATGACAACATCGACGTCCGGGTTCAGCCACCAGGCGCCACGGTCCAGCTCAACGAACGGCTCAGCGTCACGTCTTTCAGGGTGCCACACCGGGAGGAATACGGCGAGGTGGTGGGTTACCGTATCGACGGCCCAGAGAAACGAATCCTGTTCATTCCCGACATCGACGGCTGGGACGATTGGGACTCGGCCGGAGTGCACCTGGAAGAACAGCTAGCCATGGTGGACGTCGCTTACGTGGACGGATCGTTCTTCGACGACGGAGAAATCCCGGGCCGTGATATGTCCGGCTTCCCCCACCCGCGTATCCGGGAAACCATGGACCGGTTGCAGACGTTGAATGATGGTGAACGCACGAAAATCCGGTTCATCCACTTGAACCACACGAACCCCGCGATCGACCCTGGGGGCGACACGCGTCGAGAGATCGAGCGCCGCGGCTTCAATGTGGCGGATGAAGGAGAACGGGTGGATCTGTGATCCTGTCACGGAAGATGCGGCGCCGAGCGCAGACCGGCTTTGCCATCGGTGGCGCCGCATTGTTGTCGTCGGCCTGCTCCAAAACCGTCCACGAGATCACCACGCCGGTCCCCGTTCCCGCGGTCGAGGGCATCGAGGTCAGCCTATACCTGATTGGCGATGCCGGGGCGCCGCATGAGGGTGGAGAGCCGGTGCTCGAGGCTTTACGCACCGACCTGCTAGCCCACCCGGGTGAAAAACTGGTCGTGTTCCTGGGCGACAACATCTATCCCACCGGGATGCCGGAGGCGGACGACCCCGATCGCGCCGAGGCGGAGCGCCACATCGACGATCAGATCCAGGTGGTGCTCGACGGTGGCGCCCGCGGGGTGTTCATCCCCGGTAATCACGATTGGCAACAGGGAGGAGCCGACGGTTGGTGGCGGGTCTATCGTCAGGCAAACTACGTCGACCGCTTTGGGCCCGAAGTGGAGGTGCTCCCCCGGAACGGCTGTCCGGGGCCGGTGGCCCGGGAAGTCGGCAGCCGTCTTCAGCTGATCATGATGGACACGCAGTGGTACCTGCACGGTGGCCCCAAGCCCGG
Organism: uncultured Acidimicrobiia bacterium; assembly: GCA_964196605.1. GTDB lineage: Bacteria > Gemmatimonadota > Gemmatimonadetes > Gemmatimonadales > GWC2-71-9 > N074bin45. The sequence continues at coordinate 10,638 of CAXMUQ010000240.1, forward strand.
GGCCTGGTCGCCATGCCGGGTCCGGTCGCCCGACGAACTGGGCGATTCGCTCCGGGCAGCGGTGGCGCGGGCCGGGGACCGGGAGGTGATCATCGCCGCTCACCATCCCATGCGGAGCAACGGGCCGCACGGGGGCCACTTCACCATCAAGCAACACATCTTCCCTCTCACCGAGGGCGCAAGCTGGGCCTGGCTCCCGCTCCCCATCATCGGATCGCTCTATCCGCTGTCACGACAATGGGGTATATCATCTCAGGACCAATCGGGAAAGCACAACAAACGCATGGTGGCCGCCTTCGACTCCGCGTTCGCCGGCCAGCCACCGTTGGTGTACGCCGCAGGCCACGAACACAACCTCGAGGTCCTAGAGGGAGAAAGTGCCAGCTACCTGCTGGTTAGCGGTGCGGGCATCTACGATCACGCCAGCTCCACCGCTTGGCGGGACGACACCCGGTTCGCCGCCCAGGAAGCAGGTTACATGCGGTTGGACGTGCTGCGCAGTGGCCCAATTCGTTTGGCGGTCATTACTGTCGACGAGACCGGGCAAGGAACCGAAGCCTTCTCTCTGTACCTGCAACACCGGGGAGGGGCCAATGCGGAATGACCGGCCGCTACAGGTCTTCGGCGGCGTGGCGTTGCTCTTGGCCGTGCTCGTCCCTACAGCCGCAGCTCAGGAACGGGTCGCCACCGATACGGCGACGCCCGGCGCCATGTATGAAGCGAGTGGCTTCCATCAATTCCTGTTCGGATCGTCCTACCGAGACCTGTGGACCACGCCGGTTACGGTCGAGGTCCTCGACCTGCGCACCACCGGCGGTGGCCTCACCGCAACCGGCACCGGGGGCGGACAGCAGACCCTGAACCTCCGGTTCATGGGTGCCGACGGCCTCCCCTATACCTTCCGCGTACTCGACAAGGATCCAACCAGCGTTCTCCCCGAGGAATTGCAGGAGTCCTTCGCGGCGGATGTGGTGCAGGATCAAGTCAGTTCCGCGTTTCCCACCGCTCCCCCCGTAGTGGAAGCATTCCTCCTTGCCGCGGGAGGATACCCCCGCGGCTCCCGCATCGTGATCATGCCCGACGATCCGCTGCTGGGCGAGTTCCGGGAGCAGTTCGCCGGCCGCCTGGGGACCATCGAGACGTGGGCCAACGAACGGGCGGGCGGAGAGCCCGGATTCGCAGGCGCGACTGAGGTGATCAGCACTGACGAACTGTGGCACAAGTTCCTGGCCGATCCCCACTCGACGGTCGACTTGCCTTCGTTCCTCGAGGCTCGGCTGATCGACATCTACGTCGGGGACTGGGACCGGCACCGGGGCCAGTGGCGTTGGGGTAACATCGGACCGGGCGATCCTCCATCATGGGAGGCGTTCCCCGAGGACCGCGACCAGGCATTCGCGCGCTACGACGGGGTGGTATTCCTGATGGCCGGGAAGCTGGCGCCTCAGCTGACACGATTCGGCAAAAAGTATCCGGCTATTCTGGGTGCTGCTTGGAACGGACGGGATCTCGATCGGTGGCTGCTGCCGAGGATCGAGAAGCCGGTGTGGGATTCGGTCGCCCTGGCGCTTCAGCAGGTGCTGACCGACGAACTCATCGATGAGGCCGTCGCCCTGTTGCCGGCTTCGCACTATGCACTCCGCGGCGAGTTTCTCTTGGAGGGATTGCTGGCGAGGCGCGACAAGCTCCTCGAGATGGCCGACGACTACTACCGGCACATCGCCAGTCAGGTCGACATGGAACTGACCGACGTGGCGGAGGACGTGGAGGCCGCGCGGAGTGCGGACGGATCACTCACCCTGGTGGTGTACGCGGCGCCTGACGGGACTCGAGAAGCCTCCCCTTACCTGACGCGCCGATTCGAGAACTCGGAGACGCGCGAAGTACGCCTCCACCTCCGGGGCGGTAACGACCGCGTGACCCTCTCCGGCGAGGGTAGCGGGGTAATTCTACGGGTTCTGAGTGACGCCGGGGACAACACCGTTGTCGACACGGTTCCCGGCAAGAAGACCTACGTGTATGACGACAGACCTGACAGCCTCGAAATAGTGGGCCAGGTCGGCCTGGACGACCGCGAGTGGCACGACCCGCCAACCGCACCCGGTGCACTCCCACCGCGCGACTGGGGAAGGGAGGCCTTTCCGGTCGTGTGGGCCAAGTGGTCCGCCGATCTCGGATTCACCGTCGTTGGGGGGTACGAGCGCAAGAAGTTCGGCTTCCGCAAGCAACCCTATGCCCAACGGCACCGCCTGTTGGGCGCGATCTCGTTCAAGAAACTGGGCGCCAGAGTCAGTTACGATGGCACATTCGTCCGCGAAGCGAGTCGCGACGAGTATACCATCGGTGCGCTCGCATCGGGCATCGAGATCAACAACTTCTACGGGTTCGGCAACAGTACCACGTCTGATCCAGGGCGGGAGTTCTTCAAGACCGACCAGAACGATTTCCGATTGGGGGTGGCCTACAGGCCATACCTGGGCGGCGGCGTTCGAGGCACTCTCGGCGCCAAGGGCCGATTCACCACGACGTCCGAGCGGGACACGACATTCGTCGTCCTCAGTCAACCCTACGGGATAAGTGATTTCGGCGAGGTTGCGGCGACCGCCGCCTTGGAACTCGACCTGCGAGACCGTCCTGCAGCCCCTACCAGGGGCGTCTGGGCCCAGCTTACCGGCAACTACTTCCCCGCCGTGCTGAGCGCGGCGGACAGCGGTGCGTTCGGTTCGGTCGACGGCTTCGTGGCCGGCTATCTCACCCCATTCGAACGGGTCACGCTTGCCCTCCGGGCCGGAGGCAAGAAAGTGTGGGGCACCTTCCCGTTCCAGGAATCGGCATTCCTGGGAGGGGACATCTTGCGTGGTTATCGGGACCAGCGCTTCGCCGGCGATGCTGCGGTCTACTTCAACTCGACCCTCAGGGTCCATCTGACCGAGGTGTTCGCCCTGGTGCCCAACAGTTTTGGATTGTTGGGCCTGTTCGACGCGGGGCGGGTGTGGTACAACGGCGTATCGGACGGCAACGCTCACCTCGGCTATGGTGGAGGCGTGTATTTCGCCCCTCTCAAGAACCCCCAGAGCGCGGTCATCGTGGGGGCGGCTGGAGGAGATGACGGGGCGGTGTTCTTCCTGCATTTGGGGTTCGGGTACTGACACCTGTCGGCTTTCAGCTGTCACAGATCTGAAGATCGGCGCCAGGGCCCGCAGAAGTACCTACCGGCTATTTCCATATATACCAATGAATTACAGAGTATTGTGAAAACCTTCACAAAGCCTTCTAGGTATCTTTACGGATGGAGTGGTAGTTAACGCATGGGCAAATAGGCTCCCCCGACTCCTTCCTATGGAGATCAACCATGCAGCTATCACGTTCAGTTCGTCTCTTATGGGCAATCCTGCTCCTGCTAGTGGGCGTTCAGGCGTGTAGTGAAGATGATGATCCACCTGCCACTGCCCCTCCGCCCGATCCACCAGTAGCCCTTGCCTACGCCGGGTCCGAGGCGTGTGGCTACTGCCATTCGGGCCTCTTCAACGACTTCGCCAAGACCGGTCACCCGTACAAGCTCAACAAGGTGGTAAACGGTCAGCCGCCCACCTATCCGTTCTCAACCGTCCCCAGCCCTCCAGCCGGCGTCCCCTGGAGTAACGTGGCCTACGTTATCGGGGGCTACGGTTGGAAAGCCCGGTTCATAGGCCTCGATGGTTTCATTATTACGGCGGGCGGGCAAAACCAGTACAACCTGGCTACCGGTGGATGGGTCGATTACCACACTGATGAAGTCAAGCCGTTCGACTGCGGTACATGCCACACGACGGGATATCGTGGCGACGGACACCAGGACGGCCTCGAGGGGATCATCGGCCAGTGGGCGTTCCCCGGCATCCAGTGCGAGGAATGCCACGGACCCGGCAGTCAGCACATCCAGTCGCCAACGGCCTTCCGGTTGTCCATCGACACGCGGACGGAAGCGTGCGGCCGGTGCCACAACCGGGGTGGGATGAACGAGGAAATCCCAGCAAGTGGCGGGTTCATCCGTCACCACGAGCAGTACAACGAGATGCAGGCCTCCGTCCACAAGGTGGTGAATTGCGTCACCTGTCACGACCCGCATCTCACTGTCAGGTACGCGGCCCGGACGGGCGTCAATCCAATGAAAGTGTCGTGCGAGGACTGCCACACCG
>CAXMUQ010000241.1:0-10380 GCA_964196605.1 uncultured Acidimicrobiia bacterium
TCGGCCTCTTCGCCGAGCTTGGCCCTGAGGCGCTGCACGTGCATGTCCACTGTGCGGGTCTGGATGTCGGGCTGGGCTTCCCAGACGGTCTCCAGGAGTTGTGCCCGGCTTTGCGCCCGGCCGCGCCGCTCCACCAGAATCTCCAACAATCGGTACTCCGTCGCCGTGAGGTTCATCTCCGCGCCATCCACATAGGCTCGGTGGGCAGTACGGTCGATGGACACCGGGCCCGCCTCAAGGGTGGAGCCACCACCGCTTACAGCCGGCGCCGCCAGTCGGCGGATGAGTGCCCCCACCCGAAGGGTCAGTTCCTGAGGGGAGAACGGCTTGGTGAGATAGTCATCCGCGCCGAGTTCCAGTCCCTTTATGCGATCGACCTCTTCGCGGCGGGCAGTCAGAAGAATGACACCGATGTCGCGGGTGGTTGCGTCCCTCCGCAGGTCGGTCAGGACGTCATATCCCGTGTGACCAGGGAGCATCAGGTCGAGGACGATGACGTCCGGCCGCGTTTCCCGGGCGGATTCCAGGGCTTCGGTTCCACTGGCGGCGGTTGACACCCGATACCCCGCTCTGGCGAGGTGGTAGGCGACCAGGGCCGTGATATCGGGTTCGTCGTCGACGACCAGAATTCGATGGCTCATGACGTTAACGGACGCCGGCTTTGATCATTCGTTCGTTGCGTCGATGCGAGTGCGACCGGGCTCGATCACGCGCGCGGTGCCTCTCCGCCTTGAACCGTTCTTCATGGTGAATTCCATCCAACACTGCCTTCACCAAGCGTTCACGCGGTCCGGTGAGTCGGGCCAACCGGTAGAGCACGAATTGGGCGATTTGTGTGTCGTCCACGAGGTGGATGCTGCGGAGCACCTTGAGGTGCCGCGATACCGTCGGTTGCGGTTGCTCCAGAATGACTTGGAGATCGGAAACAAAAAGGGGTGCAGCGGCGAGGCAATTCAGAATCCGAAGCCTGGTAGGCTCGGCGAGGATGACCAGCAATTCGGAGGGTGATGGAAGGGCGCGTGCCATATTCGCGTAAACGAATACACGTGCGGGCCTCATGGCGCAAGCCTGACTCCTCTGTCGGCGGTGCTTTCATGAGGATTCCGTTCCGGCAATGGGATATATTGCGCCATGCTTCCTGCCGTGCTCCTGTGTATCGCGGTCGCTCCGGCCGTGCAAGACACTGTGCAAGAGAACCAAGCTCACGCCGAGCGGCCGTTGTTGCGTGTCGTATCGTTCAACGATCTAGAGGGAACCCTGTTGGCGGATGACGGTCGTGAGGTGGCGGCGAGGCTGAAGGCTTCGCTCGACGCGTCACGGGAGGAGTGTGGTTGCCCCACGCTGGCGGTCGCCGCCGGTGGCCAACTCTCCGGGACACTGGTTGCCGACTTGGGCTACGGTAGCGCGGTGATTGAAGCGATGAGCCTGTTCGGTCTCGACGCTGCGATGTTCGGTGCCCCCGACCTCGCCTGGCCACGTGACACGATCCAGCGCCGAGCGACCGAAGCCACATTCCCCTGGGTAGTTACCAATGTTTTCGACCGTGCTGCTGGGGCACGCCCAGTGTGGATGCGATCATCCGTGGTAACCGAGATTGCCGGCCGGAGAGTTGCCATCGTTGGATACCTGTCTCCCGCCATGGCCGCCCGCGCCAGTTCTGACGACCTGGAGACGTTCGACGTCAGGCCGGCGGTTCAGGGCCTGCGCAACATGATCGAGCGTGAGCGAGAACGCGGAGCCGACATTGTGATCCTACTGGGACAGGCTGGGTCGGCTTGTAGCGTGCGGGGTTGTGATCAGGCACTGTTCGACCTGGCCCACGAGGTATCGGGCCTGGTGGACGTGATCATCGCCGGCGGTGATGGATTGGTCATCGATACCATCGTTGCCGGCGTGCCTTTGGTTCAGGCTCTGGGACAGGGCCAGGGATGGGTCGTGGCCGACTTACTAGAGTCCGGGAGCTATGTCAGGTGGCACACCAAGGTGGAACGAGTCGCCCTCGATGGCGCGGTCGACTCGGCCGTGGCGTCAGTGGTGGCGCGGTACGGGGCGGAGGTGGATTCCATCGCCGGGCGTGTTGTGGCTCGGGTGCGGTTGCCAATGCCAAAGCAACCTGGCCCTTCGGCACTCAGCCGGTTGGTGGCTGATACTTTCCGCAACGTTGGGCGGGCTGATGTTGCGATGGTGCCCTTGGATATGTTCGGTGCCGGACTGGAGGCGGGTCAGGTGAGCTATGGCGATCTTTTCCGGGTGCTTCCGATGCGGCGGCAGCTCATGGTGGTCGAAATGACCGGCGACGAGATCACCGAGGCGATCGAATCTGCGGTTGCGGGATTCACCCCGACCATGGAACTGTCGGGTGTCACAGTACGGTACGATCGCAGCCACGATCTCGGGAAGCGGGTACGGGAGGTGCGGCTCCTTGACGGACGCAAAATTCGCGGCAAGGATGTGTATTCCGTCGCCGTGCCGGACGTGCTGACTCGAGGCCCCGACGCCATAGCGCCGGCGTCTTCCGGACACCTTGTCGGACTTCCGGGTGTCGACGCGTTGGCGCGGTATCTCCCTCGGCTGCCGCAGCCGGTAGAACCACCAAGAACCGTTCGCATCGAGGCTGTCGACTAACCGCATGGATACAATTCGCGTCTTCATCGACGAAGCACCATTGGCGATAGCCTCTGGCTCGACCGTACGCGAAGCGGTGACGATTCACAATGCGGCTCTGCTCGATCCGCTCGACAACGGCCGGGCCTATGTCACAGATGGCCGGGGGGTCAGGGTTGAACCTGATGCCCCATTGCATGGAGGAAGTATTCTCCGGGTAGTGGTGTCGAGCAGAGGTGTTTCCGGGGAGCCCCATGCTGACGCGTGAGTTGATCGCCCGTTTGCCCAAGGCCGAACTGCACGTCCACTTCGACGGCTCGCTTCGCCCGGAGACCATCATCGACCTGGCGCAGGCCGAAGGGATCACCGTCCCACATTCGGACCCGGAAGCATTACGCGCCTACATGTTGGTGGACGACGCGCGTGATCTCGAAGAATATCTTCAGCGGTTCGCGGTTACCATCGCACTGTTACAGACCCCGGAGGCCATCGAGCGAGTGGCGTACGAGATGGTGGAGGACGCCGCCGCCGACAACCTTCGTTACCTGGAAGTGCGCTACTGTCCGGTCCTTTCGACGGAGCGCGGGTTGAAGCTCGACGAGGTGCTCGATGCCCAGCTTCGCGGCTTCGAACGTGGCGACCGCGAGTTTGGGGTGGTGACGCGGATCATCAACTGCTCGCTGCGACATTTCGATCCCGTCGTTTCGATCGACGTTGCCGAATGTTCCGTGGCATATCGTGAGCGCGGCGTCGTCGGGTTCGACTTGGCGGGAGGTGAAGCGGGCCGTCCACCGGGTGTGCATCGTGAAGCGTTCGACATCGCCCGCCGGGGATACCTGGGTCTTACGGTACACGCCGGCGAGGCGGCCGGCCCCGAGTCGATCGCTGAGGCCATCTTTCAGTGCAACGCCAATCGCCTGGGTCACGGGACGCGATTGCGTGAAGACCACGCGCTCATGAACTACGTCCGCGACCGCCGGATTCTCATCGAGACCAACATCACCAGCAATCTACAGACTCGCGTGGTGGCTCGCGCCGCAGAACACCCGGTGCGTGAGTATCTCGACCGTGGGCTCAAGGTCACTTTATCGACCGACAGCTGGCTCATGAGCGGAGTTTCGTTGACTGACGAGTATTGGTTGGCTCATACGGAACTGGGGTTCACCCGAAAGGAGATTGAACTCATGATCTTCAACGCCTTTCGTGGTGCCTTCATTTCCCGGCCGGAGCGTCAAGCTTTGCTCAAGTCGGTGCGCGCCGAGCTGGAGGACATTCAATGATCGGCCTGGTGACAGTGCAGGACACGACCGTGGTGGTCGATCACCTGGCCAATCTCCAGGGAGGCCTGACCATACCGCTGATGGAACGGCTCATGGGCATCGTGGGGCTGGCTACCATGATCGGGATTGCCTTCCTAATGTCCGCTGACCGCAAGCGCATCAATTGGCGGCTGGTTGGGATCGGAGTCGGGGTGCAAGCGTTCTTCGGCCTGTTGATTCTCAAGACGACTGCCGGGCGTGCGGTATTTGAATTCGCCGGCCGTGTCGTTACCGGTCTGTTGGGTTTCAGTCGCGATGGAGCCCGGTTCGTGTTCGGAAACCTGATCGACAATGAAGTGCCGGTAGGTGTGCCGGGCGCAGGAGGAGCGCTTGATACTACGGCGGGGTTCGTCGCGCAAACGATGTCGTTCTTCGCCTTCAGCGTGCTGCCCACCATCATCTTTTTTTCGTCCCTGATGACGGTGCTTTACTACCTCGGCATCATGCAGAAGGTGGTGAAGGCCATTGCCTGGGTAATGCAGAAGACGCTGGGCACGTCAGGCGCGGAGACGCTGTCTGCCGCGGGTAATATTTTCATGGGGCAGACCGAAGCGCCACTCCTGATCAAGCCGTTTGTGAACACCATGACCCGATCAGAACTCACGACCGTCATGGTGGGTGGATTCGCCACTGTGGCCGGCGGCGTGCTGGCCGCTTATGTAGGGTTTCTGCAGGGATACTTCCCCAACATCGCCGCACACCTTCTAGCCGCCAGCGTGATGAACATGCCGGCCGGAATCGTCATCTCCAAGATTCTGGTCCCGGAGGTTGGTGAGCCGGAGACCAAGGGCTCTCTCCACTTGCACGTCGAAAAAAATGAAACCGGCGTGATCGACGCAGCGGCATCCGGGGCGGGGCAGGGGCTTCAACTAGCGCTCAACGTGGGTGCCATGTTGCTGGCGTTCATCGCCCTGGTGGCAATGATCGATTTCGGGCTCGGCTGGTTCGGAGGAATGTTCGGCCAGTCGCAGTGGAGCCTTCAGTACCTCTTAGGCCTGGCCCTGCGGCCTTTGGTGTGGCTCATGGGCGTGCCGTGGCAGGACGCCGGTGCGGTGGGTGGACTAGTGGGCGTAAAGATCGGGCTCAACGAATTCTTCGCCTATATCCAGTTTGCCGGCCAGATGGCTGGCGACATGCTGCAGCCACGGAGTGCCGTGATCACCACGTACGCGCTTCTGGGGTTCGCCAACTTCTCGTCGATCGCCATCCAAATCGGCGGCATAGGTGGCCTGGCGCCGCAGCGGCGGGGTGAGATCGCGAGCCTCGGTTTGCGTGCCATGATCGGCGGGAATCTGGCCGCCTTCATGTCGGCTTCATTGGCGGGGATGCTCGCCTGATGGCTAACAGGCCGGACATTTCTTCAACTGTCGAGTTTCTCCGTGGCCAACTGAGCGGGCGCTCACCAGCGGTCGGGATCGTTCTGGGGTCGGGCCTCGGCGGCCTGGTGTCGCGGATGACCGAGACGTTGACGATTCCCTACGCCGACATCCCCGGGTTCCACGGATCCACCGTCGTTGGGCACACTGGTGAACTGGTCGCGGGCCGCCTTGCCGGGGTCGAGGTCATTGCCCAGAGTGGGCGCTTCCATTTATACGAGGGACACAGCGCCGATACCGTCGCGCTGCCGGTGCGCGCGTTTGCCGAACTCGGCATCGGTTCACTGATCGTGACCAACGCTGCGGGCGGTGTAAGAAGGACATTCGGGCCCGGAACGCTGATGGTGATTGCCGACCATATAAACCTGACATATAGGAACCCATTGTTCGGCCCGGTGCTCGAGGGTGAAGTACGCTTTCCGGATATGTCCTCGCCGTACGATGCGCGCCTGCGGGGTGTGGCGCATGACGTGGCGACCACCTGCGGGATCGCCTTGGCCGATGGCGTGTATGCCGGTCTTCTGGGGCCGAGTTACGAGACGCCGGCCGAGGTCAGAATGCTCGAGCGGTTGGGCGCTGACGCCGTGGGGATGTCTACTGTTCTGGAAGTGGTGGCTGCGCGTGCCAGAGGGGTTCGTTGTTTGGGTATCTCCACTATCACCAATCCGGCGGCGGGCATTAGCCACGAGGCGTTGGATCATGCGGACGTGCTCGAGATCGGCAAACGGGTGGCGGCTGACCTGGGGATGATCATTGAGGGGGTGGTGAGGGAGGGTGCGTAGTGCGTGGGACGTATGGACGGGAGACGTCTGATGGTCGTGCTGCTAGGGTGGTGGGACGGTGTGGTTCACGGGGCCGTGGCCGGTGCCCAGTCCCGGCGCGGTTTCTATGGCACGATGAACGAAGTCGATGGCGTGGGCCACGGCGGTGGCGAGGTCCCGACCGAGGGCCAGGCCCGCGGTGATGGCGGCTGATAGGGTACAACCGGTGCCGTGGGTTGATCGGGTGTCGATGCGCTTGTTGCGGAAATGTTGGACGTCCTCCGGCATGACGAGGATGTCGTCGACGATATCCCCCGGCAGATGGGCGCCGGTTATGAGTGCCGCGCGGGCGCCGTGCTCGATAAGCTGTAGGCCTGCGGCGATCATCGAGGGTTCGTCGAGGACCTCGATTCCGGTCAGGCGCGTGGCTTCGACTACGTTGGGAGTTACTACCGCTGCCAGCGGTACCAGGTGTTCTAGCAACGCGCCGACCGTATCTTCAATGTTGAGCTCATCGCCCGAAGTGGCGACCATTACCGGATCGAGCACGTAGTGCGGCCAGCTGAACCGGCGGAGGCCTTTGGCCACGCGCTCGATAGTGTCGCGATCTGCCAGCATGCCACTCTTTACGCTATCAGGCGGAAGGTCCTCCGCCAACGATGCCATTTGGTCGTCGATGACAGTGCCGTGCACCGGATGGACACTGCGCACGCCCTGAGTGTTTTGTGCTGTTACGGCGGTCACGACGCTGGTGCCGAACACGCCAAATTGATGGAATGTCTTGAGGTCCGCCTGGATTCCGGCGCCTCCCCCTGAATCGGATCCCGCAATGGTCAGTGCGATCTTCATGGCAAAGTTTTCTCGGTGAGTGGCACACTGCTGTCGACCGTTCGCGACCTGGCCCGGCGCCGTGCCCGCCGGCGTCGTAACCTGACCGTTGCGGAAGGGGTGCGGCTAGTCGAGGAGATCCTGGACGCCGCGGGTTTGGTTAAGGGGGTGGTGACCGCCCCGATGCTTCAAGCTAGCGACCGTGGCAAGGCCCTCAAGGCCCGCCTCGCGCGACTGGACGTGGCCCGGGTCGAGGTGTCCGACATGGACCTGATCCAATTGTCCGACACGGAACACCCACAGGGAGTCATTCTGGTGGTCGAGCCTCCTGCCTGGGAGCTTGGCGACATCCGAGTAACGCCACGGCGCCCGGTCCTGGTGGTGGACGGTGTTCAGGACCCCGGCAACGTAGGCGCCTTGTGCCGCACGGCGCACGGGTTGGGGGCAGCTGGGGTCCTGGCGCTGCCGGGGAGCGCGGAACTATTCGCGCCAAAGGCGTTGCGTGGAAGCATGGGTGCCTTGTTTCGTCTTCCGGCGCTACGTTGCGATGACGATGTGCTGATCGAGTGGCTCCAGCAACAGGGCGTCGAGTTGTGGTTGTCGGACAGTCATGGTACGCCGGTGCCCGATGTCGAAGGCAGTTCCGGGATGGTGGCTCTGGTTGTGGGGAACGAGGGCGCAGGGGCACGTCAGGCCTTGAAGGAGCACGCCACCCAGTTGATTGGCGTGCCGTTGGTCGCCAAGGCCGAGTCTCTCAATGTCGCGGTTGCCGCAGGCATCCTTCTCTATGAGGTAGTGCATGGACGGTAACATGTTGCCGGCACCCATGGTAATTGGCGTCGCCGCCATAATCGGCGCCATCATCGGCAGCTTCCTGAACGTTTGCATTGCCCGTTGGCCGGCCGACGAGTCTGTCGTCAAGCCTCGGTCGCGCTGCCCTGAATGCAAGGCGCCCATAGCCTGGTACGACAACCTACCGGTGCTCTCCTGGCTCATGCTCAGAGGCCGCTGCCGGGGATGTGACAAGCGGATCTCCGTGCAGTATCCGTTGGTGGAACTGGCCACCGCCGTTATCTGGGCCTACACGGCCTATCAGCACGGTGCCACGGTGGACGCACTGCAATGGGCGGTGTTTGGTACCATCCTCCTGGGCATCGCCATGACGGACGCCCGTGAGTACATCATCCCCGACGAGTTCAGCATCGGAGGACTGGTGCTCGGATTGGCCTTCAGCCTTTTCGGTGGGTGGGACGGGTTCGTCGCAGCGGCCATCGGCGCGGTGGTAGGGTTTGGCGTCCTGTGGCTGGTCGGATTTCTCGGTACCCTGGCGTTCAAGGAAGAGGCCATGGGCGGCGGTGACATCAAGATGATGGCCATGGTAGGTGCTTTCCTGGGATGGCAGGGTGTTCTGCTCACCATCTTTTTGGGAGCGCTGGTGGGATCGATCATCTTCGTCCCGATCTCCCTCGTGGGGGAGCGGAAGCTGGTGCCTTTCGGTGTGTTCCTCTCAGTCGGCGCCGCGGTTACCTACCTGTACGGAGAGGCCTTGCTCTCGTGGTACCGCACGTTCCTCGGCGTTTAGTCGCGGCCGCCACCGCTTTGGCGGTGGTGGCTGGATGCCGGGGGCGGCCCATCGACGCCGATCGTTCGTCGGAAATCCAACACCTCGTCGATAGTCTGGTCCCCTTGGTGGAGGAAGCCAGCGGCTTGGCATTTTCCGCGGCACCCCGGTGGGCCGTTCGAACGACGGACCAATTGCGTGAATTCCTGCAGAGCAAGTTCCAGGAAGACCTCCCGCCCGAAATCCTCAATGGGATCGAAACCGCATACCGGTTGTTTGGGCTGATTCCCGATACTCTGCAACTGGAGCCGTTGTTCCTGGATCTCCTTACACAGCAAGTGCAGGGATTCTACGAGCCCGACTCCACCATGTTGTTTCTGGTGGAGGACGCCCAGCTGGGAACGGTGATCACCCTGTCGCACGAACTGGTGCACGCACTGCAGCACCAGCACCTGCCGCTCGACTCGCTGCTGGATCCGCGGAAGCCCAACGACCAGCTCATGGCACTGCAGGCAGTTCTGGAAGGCCAGGCGCAGTTCGTGTCCGTCTCCATGATCGCGAAGACGCAGTCACAGCAGGACGGGTTCTGGGACCTGGCTGCCGACGAAGCTCGGCGGGCGGCCATAGGCCAACTGGGTGACATCCCGTTGATAATCAGGGAATCGTTGCTATTCCCCTACCTTGATGGAGCCCGGTTCGTGGCGTGGTGGTCCAGCGGGCCACTGGCCGACACCATGCCGTACGGCCCGCGGATGCCGGTATCAACAGAACAGGTGTTGTTCCCCACCCGCTATCTGGTGGGCGACACACCGGTGCCCATCAGCTTTGCCGACTCCTCCAATGCGGTGCTGTACCAGGACGGTTTGGGCGAGTTCGAAATCCGCGTCCTACATGCTCAGCTGACCGGGCAGACGAGGGCCCACACCAATAGCCCCATCGGGTGGAACGGCGACCGGTACAGGGTGTATGGCTCCCCAGTGGGGCCGGCACTCGTCTGGTACACCGCCTGGGACGACACCCGGTCGGCCGACCGATTCGCCGCGGGTACGGCAGCCATGTTGGCCGAGCTTCCACGGGCCGGTATGCGCGGCGCGGTTGAGCGTTCGGCTGCCGGTGGTGTGCCGTTGGTCAGGGTGATCGTCGCGCCAACCGAATGGCCGGCGTGGGAGTCGCCGCCGGCCGTCGTCATGGGGATGTAGCGCCCGACCCTAGGTCTCGCCGGTCAGTTCTTCCCGTTCTCGCCGCGCCATCGCTAGTGCCTTGGTCGACGCCGAGGCGATTTCCAGAATCGTTCCCAAGAATGACATCCCCAGCGTGATTTCTCGGTTGGTGAACGACCGAGCCATGGCTCTGGTGGCTTTGGATCCCGCAGGAATGGCCTCGGCCAACGAGTTGGCGACGCGGGCACCGATCAAGGCCGGGCGCTCAGGTTGGTTTCCTCCGACGGTTGGTGGCGACGGATTGGACATGTTTTTCGCTCCTGGGTGGTTGGAGTTGGAACATGGGGAGAGCTCATGGGTGGGGTGTAATCAGAAAGCGGGGGAAGGGAGCCAAAAGGCGGGGACGAAAGCGAGGGCAGCGAGGGCGGCGGGAGCAGCGAGGGCAGTCTGGGAGCGTGGTTGTGTTTCGGTTGTCGTTGCGTGGATTTGGTACTGTATCTGAGAATGTCCGCCCTACCTTGTCGTCATGCCTGTCACGTCGAAGAGGCGACATGAGCGTGCTGGAAAACGGTACTCCGATCTTAAGGCGTGGCAGGCATGTCACGCCCTCGTGTTGGCTACTTACGAAATAACTTCTAGCTGGCCGGAGGAGGAGAAGTACGGGCTCACCGGGCAAATCAGGAGGGCTGCGGTTTCATCGGCGGTGAACATCGCCGAGGGGTCCGCCAAGGCGTCTCGCGCAGAGTTCAGGAGGTATCTGAATATTTCCCT
>CAXMUQ010000242.1:0-2918 GCA_964196605.1 uncultured Acidimicrobiia bacterium
ACAACTGGTTTCTAGATGAGGTCTAAGTCGTTGCGGTGTAGGATCTTACAAGAGGTATCACAAAGAGGCGGTCAGTAGCCTTTCTCCGCACTCCACACTCCGCACTCCCCCTGTCCCATAGAGTCAGAATACCGTATCGTAGTACGACTCGTTCGGAGTCCTGTTTCATGACCGATATCCGGGCCACTCTCAGTTCCGGCCTCGCCGACCGCTACGCCATCAAGGAAGAACTTGGCCGCGGTGGCATGGGTACCGTTTACCTCGCCGAAGACTTGAAGCACCGCCGCCAGGTCGCCATCAAGGTACTGCAGCCCGATCTGTCCTCGGTGCTCGGGCCCGAGCGCTTCCACCGTGAAATCGAAATCGCCGCCGGGCTGAGCCACCCGGGCATCCTCCCGTTGCACGACTCGGGCGAAGCAGACGGGCTGCTGTACTACGTCATGCCGTATCTGGAGGGCGACAGCCTCAAGGACCGGCTGGCAAAGGAGAAGCAGCTGTCGCTCGAGGACTCCGTGGCCATCATCACGGACGTGGCCGAGGCCTTGGCCTTCGCCCATGCGCATGGTGTGGTCCACCGGGATATCAAGCCCGACAACATCATGTTCCAGAGCGGGCGCGCCGTGCTGTGCGACTTCGGCATCGCCCGGGCGTTGGACGAAGCGGGTGGCGAGCGGTTGACCCAGACCGGCATCGCGGTGGGCACGCCGGACTACATGAGCCCGGAGCAGGCCGCCGGCGATCAGGAACTCGACGGCCGGTCTGATATCTACAGCCTGGGGTGTGTCCTCTACCAAATGCTGGCGGGCACCCCTCCGTATACCGGTGTCACTCCTCAAGCCATCCTGGCCAGGAAGGCTATCGAGCCGGTCCCCTCCCTGCGAGTGGTACGCGATAGCGTTCCCGAAGCCGTCGAAGCGGTGGTCAACAAATCGCTGGCCAAGATCCCGGCCGACCGGTATGACAAGGCGGACCAGATGGCCGCCGCGCTGGCGGGGGCGGTCTCGGGCGAGGTTACCGCCAGCGCTGTGGCGCGCAAGAAGAGGTCGTGGATTCCGGTAGCAGCAGCCGTAGTGGTGCTGGCTGCCGCCGTCTACTGGATCGGGGCCCCCTCCAACGCCACGCCCCGGTTGGCGTCGATTGCCGTCCTGCCGTTCGACAACACGTCGGGTGACCCCGAGCAGGACTACTTCGTCGAAGGGATGCAAACCGCCCTCATCGGCGAGTTGGCCCAGATCGGCAACATAAGGGTGATCTCCCGCCGCTCGACCATGCGCTACCGAGACAGTGACAAGACCATTTCCGAGATCGCCAGTGAACTGGGTGTCGACGGGGTGGTGGAAGCGTCAGTCCTCCGTCAGGGCGACTCCGTCCACCTTCAGGTACAGTTGATCGAAGCCAAACCGGCTGAGCGCCAACTGTGGGACCGACTGTTCAACAGCGGCACTGAAGAAGTGCTGCAGATGCACAGCAATGTGGCCCGGGCCATCGCCGAGAATCTGGATATCGAGCTCACTGTCGACGAAGAGACTCGCCTGGCCACCATTCCCACGGTGAGCCGCGCGACTTACGAGGCGTACTTGAGGGGTATGTACTACCTCAACAAGGGGACGCCGGAGGACTTCCAGCGTGGGCTATCCTATTTTCGTGAAGCGGTGGACAACGACCCGGGTGACCCGCTGGCCTACGCCGGCCTGGCGTTGGGGTACGTGACCCTGGGGCACTCGCCGGCGGCGACGCCTGAGGTGTGGGACCGGGCGCGGGCGGCGGCGCTCAGGGCGGTGACGCTCGACTCGACACTGGCCGAGGCGTGGGCCGCTTTGGCCGACATGCGGATGTACTACGAATGGGACTGGGACGGAGCCCAGGAGGCGTTCGAAAGGGCCAATGCCCTCAACCCCAGCCTGGCCATGAACCAGTACCACTGGGCCTGGTTCAATTTGGTGTTCGACCGCCTCGACGAAGGTATCGTCCACCACACCGAGGCCCAACGACTCGACCCTCTGACGCCGTTCCACACCTCATACTTGGGCGAGCTCTACTATATGAAGGGAGACTACCAGCGCGGCATTGATGAGGCGCTCAAGTCACTGGAGTTTGCGCCCGAGAACATCAGTGGCCTCCTCGTACTGGGCAACGGGTACCTATTGCAGGGGGAAGTCGACTCGGCCATCGCGGTTCACCAGCGCATGGCGGAGATCAATCCGGCTTTCGCGGGTATCCTGGCACGTACTTACGCTTACGCAGGCCGGGAAGATGACGCCCGAGAGATAGCTGAGGCCCTCGAGGCCGGCGACGTGATTCCCTGGACGGCGATGAGCCTGGCGGCGATCTATACCGCTCTCGACGACAAAGACGAAGCGTTTCGCTGGCTCCAGTTCAGGCCAGCCCACGCCTGGCTCCCGTGGATCCGCACCTCGGACTGGTGGTTCGATTCGCTGCACGACGACCCGCGCATGGACCCACTGCTTGGAGAGATGGGTTTGCCGATGATTGGGGAGTAGCAGGGCAGCAGGGCGGCGGGACGGTCGCCGCACACCGCACTCCCGGCTTCCGTCCTTTCACCTACGCTCTACGTCCTACCCCACACCATCCCGACCAAGTACGCCGCAGCCAAGGCCCCGTAGATCCCCAGGATGTAACGGCGATCCCCATCAGCAAGCCCGCCCGGGCCAGCGACGCATGGTAACGCGTGGCCTCGCCGGTTTGTCCTGGACGCCCTATGTTGCACGCCATGAAGAGACACCGTCCCGAAGCTGTGCTGATCCGCGAGGCGTCCGCCGGAACCCGGCCGACCGGCGCGTCCGTCAGGTCGCTGCCTCCGGAGATAGTGGACGCGTCGATCCATCGCGTCGGGATCATCGCCGCTGTCTACGCATTCACCTACTTCATGGTCGGGATCTTCCCGCAGTTGCTCCTGC
>CAXMUQ010000243.1:0-6564 GCA_964196605.1 uncultured Acidimicrobiia bacterium
CCGATTCGCCGATCACCGCTACCAACTCACCGGCCTCGACGGTCAGGTCGACCCTGTCGAGCGCCGCCACCGAGCCGAATCGCTTGGTGGCGCCCTCGATCCTGACGATAGGTTGTGCCATAGGCGGGGAACTTAGCGACCAGCTCCGCTGGCCACTTCAGTGTCGACTGAACGGAGGCTGTCGTCAGCCGGGCAAAGCCGGCGGCGGGTGTAGCGGTCGAAGAAATCCGTGGCGCGTTCGAGGTCCGCGCCATCCACCACGGACGGCCCCAAGCGGCGGCAACCCGCTAGACCTATATCGACCAACTGCAGCGCCATCCGTGCCAAGCGATCGTTGGCCAATCCCTGTTCGCCCGCCACGTGAAGCAACGCGGTCTGGGCCGATCCCAGCAGGTCGAGGGCCTGGTCCAGGCTGGTAGGATCGTAGGCGATGCCGGTCAAGAGGGCTATCGGTGCGGCGGCCGACGGTACCGGCAGCGCGTCGATGGCCCTCATTTCCAGATAGCCCCGCGGACGCACCTCCGGGAACAGCGTGGTCAGATGCGTGTGCCAATCATCTATCGTGACCGACCCGGCTTCCCAAAGGGAGCGGAACGACGGATACTCACCCTCGACCGGGCCGAGCAGCATGACGCGGGCGTCGAGGGCGAACTGGAGGAAATCCGCCGCCGGGTCACCGCCCCGATACGCCAAACCGGTGCGGCTCCAATCGAGCGTGCGCCAGGTTTCCCCCCGGTAGCTCCGGTAGCCGGTCGCTTCTCCTTCATAGCGGGGAGAATTGGCGAACATTGCCAGGAGAACCGGGGCCATGGCGTTGAGGAGCCGCCACCGGTCCGGGGATACGCCATCCATGTCGAGATTGACGTGGAGCGTTGCCGTTTGCCGCATCATGCGCACGCCGGCCGGGCCAATATTATCGAAGTACTCCGTCATACGCCGATACCGCTCGCACTCGAATTGTAGCGCTACGTCCTCGATGGGGTTTTCGGGGTCCATCCCCACAGCCAACAGTTCGATACCGTGCTCGGCCGATCTGCGCTCCAGGTTCGAATAGAGTTGTTCGAGGTCGCGCAACAACCCCGACACCGATCTCTGAGGCGCCAGGCTGAGCTCCACCTGGCCTCCCGGTTCGAACGTCAGGTTGGATCCCCCAGGAACCTCGAACACTGGTGTTCCCTTTGCCGACGTCCGTTCCCGCCAACCGAACCGGTTCGCCATTGGCCGCAATACGGTCATGAAGGAGCCGGCCGAACCGAGTGTCGGTACGCGCTGCCCGGTGTCGGAGAAAACGGGGAAGACTTCGAGTTCGGCCCCTACCAGCGGGGGACCGTCGCCGGACAAACCGCTGGGCCTGAACAGTGTGTCGTGAATATCTCTAAGGAGCGGCGCGTGGGTGCGATGACTCATGTGATCGCCGCTCCCTCCACCATGGCGAACCTGCCACTGGGGTCGACACGAAACTCGACCACCTCGAGTCCTGCCCTGTGGAACAGAACGGCGAGGCTGTCTTCGTCGTATTTGCAGCTGATCTCCGTCCTGATCGACTCGCCGGCTTCGATGTCAACCGTACCGTGATGGGGAACCATGACTCGGTGAGTCCGACCACACTGAAGGTGCATCTCGATTCGGTGTGTAGCGGAATCGTAGAACGCCAGGTGCTCGAACGCCGACAGATCGAAGGTGGTTCCGCATGTCCGGTTCAGGGCTCGCAGCATGTTGAGATTGAAATCGGCGGTCACACCCTCGGCGTCGTTGTACGCGGCTTCGATGACCGCCGGGTCCTTTCTGAGATCGACGCCCATAAGGAACCGATCCTCTGGCCGCATGGTCGTGGCTGTGCGGCGTAACAGTGCCACAGCCCCCGTCTCATCGAAGTTGCCTATGGTGCCACCCAGGAAAATGATCAGTCTGGGTCGGGGGAGATCCTCGGGAAGCTTCCATCCATGATCGAGGTCGCCCACCACCGGAGTGACATCGAGCCGTTCGAATTCCACTTCCAACTGCCGGGCCGCTCGATGGAGGAACTCCCTGCTCACATCGATGGGTACGTATGCGCGCCGCCCCGGAAGCATTTCCAGCGATCGCAGCAGAATGCGAGTCTTCTCACCACTTCCCGCGCCCAACTCCACGATGGCACCGGGTGAGAATGACGCGATCAGGTCAGGCATCCATGTGGCCAGGATGTAGCGCTCGCACCGGGTGGGATAGTACTCCGAAAGTTCGGTGATCTTCTCGAATAGCTCCGACCCGCGGTGGTCGTAGAAGAACTTGGCCGGCAGTTCCTTCTGAGGCCGTCCCAAGCCCGACCAGATCTCGGCCAAAGCCTTGGCGTGCGCCGCCGAGCGGACCGGTGCGGCCGGACTAGCCATCTCGAGCGCACCTGAAGCCGCTGAAGATCTGGCGGCGAATGGGATAGTCCCAATTGCGGAAGGTCCCCCGGATCGCCGAAGGCCTTGTGGCCCACGACCCACCCCGCAGCACCTGGTACTCGCCGCCGAAGAATGTTTCCGAGTACTCGGGATAGGGATATGCCTGAAACCCGGGGTAGCCCACGAAATGGCTGGCGGTCCACTCCCATACGTCCCCGATCATCCCGTAGCATCCCAGGGGGGATACGTTGGCGGCGTAGGCGCCAACGGGCGCCGTACCGAATCCCAGTTGATCGACGTTGGCCAGATTGAACGTGGCGGGCTCGTCACCCCAGGGGAACCGCCGGGCTACCCCGGCAACCGGATCCCAGGTTGCGGCCACCTCCCACTCGGCTTCCGTTGGCAACCGCTTGCCACGATAACGGGCGAAGGCATCCGCCTCGTGGAAGCTCACATGACACACCGGATGATCGGGCGGCACCGGTCCCTCGATGTCCATAACCCGGCTCCACCAAACACCATCGCGTCGTTCCCAGTACTCAGGGGCCGAGGCGCCTGATTCAACCAACCATGCCTGGCCTGCTGCCGACCAGAATTCCCGGTGGCGGTAACCGCCCATTTCGATGAAGTCGACGTACTCCGCATTGGTAACTGGATAGGCGTCGATGGCGAACGGTGCGAGCAATCGTTGGTGGTGCGGACGCTCGTTGTCGTAAGCAGCGCCTCGGTCATCGGTACCTAGTGTGACTTCACCACCTGGGAAGGACACCATTCTTGTCAGATCAGTGATGGGCGTACTCTCAGGATGTGTTCGCCGGACTGGCGGCCGGTATAGCGCACCCGACTTAAGCTGCATCGTCTGCAGCATAGTCTCGTTGTGCTGCACCTCGTGTTGGTCCACGAGATGGTAGACGAACCCCGCTCGCGCCAATTCGGGCCCGCGCTCAAGGTCCACGTGGTCCAATCGCTCGAGCACCTGCCGCCGAATGTCGGCCATCAGGGCCACACAATCTTCCAAGCCTGGCAGCGGCAACTCGCCGCGCTCGCTCCGGGGGTGCTCCATCGGATTGAACAGGCCCGGCATCTCGACGAATCGAATCGGGCCGTCGAGGTTTTGGGTGAGCCACAGTTTTTCGAAGTGGGCAATGTGAGCCAAGTCCCACACTATGGGGCTAAGCAACGGATCGTGCTGCCGGGCGAGGTCATCGCGGGACAGGGTCGATACCATTTGCAGCGTGCGTTTCCTCGTCTCTCCGAGCATCACGCGCACGGCGTCATGCATGGTAGACAGAGAAACCGATGTGGTCATGGGGACAACTCCAACGCCGGGGGGCGGCCGGCCGCGTGCAGAAGGACGATTGATGAATTTAGGGCTTGGGCGGGACGTTGCAACCGAGGGGCCTCATTCCACACCCTTCGCCGCCACCGAGGGGTCCTCGATACGCCGCGGCATGGTCGTGACCGGCGCAACCTGCTGCCCCGCCCTGTCGCCACCGGCGCCCAGGCGCTGCAATCGCTCGGCAGCAGAAAGCACACGGGTTTCCAGCACATCGACCGTCCGGTTGTATTCGGCGACCGCACGCCCCAATCCGCGCCCCACACCGGCAAAGTGCTTGGTCAACGTCATTAGCCGATCATAAAGTTCCCGCCCGGCCACACCGATTTCCTCTACGTTGGCCGCCAACTGATCGTGCTGCCAGCCATACGCCGCCGCCCGGAGGAGCGCGATGAGCGTCGTCGGACTGGCTGGCAGGACCCGGTGGTGCACGCCGTGGTCGAGAAGTTCCGGGTCTTGCTCGAGGGCCTGGGAAAAAATCGATTCGCCCGGGAGAAACATGATCACGAACTCCGGGGTCGGGCGGAACTGTTCCCAGTAGCGCTTGGTGCCCAGTCGTTTCATGTGATCGCGCACCTGACGGGCGTGCGCCGGCAGCTCGCCCCGGGGGGAATCTCCCTTGGGAGTCAGTGGCGCCTTGGCATCGACCACGATGCGCCGACCTCCAGGAAGGTGGACCACCAAATCGGGCCTGAGCCATCCATCTTCCGTGTCGGCAGATACCTGTTCCTGGAAATCACACCGTTCAACCATGCCGGCCAGCTCCACCACACGGCGCAGCTGCATCTCCCCCCACCGGCCCCTTACCGTAGGGGCGTTGAGCGCCTTGGCCAGATTACCCGTCTCCGCCTGGAGCCTGTGGTGCGCCTCAGTCATGGATTCGAGTTGCTGGGTCAACGAGGCATATGACCCTACTCGGTCCCGCTCTACCGCCTGTATCGTCAGGTCCATGCGGCTCATGGCTTCCCGCAACGGCGACACCAACTCGTCGATGGCCGCTTTCTTCGAATCGAGGTCTCCCTCGGCCGCGCGGTGGAATTCGCTGAACGTGGCCCGGGCCAACTCCACAAACGTGCGGCTGTTCCGCTCCAAGGCATCGCCGGTGGCGGATTCGGCCGCGGCCCGGAGAGCCGCCTCCCCTTCTTTCATCAGCGACTGCCGCTCGCCGGCTCCACGTCGTTCGGCGTCCAGCTCGGCCCTGAGGCCGGCCTTGGCGGCCACCAACTCGGGTATCTGCTCGACTTCAGATTCGAGATCGGTGAGCCGCCGGGTGCGTTCTTCCAAACGTGCCTCCAGCCCTGCTGCTTCCTGGGTCAACTCCACCATCAGGGCCATCTGGCGCGCCCGCTGCCACAGCCACATCCCGACGGCGCCCGCGCCGGCGCCACCAAGCCCTGCCACAGTTATCAGCAAATTCATGAGGGGCCTCTGGGGGAGAAAGAACACCGAAAGGTAGCAACCCCGTGGCAGCCCGCCAGCAGAGTGACCAATATCACCGCAGTGAACCCAGATTTTCGCCTAATTGCTGGATCTTCGAGAGACCCTCCAGCGAGGCACAATGTTCCTACTAACAACAAGATCCTGGCGAGTGACCGGCTTGGCTGTCCTGTTTTCCTGCGGCGCAGGATCAGCCCCATCAGGCCCTGGTGGGGGTAACCCTCCTCCCCCACCGCCGGCCAACACGGTCGAAGTCCTGAACAACTATTTCAACCCGGTTTCCCTCACGGTGCCGGTGGGTACCACGGTCACCTGGGATTGGCCCACTTTCAGCCGGAGGCATAACGTGCTGCCTGAAGGCAACGGCACGGTCCCCAACAGCCCTGCCATCGTCGACGGCCCCTACGTCTACACCCATACCTTCAACCAGGCAGGCACGTTCGACTACTATTGCCTGGAACATGGCGGCATGCGCGGCACCATCGTCGTCCAGTAGTCGCGCAACTTGGGCCGGCGGTGGCGGTGGCCTCTAAACTCAATAGATTGATGGATATGCCTACTCAAGGAGATGGTCCGATGCGCCATGGAAAACGTCTGGCGCCGGCGTCGGCTGTTGCGCTCGCGTTGCTGGTAGCGGCTTGCGGTGGAGATCCCAAGGGTCCTCCACCACCACCTCCGAGCGGCTTGTCCGCGTCCCCGGCGGCTCCCTCGGGTGAAGGCCAGATCGGCCCGGTGCAAGCTGCTCTGGCCAACCCGCTGCGGATCGTGGTGCTCAACGATGGCAATCCGGAGGCCGGAGTCAGCGTCAACTGGAGCGGTTTGGGCACCGCGGCCACCTTCAACCCGCCTTCCGGCACCACGGACGCCAACGGCATTACCAGTTCCACGTGGACCCTGCCCCAGGAAGCGGGCACCGCAACGGCTCAAGCTGACGTGTCTGGAGCATTCGGGTCTCCGGTAATTTTCACGGCCACGGGACGGCCGGGCGCACCCACCGGCATTTCACTGGTGAGCGGCACTGCCCAGGCAGGTGGTCTCGGGCTTCCGGCGGACGACCCGCTCACGGTTCTGATCACGGACCAGTACGGCAACGGCGTCTCGGGTGTGAATGTCACTTGGGCCGTTACACAGGGATTCGCTTCCGTACCGGGAGTGACCCAATCCAGAACCGACGGACGGGCTGAGGCCATCGTGGTGTACGGCCAACTATCCGGTCCCATCACGGTGACGGCCTTGGTTTCGGGCATCGGCAGCGTGTCGTTCAACCTGATCGCCGGTCACCTAATCACGGTGCAAAACAACCAATTCGTCCCCAGCCAGCTGAGTATCTCCCTGGTCAACGCGTACGTGGTGTGGAAGTGGACCCCACTCGCCGTAAACCACAATGTCATGCCGGACCTGATCGCGCCGACGCGAAGCGGC
>CAXMUQ010000244.1:0-4459 GCA_964196605.1 uncultured Acidimicrobiia bacterium
TACCTGGGCGGCCGGCTTGGGGCGGTGAGCGCTCCCATTCTTCGTGACCTTGGCGTGGCGCGGCCGTTGATGCATCCGCGTGCATTCGCCTCGATGGCCGTGGGGCAGGACCTCCGGTCACATGCTTCTGAGGATGTCTCCGGCTTGGAACAAACAGTCGGTTACCAGGTGGCCGTGGCTGGGCCGCAGGAACGGATCCTCATCCTGGCCGCTCCCCAACTGGGTCCCGAGACCGGTCTGGAGGAACGGCTGCTCGACCTTGCGTTCGTCCTCCTGCTAACCACGCTGGGAGGCTTGGCCGCGGCCATGGTTGCGGCGCGTTGGGCCGCCAGAGCCCTGTCGCGGCCGGTGGCAGACCTTCGGCGTTCGGCCGTAGCCATCGGCAAGGGCCAACCGTTGCCGCACCCCGGGCAGGTGCCGCCCATGGAGTTCGAACCGGTGTTCGGTGCCTTCCAGAGAATGGAAGAGGACATCCGCTCGAGTCGAGCCGGTTTGGAAGCCGCCCGGCAACGGACCGCGACGGTGCTCGCGACTGTGGCCACCGGTGTCGTCGGTGTGGACGGTGATGGACGGATACTGATAGCCAACCGACGTGCGGCTGAATATTTCGGAGCCTCCCTGGAAGAAGGCGACGTCTTTGGGTCCGCGCTGGCCGCTGAGTGGGCTGAAGTATTTGCCTTGGTGCAACAACTGCTGACCGAGCCGGCTGCGGCGGAGCGCAGGGCCGAAGTCGAAGTACGGGATCGACGCTATAGTGTGCACTGCGCCGCATTGGGATCCGATATCGGCGGCGCGGTCATTGCTCTCACCGATGTTACCGATCTGGCCCAGGCAGAACGGGTACTCGCCTGGGGAGAGATGGCCCGCCAGGTGGCTCACGAAATCAAGAACCCTCTCACTCCCATGCGGCTCGGCGTGCAGCACTTGCAGCGGGTAAGCCGCGACAGGCCCGACGCGTTGGCCGAGGTATTGACCGATACCGGCGATCGGATCCTGGCCGAGATCGACCGTCTCGATCGCATCGCTCGCGCCTTCAGTCGGTTTGCTTCTCCCGAGAATGACGACGCGCCGTTGGTAGAAGTGGACCTGGCCAAGGCGGCGGCGGAAGTGGTGCACCTCTATGGCTTGGCGGATGATGGTGCAGAAGTGGAACTGCGTATTGAAACGCCTGCGATCGGCTCGGCACGCCGCGATGAAGTGAAGGAAGTGCTGGTCAACCTGTTGGAGAACGCTCGGCAGGCTGGGGCTGAGCACATCGCCGTGTCCGTGGCGCCGGGACATCTGAGTGTATCCGACGATGGTCGCGGCATGCCCGATCACCTCACTGCACGCATTTTCGAGCCGCGGTTCTCGACGACATCGAGTGGGTCCGGGCTGGGGTTGGCCATCGTCCGGCGTCAGGTGGAGAGCTGGGGAGGGACGATTGCAGTTGATAGCGTGGAGGGGGAAGGGACTAGGGTGGACATACGGCTGGGGGGTCGGGGCAGGTAGTGGCCCCGGTGGTGGCCGTTAGGGACGTTACCTGCATTGAGATGAGATGGTGGATGGGAATCCCGAAGTCCCATCCCCTACTGGCTCAGCCCTGTCAGGATGGCCGGCAACACGTCCGCCGCTGACCCCTTGATGCCAACGTCGGCTGCGGCGTCGAACGCGGTGTCACCAGGATCGACTACGATCAAGCGCGCACCCGTGTCGTTGGCCTCGAAGGCCAGTCCAGCCGCTGGGTACACAGCACCGCTGGTACCGACAACCAGGCATACGTCGGCCTCCCTGGCCGCTTCGCTCGCCTGGCTCAGCGCATCGGTGGGCAACTGCTCGCCGAACCACACGACCGCCGGCCGGACTAACCCGCCGCACTCGACGCACCGTGGCATGGTGTCTTCGTTCGAAGCGTCGACCGGTTCCCGGTGCTCCAATTCAACGTCGCACGCAGTGCATCGTACCCTGAAGATGGAGCCATGCAGCCGAATCGGTTCCGTTGACCCCGCCTCCTCCGCGGCGCGCTCGTGCAGCCCGTCCACGTTCTGCGTCACCAGCTTCACGTTCTCGCGCCGCCTCATCCACTGAGCCAGCGCCACATGGCCAGCGTTCGGTTGGCATTGTGCGATCAACTCGCGGCGCCAACCGTACCACTGCCAAACCAGCAACGGGTCGCGAGCAAACGCCTCGGGTGTGGCCAACTCCTCAGGCCGAAAGTTCCGCCAAATGCCGTCGGGTCCCCTGAAGGTGGGAACGCCCGACGGAGCACTCATCCCCGCGCCGGTCAGGACGAGTACGCGGGTCGAGGCGGCGAGCAACTCGTGGGCAGCGTGGGTTAGTGGTTGGTGCATGGGATCCTATTTCTGGGGTGGTAGGCGGATGTAATGGTAGTCGGGCTTTCAAGGGGCGGACAGGTCGTCGGGCGGTCAGGCGGTCACCTTCGAGATGTTCTTGTTGCTAGTTGAAACCCTTCTGGCCCGGGACCGTACCATGGATAATCGGACGTCATACCACCGCGAGGGTATCCACGTGAAATTCTGGGGCAGGTTATTTGGCCGAATTGCCATCGTGCTGTTGATGGTGGGTAGCGCGTTCGCCTACGAAGCGCCGCAATTCATGCTAGTGGCGTTTGCGGTTGCCGGAAGTGCCATAGCACTGTCCATGCAACGCTACCGCGATCACTTGCTGGGTCGGCCGGAAGAAGACTCCGCCGGTATCCGCGCAATGGAGCGACGCTTGGCCGCCGTGGAGCGACGCCAGGAACAAGATGTCATGGAACTCGAGGAGCAGTACCATGACCGGATGGCGGATGTGGAAGAGCGGCTCGACTTCACCGAACGACTACTGGGCAATCAGACCCAACGGGAGCCGGAGAGGTACCAGACGCCAGTTTGAGGCAAGGGCAGCGGGGCTATGGGGCAGTAGTCACCGCTTTGAATACAGGGCTGAGCTGCGGCTTCTAGCCCCGAACTTGTAGCGTCCATTGAGCGCAGCGTATTTTCACCGCACACCGCATCAATCAACCGCCTTTTTCCACCCCTTCGCGCGCTCGTCCGCTTAGGTGGCGCACCAGCCCGGGCCTTACCATCACTCCATGCTCGCCCGCGTTCATTCCGCAGCCGTGTTGGGGATCGAAGCCTATTTGGTGGAGGTGGAGACCGACATCGCCAACGGCTTGCCGTCGTTTGCCACCGTTGGTTTGCCGCAGGGGGCCGTCAAGGAGGGCCGCGAGCGGGTCACCGCCGCTCTGGTAAACGCTGGGTTCAACTTCCCGCTCAAGCGTATCACCATCAACTTGGCGCCGGCCGACGTTCCCAAGCAGGGATCCGCCTTCGACCTTCCGGTGGCTGTCGGCGTCCTCGTGGCCAGCGGCCAGCTACCGCCCGACCGGCTCCAGGACACGCTGGTCCTCGGTGAGCTGGGACTGGAAGGAGATCTGCGCCCCATCCGGGGCGCTCTTTCGATCGCGTTGACCGCACGCCGGCGTGGCCTTGCTCGGCTGGTGCTCCCCGAGGCGAATGCCCCTGAGGCGGCCGTGGTGGAAGGGCTGGACGTGTTGGGCGCCGCGGACCTTCTTGGGGTGTGTCGGCACTTCGATAACTCGTGTGAGTTGCCGGCCACCCGCGTGGACGTGCCTAGTCTGATGGCCGCCACCGCGCCCAACGCCGTCGACTTTTCCGACGTGCGCAGCCAAGCGTCGGCTAAGAGGGCGCTAGAGGTGGCCGCGGCTGGCGGACACAACATTCTTCTCATCGGGCCTCCCGGGGCGGGGAAGACCATGCTCGCCCGGCGGCTGCCCACAATCCTGCCGAGTATGGCGCTGGAGGAAGCCCTGGAGACGACCAGGGTTCACAGCGTGGCCGGGTTGCTGAACGGCCAGTCGCTTAGGACGACCCGGCCCTTCCGGTCACCGCACCACACCATCAGCGACGCCGGTCTCATCGGCGGCGGCAGCCACCCGCGCCCGGGCGAGGTGTCGCTGGCGCATGGTGGGGTGCTGTTCCTCGACGAGTTGTCTGAATTTCGCAAGAACGTGCTGGAAGTGTTGCGGCAACCTATGGAAGACGGCTCGGTCACGCTGAGCCGGGCGGCCATGTCGCTCACCTTTCCGGCCAGATTCATGTTGGCAGCCGCCATGAACCCGTGTCCCTGTGGCCACCACGGAGACCCAACGCGCGATTGCAGTTGCGGACCCCAGATCGTGACGCGCTATCTGCAGCGGATATCAGGCCCGCTGCTCGACCGGATCGACATCCACCTGTCGGTCCCGCCTGTGGCCTACCGCGATCTGGTCATCACCGCACCCGCCGAATCGAGCGCCATCATCCGCGGCCGAGTTGAAGCCGCCCGGTTGAGGCAGCGTGAGCGGTTCGACGGCGCTGATGGCGTCTACGCCAACGCACACATGTCGGTCCGTGACATCAGGCGATACTGCCCTGTGTCTGCAGAGGTTGACGAAGTTCTGCGCACCGCCATTACC
>CAXMUQ010000245.1:0-3400 GCA_964196605.1 uncultured Acidimicrobiia bacterium
CCGGGCCGAAGTGTGTGCAGAAAGCGGAGCCAGCACCTGAGGCATCAACGGGCCCATCGACGTTCCTGTCAGCACACCTATGGTCATGTCGCGCCACCGATCGGGATCGAGATTGGCCCCGGCTATCCGCTGCTGGAGGTAGCGCACTGATCCCACTCCGTTCTCCACCTGTTCAAACCCGTCGTACGCCTCGGCCGGGGGCAGGTCGACACCGGCCCGCAGATAAAGTTCATCGGAACCGAACACCCAACTGCAACCCCGCTCCGCGCGCGCCCGTGTGGCCAATGGCTCGATGAGGTCTATGGCCGCTCTACACTCAGCCTCGGTGGGTTCCCGGCACAACTGGTGCTTACTGAACTCGGTCAATCCCACGGGAACCACCGAAACGTTGAGCACTGCCTCGCCCATGTCCCACAGATCGGTCAACGTCCGTTGCAGATGGGGGCCGTCATTGACGCCGGGCGACATGACCACCTGAGTGTGAAACTGAATACCGTGTCCCGCGAACTCGCGCATCTGTTCCAGGATGTCAGGCGCCAGAGGATTGCGCAGCAGGTGGCGCCGGACCACCGGATCGGTGGCGTGCACCGACAGGTACAGCGGCGACATGTGATACTCGATGATCCGCTGCACGTCTTTGGGCTTAAGGTTTGTCAGAGTGGCGAAATTGCCGTGGCGAAACGACAGGCGGTAGTCATCGTCCCGGATGTACATCACCTCGCGCATTCCCGGCGGTAGCCCGTCGACGAAGCAGAAGTCGCACCGATTGGCGCACCGGCGAATTCGCGGAGGTTCGAGCATGACGCCCATCGGGATGGAATCGTCGGGCCGCTCGATGTCGAACAGAATCTCCTCGCCCGTTGGCTGTCGCACCAACAAGTCGAACCGGTCGTCAGCTGTCAGGAACTCCCAGTCCAGGAAGTCGTCCAGCTGGCGATCGTTCACCGCCAGGAGTTCGCTGCCCTCGAGCAAGCCGATCTCCCCGCCGATGGAGTCGGGGTGGACGTGTGTTACGCGTATCATGGCAGGAAAGATAGTGCTTCTTGGTGCAAGGTGGAGCCGTACCCGAGCAACCTCCCCATCTGCCAGCCAGCCTTGCAGCTTGCGGGGATCATGGCCGCCCCATCACCCCGGATGTTTCCCGTAACCTCTTGATCCCCAACGGGTTTGAGCTGTGCGCCCCGATCTTGCTCTGGTTAGGTACCACACTCTCCGACTCTCGACTACACCGGCAGCGGCCAAGATGGAGGACAGGCGCCATGAGCAAACATCGGATTCCCCCAGCATCAAGCTACGACGAGCCCCTGGGTCCCAGGATGGAGATAGTCAATTGGACCTACGAGCGAGACGCCTTTGCGGCCGCGCGGGAAGCCACCTTGGCGGGCCTGTTGGACATCGAAGTCATCCGCCGGCCGGCCCTCCGCGGTCCGGTGTGGGGTTATTCCTTCTCCGCTCGCGCTCCCAAGGCGGTCTGGCTGATCGAGGGTCCCGAAGGGGAGTGGCTGTCTGAAGAAGAGGCGGCGAACGAAGTCGAGGCCCTGATGATCTACCACGCCACCGGCGGCACCAACGGCTTCTTTGCCCGGCCGGTGCTGCAGGCCGCCGCCGTCAACGTGGACTAGCCGAACACCCCTTCCCCCATGCACCGGGGCGGCGTCTGCCGTCCCGATCTCGTTCTCGTTTCTCCGTTGGTCCCCGCATTCTTTGTGTTTGTCAATCCGCTCGGAAGAAACCTTCACGCGGTCTTGGCCCGGAATTCACAAGCAGATCGTTACAATCACCGAGTGAACTGGCTAGCGGCTGGCCGGGCGGGTTACGTTCGGGGAGCAGCAATCCGGATGTGTCTCCTTGGTCGGCGGCGACAAGGTCAGCGGTATCATCTCCAGGAGGGTATCATGCGGCTCCGAAGTATCAGCCTCGTCGGTGTTTTGATGGTCTCCTTGGCAAGTTCCGCGGCGTGGGCCCAGAATCCGGGCCGCGTACTCAATGGCCACCGTTTCATCCCATCAGAGCAGATTCCCACTCCATTCGTTACCTCGTATATCAAGACGGCAACGGGCGGTGGCGCCGCCTTCAACCTCAAGACGCCGTTCCTCGACGTCGACGGCGATACCCTGGGCACGCTCGAGGGCAACGTCGGTTTCATGACCTTGGCGTTTCAATACCAGCAGAAGGTGACCGACTGGCTCGCACTGCGAGGCGGTTTCACCGGCAGCGCTCGCGTGGGGGTCGATGAGCAGTCTATCCTGGCGGAGGGCCTGACCGGGATCGTGGGCTGGTCCCTCGGCGGGAGTGCGCTGATCGTGCACAAGCCGACGTGGTTGTTGTCTGGTTCGCTGGACTTCGCGCGCAACGAGTTCGTGGGTCTCGATCCATTCGGCTTCGCCCAGAGCGTCGTCGACAGCGGCCTATCCGATGACAACAACCTGGTCAGCAGCACCAACTCGGTGAGCAGTCGGGCCATGGTGCGGGCCGCGTGGGCCCCCAAGAAGTGGCTCGGAGCCACGGCCAGCCTCGAAGGCGGCGTCGGCGATGTCCAGGACGTCAACAGCAAGGGGATTTTCGGTGCGGCCGCCACCCTGGGCGTCGACTTCCGGCAACTGAACTGGTGGTCCATCGGGGTGTTGGGCTTCTTCCGCTACGAGACCTTCAATCAGAACGGGGCCGACCTCTCGAGCAATACCTCGCGAGTCGGTCTCGGCGTGTCCTACACCGGCCGTGACGATTTTTCCGTGGGATTGGAGGGAAGTACCATCAACTTCGCCCGAGAGGGTTCGGAGGACACGTTTACCGGCGCGCTGATGACGTTCAACATCCGCTATTGGTTCTCGGGGGGCTGACTTGGTCCTGGAAGGTCGTGTGAGAGTGAGCCGTCGCCAACCCGGCTAGGCTTCGGCGCCTTTCTCCAGGACCGGAGCCTGTTCATTCCTGGTCCTCCCGGTCAGTCTGGCGACGGTGTGCATCACCACAACGTACAACACCGGAATGAAGAACACCCCCATCACCGTGGCCACCAGCATGCCACCGAACACCGCCGTTCCCAGCGACTGACGGCTCGCCGCTCCCGCCCCGCTGGCAACAAGCAACGGAATCACGCCCAGTATAAAGGAAAACGCGGTCATCAGGATGGGCCTGAACCGCAGCCGGGCGGCCTCCACCGCCGCGTCGACCACAGAACTGCCCTCTTCGTTGAGCTGCTTGGCAAACTCCACGATCATGATGGCGCTCTTGGCCGACAGCCCGATCAACAACACGAGGCCGATCTGCATGTAGATGTTGTTGTCCAGCCCTCGAACTAGAGTCACGCCCGCCGCGCCGAGGAACGACAGTGGTATGGACAACATCACGGCCAGCGGGATGGTCCAGCTCTCGTACTGGGCCGCCAGGAACAGGAACACGA
>CAXMUQ010000246.1:0-2110 GCA_964196605.1 uncultured Acidimicrobiia bacterium
CGGGAGGGGGAGAACCTGGTTGGCGCTCCGGCCGCCATGCCGTGGTACCAGGGGCCGACGGTGCTTGACGTGCTGGATGCCTTCGACGGCGAGGTGCCTCAGGTCGAGCGTCCCTTCAGGATGCCGGTTCAGGACGTGTTCAAGTTCACTGGAAACAACGACGACCGCAGGATCGTGGCCGGTACGGTGACAACCGGTACCGTTCACGTCGGTGACGAAATTCTTTTCCTGCCATCCGGAAAACAGACCCACGTCAAGTCGATCGAGGGCTTCAATCGCCCGCCAGCGACTTCCGCCAGGGCTGGTGAGGCCACGGGCTTCACTATCGCGGAACAGATCTATGTCACCCGGGGGGAGATTGCCACACGGGTCGGAGAGCCGCGTCCCGCGGTGACGTCCCGCATCCGGGCCAACGTTTTTTGGCTGGGGAGGCAGGCCCTGGAGCCCGGCCACGGCTATATCCTCAAATTGGGCACGGCTCGCTGTACCGCCCATGTCGAAGAGATCCACCGCGTCATCGACGCGTCCAGCCTCGACGCGGATGAGGTACGGCAGGCGGTGGAGCGGCATGACGTCGCCGAGGTGACATTCAAACTGGACCGGGCGATCGCTTTCGACCTGCATAGTTATGTGGCTGAGACGAGCCGGTTCGTGATCGTCGACGACTACGAGATTCGTGGTGGCGGCATCATTCAGGAAGCGTTGCCGGATCACCAGGAACAGGCACGGCAGAAGGTGCTGTTGCGCAACGCCAAGTGGGAGCCGAGCACGATCACCGGGGAGCAGCGCGCCAGTAAATACAATCAAAAGGCCGAACTGCTGTTGATCACGGGCGCGAAAGACGCCGATCGTAAGAACCTGGGGAAACGCATCGAAACCGAACTGTTCGCTGACGGAAAGGTGGTGTACTTCCTGGGAATCGGCAGCGTGCTCTACGGGGTCGATGCCGATATCGACCACTCAGTGGACAACAGGAAGGAGCACCTGCGCCGCACGGCAGAAGTCGCCAACATTATGCTGGACGCGGGTATCATTCTCATCGTGACCGCACAGGACCTTACCGAAGACGAACTTGCCCTGATCGGGACATCGGTCGATCCCGACAGAATCGATGTGGTGTGGGTGGGCGATCGCCATAAGACAGACATCCCCATCGACGTACACGTGCCGGACGACATTTCGCCTGACGAGGCCGTGCGACTGGTGACGAGCCGGTTGCAGGATCGAGGGGTGATTTTCAAGCCATGGTAACCATGATCGATGGCCTCGTGTCCCTGGCCGAGCGGGCCGGGGAGGAGATCATGCGGCACTACCAGAGCGACGCTCCCGTGCGTCTGAAGGACGACCGCTCGCCGCTCACGGTGGCGGATGAGGCCAGTCACGAGTGTATTGTGGCGGGCTTGGCCGACCTGGATCCCGGTGTACCCATCGTGTCGGAGGAGGGAGCCATCGCACCGTGGCCCGATCGGAAGGCATGGGAGCGATTCTGGCTGGTAGATCCTCTGGACGGAACCAAGGAGTTCATCCACGGTAACGGAGAGTTCACCGTCAACATCGCCCTGATCGAACAGGGCCGGCCGACCATGGGGGTGGTGCTCGCTCCGGCGATGCAATTGTGTTTCTCCGCCACCGCTGGTGGCGGGGCCTGGCGGCGCAATGGATTGGGCGAGCCGGTTGCCATCAGGGTTTCCGGCCGATCGGCAACCGATCCCCTGGTCGTGGCGGAGAGCCGGTCGCACCCATCGTCGGAATTGGAGACGTATCTCGAGGGTCTGACCGTAGCTGACCGGGTGCAAGCTGGGAGTTCGCTGAAATTCTGCTGGGTCGCCGATGGGACGGCAGATGTGTACCCCCGGTTGGGACCGACCATGGAGTGGGATGTGGCCGCCGGACACTGTGTCGCAGCCGAGGCCGGCGCCTCTGTCTTGGGGTTGCGGTACAACGGGCCCGAGCTGAGGAACGGTTCCTTCGTGGTCGGGCCCGAGGGGCTGCCGGAACCGGCAACCGCCGGACGCATAGGATAGCCGTGTATTCCGAATCGTCGACCCGGTCTCTGGCCAAGACGCTATCCTGGCGCGTCATAGCCACGGTCACGACCACAACCATCGTT
>CAXMUQ010000247.1:0-32702 GCA_964196605.1 uncultured Acidimicrobiia bacterium
GTACCAGAGGGGGAGAGGTGGGCGAACCAAACTGGGCGCCTGAACGCCTGACCGCCCGTCCTCCGGTCAGTCCTGTATCGGGTGTAGATTCAGCCCGACTTCTGCGGTTGCGCGCCTCAGGGAGGGGTCGTAGCTTACGCCCGGAGGAAACCAGGCCTTGGCCGGGTTTGGACTTTATGGATACTCCATTTGCCCAGTATCAATAACCGGATTAGAGGAGGCGGGAATGTTAAGTCGGCGCTCGTTGGGAGTACTCACGGGATGCCTGGCCCTCACGACGATGATGTCGGCGTGCGGTGTGTCCAGGAATGACCACGATGCGGATATCTCCTCTCTGCGCTCGGAAATGCAGAGTGAGATGGCCCGGCGAGACACGATAGCGGTCGTAGGTCTGTCGGCAGCTATTGCGATCAATATTGAACAGGAGCGTCGTCTCGCCAACCTAGAGGCCGGTATGGCGGCACTCGACGCCCGGATGATTGAGGTCGAAGAACTGGCCATCAATGCCATCCGCTACAATGCGCCCGTGCACTTTGCGTTCGACAGCTATGAAGTGACCGATGGCAACCGCCCAGCGCTCGATCGGTTCGCCGCGGTGGTCAGCCGCTTTTATCAGGATGCATTGATCACGGTCGAAGGATTTGCCGACCCGGCAGGCGATCCCGATTACAACAAGTGGCTGGGTCAGCAGCGTGCTGAGAGCATCATGCAGTATTTGGTCACGGCCGGCGTCGATGCCGGGCAGTTACGGGCCGTGAGTTACGGGGATGCCGACAACCGGCAAGTCGAGCCCGGTGCCTGGGGCGACAACGGTTCGGCCAACCGCCGCGTGGCGTTCGTGGTCGATTATCGCGAACGCATGTAGCAGGGACCGGGTTGACGCCCGGCATCGGTATTACTCGATGGTCTACGGGGCCCCGCCGCATGTCATGCGCGGGGCTTCGTGCAATATTCCTCCTGGATGAATAGACGTCTCCGAATCATGTTCTGGGTATCCTTTCTAGCTTCGGTCACCCTGTATCTGTCGTTCGGGGTGGATCGCGTCGATCCCAGCCGTCTGCGGCTACCCTCTGGATTCCACATCGCCGAATTCGGCCAGGCCGAGGGCGCCCGGTCCCTGGCCTTGGGTGCCGAGGGTACCGTGTTCGTAGCTACCATGCGGCAGGGGCGCGTGTACGCCATGGTCGACCAGGACGGGGATGGCACCGCCGACGTGGTGCATACCATCGCAACCGGTTTGACGCGACCGAACGGCGTGGCGTTCCGGGACGGATCCTTGTACGTGGGGGAAGTGAGCCGCATCCTCCGGTACGACGGCATCGAGACACGGCTCGATAATCCCCCGGACCCAGTGGTCCTGCTGGACGGACTCCCTACCGAAACCCTTCATGGGTGGAAATTCCTGCGCTTCGGCCCCGACGGATGGTTGTACTTCCAGGTGGGCGCCCCGTGCAACATCTGTCTGTCCGCCGACGAGCGCTATGCCAGTATCCTCAGGGTGCGGCCCGACGGATCGGAGCTCGAGGTCTTTGCCCGCGGCGTGCGCAACACAGTGGGGTTCGACTGGCACCCGGACACCGGAGTGCTGTGGTTCACCGACAACGGGCGGGACAACCTGGGTGACGACGTCCCGCCCGACGAACTCAACCGGGCGCCCGAGGCCGGTCTCCATTTCGGGTACCCGTACTGCCATGGTGGGTCCATTCCAGATCCTGAGTACGGCTCCGAGCGAGGCTGCGAGGAGTTCGTGGGTCCGGTACTACGTATGGGTGCCCACGTGGCGAGCGTGGGAATGCGATTCTACACAGGCGACATGTTCCCAGCCGAGTACAAGCAGCAAATCTTCATCGCCCAGCACGGTAGCTGGAACAGAACAGAACCTGACGGGTACCGGGTGATCGTCGTTGAAGTCGAGGACGGTGGGGTAGTGAACTCCGAGGTGTTCATTGACGGGTGGTTGGAGGATGGAAGTGCCTGGGGCCGGCCGGTGGATGTTATGGTGATGCCGGACGGGTCATTGCTCGTCTCCGACGACAAAGGCGGTGTGGTATATCGGGTGACATACGACGGCTAAGCCGGCCCGGTAAAGCTGAATAGCAATGCGGCCCTGTCCCTCAGTAGAGGACAGGGCCGCGTGCGTTGTGATGGGTCAGCTCCTAGGACTTGTTTATCCGAATTGACCCGTTCACCGTCTCTAGGTCCAGCTTGCGACCACCGCTTCCGATGGTGCCGGTGACCTTCCGGGGGCCGAACTTGCCGTGCACCATCAGTGGGAAATCCGAGTAGAAGTCGCCGTTGACGGTGGAGGCTTCGACCTCGGCGTTGAATCCCTCCGGCAAGGTCAACTCGATGCTTCCGTTTACCGTCGAGAAATGGGCGCTTCCCTGCCAGTCTGCCCGTCCGGCTGTGACCTTGATACTGCCGTTCACGGTAGAGGCTTCGGCCCAGCCCTGGGTAGCCACGCTGACGTCACCGTTGACGGTACTAGCTTCGGCGTCGGCAGTCAGGCCGCGGGCGGTTACGTTGCCGTTCACACTCTTGCCGACGAACAGCACGCCGCTGGGGATTCGCACCTCGAAATCGGCCTCGGCCCGAGTGTCTTCGGTGTTCATGCGGCCGTCATTACCAGGTGCGCATTCGTTGGGCTTGTTGGATCGCCCGGGGTACATGGCGCAGATGGTAATGCCACCGCTGTGCTCGACTACCTCGAAGCTGAGTTCGTCTCGGTCCCGCCCATCTGTCGCGGCAGTGACCTCTACTTCGGCACCATCGGTGTGGACGGCCCGGATGTTCCCGTTGATACCCTTGATTTCAATGCTCTTGCCGGCTGCGATCCGGCCATTCCAACTGAAGTCCTGCGCGGTGAGGGTACCACCGGCCAGAAAGGCCAGGGCCGTCAGGATGTTCAGGATGTTCGAACGCTTCATGGTCGGTATCTCCCTAGTGTTATGTCGTAGTCAGTTCTGGCCGTCGCCGCGGCGCAGTTCGATGGTGCCGTCGAACGCTTCTAGGATGATCTCGGCAGAACCGCCACCGAGGGTGAAACTGAATCGCCGGGAATTGCCGCCGATCTTGGAAATCGTGAACGGGAAATCCGACTCGAACTCCCCACTGAAGGTCGAGACCTTGACCGTGGCATCAACTTCGTCGGGGATGTAGAAGGTGACGTCACCGTCGTGGGTAGACAGGTGGTACCGGCCATCAGGGCTGACCGTCCCGGAGTAGTACACCTCGCCGTCGACCGTCGTTGCCTCAACAGATTGCGAAGTGACGCGTTCGAGAGTGACATCGCCATCCACCGTCGTCGCCTTGATCGAGCCGGCGATGTCAGCCGCAGACACGTCTCCGTCGACTGACTCGACGTGGATCCGGCCGCTGGCGTGCTCCAAATTGACGTCACCGTTGATCGATCGAATGGAGACCAAGCCGCGGCCGCCGAGCACCCAGATGTCGCCGTTGACCGTGGTGCCACGCACCGATGCCTCCGTGCCCCTGATGGTGATATCGGTATTGACGCCGTTGAACACGAACGGCAGCCACGCCGGAACCATTATCTCGTAGTCGGCTCCGTGGGTGGCGTAGCGTCCCCGGCGGCTGATCCGGATCTCGTTGCCACTACGGTCGACCTTGATGGCGATGTGATCGTCCTCGTCGGTGACGATTCGGACCACATCACGATCCCACACGCCAACCTCGATCGATCCGGCGTGGTGGTCGATGAAGAGCCGGTCATCCGCACCAACCGAAAACGAGGTGTCTGCCTGTATCACGGCCGCGAGTGCCAGGATTCCCGAGCAAACGGTAAACATGAGTTCTCCCTTTGGTTAGCTCGTGGTTCCCACGAGGCCGGCCGCCTGCCTCATGAGCACGAGTTTTTGTCGCATCGTTGCTGCCAAGTGGTCCTGCAAATAACCGTTGGCAGGGTCCGCGGCGATGGCTTTTTGTGCCTGTTCGATGGCCCGGTCGATTATGGCCAGGTTAGTCTCTAGAATACCAATTGTGGTGCTATCCAATTCCCCGCGGCCAGCCTCGAGGATCTGCTGCAGTTCAACCAGTGCCTGGTTGACGGCCACCCGGCTGCCCGGGGTGGTCACCTGAAGGACCGGAAGGTCCGAGCCCGGAAGCCGCGGAGCGTCACTGGCCGGGCCGGATACCAAGAACCGTCCGACGGAGCCTGACAGGATGACCAAGGCGATGCCCGCAGCGATGAGTTGCGGGATAGTGAAGCTGATTCGTCGCGAATGCTGCCTTTGTGCTGTCGGAAGATGGTAAATGCCGTCCCCTCCAACAGAGATCCTGCCGGCGATGCCCTGCCACAGGTCCGATGTTGGCGGCGTGTCGGTCAGGGCGCTCGCTTCGGTAACGACGGTCCGCAGGTCGGCGAACACCACTCGGCACTCCGCACAATCGACCAAGTGGCGTTCGACAGCCTGCCGGTCGGGAGCGGGCAGCGTCCCGTCTATGTACTCCGATAACTTTGAGGTCCACAGATCTGCCATTGGTCCTCTCCTCAGCGTGTCAGGTGCTCACGGAGCGCCATACGCGCCCGGTGCAATTGTGATTTTGATGTTCCCTCAGCCAGACCCAGCATCGTTGCTATCTCCTCATGGCGGTAGCCCTCGACGTCGTGCAGCACGAATACCTGGCGGGCTCCTTTGGGCAGGTGGGTAAGCGCCTGTTCCAGGTCCATCCCCGCGGCCGGCTCTGAGCTGCGGCTCGGCATCGTCTGCAGCGGGGCCTCACTCTCTACGAACCGCTTCCTTTGCTGTCCCAAGGTTCCTCGGCGGGCGAGGATGACGTTGACTGCCAACCGGTGGAGCCATGTTCCGAATGCCGCTTCACCCCTGAAGGTGTGCAACTTTTCCCACGCGCGAACGAAAACGTCTTGGGTTACTTCATCCGCCAGCTCGAAGTCGATCATCCGCCGGGCCAGACTGTGGACTCGGTCCACGTGCCGGTGGTACAATCGCTCGAAGGCGGAGGCGTCCCCGCTCGCGGCCAAGGCCACTTCGACGGCGTCCTGATTGATAGCGGTGGTGCGTTGCTGTTTGGTCAGAGCCCCGGCTCCACGGCTAAAGACATCCATCGCACTAGGTTTGATAGGGTAGTCCCACGTAGGGTTGCAATACCAGCCCAGTCTCGATTGTACCAGCGAACGGCGAAGCGGCCAAGTAGTGCTAATAAAACAGCATCTCGCGGTTTGCCTAGCTCATGATAGGTTTCTGCTCAACCACAGGCTCACCTCAATGGAGTGGTAATGACCGCGACCACCGCCCCTACACACGCTATCCGGGCCCCGGTAGGAACGTCGCTTTCGTGCAAGGGCTGGCACCAGGAAGCAGCCCTGCGAATGCTGATG
Organism: uncultured Acidimicrobiia bacterium; assembly: GCA_964196605.1. GTDB lineage: Bacteria > Gemmatimonadota > Gemmatimonadetes > Gemmatimonadales > GWC2-71-9 > N074bin45. The sequence continues at coordinate 5,360 of CAXMUQ010000247.1, forward strand.
AACAACCTGGACCCCGCCGTGGCAGAGCAGCCGGAAGAACTCATTGTCTACGGAGGCGGGGGCAAGGCCGCCCGTAACTGGCAAAGCTACCACGCCATTGTGGATACCCTCAGGCGCTTGGAGAACGACGAGACACTGCTGGTCCAGAGCGGCAAACCGGTGGGCGTATTTCGGACCCATGAGGAAGCGCCCCGGGTGCTGATCTCCAACGCTCAACTGGTACCTCGATGGGCAACGTGGGATGAGTTCCGCCGGCTGGACGATCTCGGGCTCACAATGTACGGGCAGATGACAGCAGGTTCCTGGATCTACATCGGTACCCAAGGGATTTTACAGGGCACCTACGAGACGTTAGCCGAGTGCGCCAACCGGTACTTTGGAGGTACGCTGGCGGGCCGCTTGGTCGTAACGGCCGGACTGGGCGGCATGGGCGGTGCCCAGCCGCTGGCGGCGACCATGAACGGCGGAGTTCTGCTCGCGGTCGAGGTCGATCCCGCTCGCGTGAAGCGGCGAGTCGACAGCGGCTACTGCGATCGGATGTCGACCGATCTGGATGAGGCGCTCGACTTGCTAGGGGATGCCAAGGAAAAGGGAACCGCGCTGTCCGTCGGACTGGTGGGGAATATCGCCGAGGTGCTGCCCGACCTCGTGAAGCGGGGGATCACACCGGACGTGTTGACGGATCAAACGTCGGCGCACGACCTGCGGTTGGGGTACATCCCGGCCGGACTCGACCTAGCCGCAGCGGCCGAATTGCGTGAACGGGATCCCCAGGATTACGACAACCGGGTGCTGGATTCGATGGTGGTTCACGTCCAAGCCATGCTCGACCTGCAAGCCAAAGGGGCCGTCACATTCGACTATGGGAACAACCTGCGCGGTCAGGTGGCGGATCAGCGAGGCATGGACGAGGCGTTTCGGATTCCCGGGTTCGTTCCTGAGTTCATCCGGCCGCTGTTCTGTCGTGGGGCCGGCCCGTTCCGCTGGGCGGCGCTTTCGGGCAACCCGCAAGACATTGCCGTTACTGACGACGCCGTGTTGGAGGCGTTCCCTGAAAAGGAGGCATTGGCGCGATGGATCGCTCAGGCGCGGGAGCGAGTCCAGTTCCAGGGGCTACCGGCGCGGATCTGCTGGTTGGAGTATGGCGAACGAGCGGAGATGGGGCTCAAGTTCAACTGGTTGGTCAAGAAGGGGAAGGTGGACGCTCCCATCGTAATTGGGCGTGATCACCTCGACACCGGATCGGTGGCCTCGCCCAACCGTGAGACCGAGGGCATGATGGACGGTTCCGACGCCATCGCCGATTGGCCTGTGTTGAACGCCATGCTCAACACCGCGTGCGGAGCCAGCTGGGTATCCCTCCACCACGGTGGTGGGGTGGGCATCGGTTACTCGATTCACTCAGGCATGGTTTGCGTGGCGGATGGCACCGACATGGCCGACCGCCGTCTCGACCGTGTGCTGACTGCCGATCCCGGCACCGGAGTCATGCGCCATGCCGACGCAGGGTATCCCGTGGCCATTGAAACCGCGGCCGAGCGGGGTGTCGACTTGCCGATGATTGACGGCTGAGCGGGTCGGCTTCTGTGGCCATTGTCCTCAAGAACATCGGCACGCTCGCCACCTGTGGGTCGGCCGGAACGCAAAACGAGATACACACCATCCGCGGGGCTGCCCTCGTGTGGGGTGGTGGTGAGATTCTCTGGATCGGAGCGGAGAGCGATCTCCCCGGAGCGTTCGCCAATTCTGAGTGTTGGGACGCAGGCGGCCGGCTGGTAGTTCCCGGACTGGTCGATTGTCATACTCACCTTGCCTTCGGCGGTGACCGGGCCGACGAATTCGAACAGCGGTGCCTGGGTACCAGCTACCAAGCCATCGCTCAAGCGGGCGGAGGGATCGCTGCCACGGTCGGCGCTACACGGGGTACTTCCGAGGCCGACCTTCAGGACCGAGCTGCTGGGTACTTGCGGGAGATGGTGCGGCTGGGGGTCACCACGGTCGAGGCCAAGAGCGGCTACGGCCTTGATCTGGTTACGGAGCGCAAGCTGCTGGCGGTCTACCGGGATCTCGGTCAGCGTCAGCCGGTGCGCATCGTTGCCACTTTTCTTGGCGCACATGTGGTGGCGCCGGAGTACCGGGATGACCGATCGGGCTACGTCGACCTCGTTGTCGATGAGATGATCCCCTCGGTTGCGGCGCAGGGGCTGGCCAAATTTTGTGACGTCTTCGTAGAGGATGGCGCGTTCACGGTAGACGAAGCACGCCGTATCCTTCTTGCCGGGCGCCGATTGGGTCTGGAGCCCAAGCTGCACGCGGATCAGCTTGCCGCCGGCGGGGGTGCCGAGCTGGCGGCGGAAGTGGGCGCGGTGTCGGCTGATCACTTGGAGTACATCACCGATGCGGGCATCGAGGCCATCAAGGCGTCGGGCACTGTGGCGGTAAGCCTCCCTCTGGCAACGTTGTATCTCAAGCAGACTCCCATGCCCGCTAGACGGCTGATGGACGCCGGCGTGTCCGTTGCTGTGGCTACGGACTTCAACCCCGGCTCGGCGCCGAACCTCCATCTACCCCTGGCAATGACGATCGCCTGTGTCTTACAGGGAATGTCCCCGGCCGAATCGCTCAAGGGCGCCACCATCATCGCGGCTCGGGCGGTGGGGGCGGAGGACCGAGTGGGGTCTCTTGAGCCTGGCAAGGCGGCTGACTTTGCGTTGATTGATGCCGCCGACGTCAATGACTGGCTGTATCTATATCGGCCGAACGCGTGCCGCCTTACGGTCATAGCGGGCAATACTTGTTGGCAGAGTCCCGAAGGCCTGACTTAGGAAATGCCAGGGCTTGAGCCAGTCTGTCAGCGGTTTGTCAGGAACCTGGTGGATGGGTATGCGGGGGAGCATCCAGGCTCTAGCTTGGAGTAATGGATTCCTCAGGATCTTGATATAATGACTGGTCGTTTCCGCTCTTCCTTCATGGTACTCCTCCTCGTGGTGGCGTTGCTCCTCACGGGAGTCTTGGCATTTCAGGCCTACCGGGCCGAGGAGTACCATCAGGAAACCGCGGGGAGCGTACTGCAGGACTATGCCGAATTGGCGGCAGAAGAATTGTCGTCCCGGGTGGTGCAGCAGGTCGACTACTACGGCGCCACCCCATTGTTGAGCTACCTGGCGCAGTCGGTGGGCGGGCAACTTCCTACGCTGGCTGACGCGACGGAGCGTTCGCGGCTACGCCAACCGGCGGCGCTGGTCTCGGCTTTTTTCAGGATCGACCTTACCGGACCAGATGATACCGCCGGCCTACAGGTCGAAGGCACCTTGGAACCCGAGGCGCGTGGCTGGCTTGTGGACACGGTGCTGGCTGATGTGGCCAGGACAGCCGAAGAGGAATGGCGTTTCCGTACCTTGTTCGGGCCCGTTGGCAACGGTGGTCTGGTGGTGTTCTATGCAGCGGTTCAGGACGGAGAACGCCCGATGGGTGTGGTGGGGTTCGTGTCAGATCGGGACGCGCTGGCTGGTGTTGTTGCGGACGCCTACAGCCGAGGTCCGGTTCTGCCTGACGCGTTAACGCGAGGTCGTGCTGCAGATTCCACAACTTCGGCGGTGGTCACGGGGCCGTACGGCGACGCCATTTATCGCTCGTCCCGCGAGTATTCTTCGCCTTACACCGCGTCGGCTGCGGTGGCGCCACACCTCGGTGGCATGACGGCGACGGTGTCACTCGATCCCGATTTGACGGAGTCATTGATCAGTGGCGGATCGCCCCTCAGGCGGTTGCCTCTGCTGATTGCGTTGTTCGTGTTGTGCGCAGCGATGATAGCGGCGGCTATCGCACTGTGGCGACGAGAGCAGACCGTGGCGCGTCTACGGAGCGATTTCGTTTCCGGCGTATCGCACGAACTCCGCACCCCGCTAGCGCAGATTCGGATGTTTGCCGAAACGCTGAAGCTGGGACGGGTGCGGAGCGAAGACGAACGGGACCGATCGCTGGCCATCATCGACCATGAGGCTCGGCGGCTGACGCAACTGGTCGAGAATCTCCTATACTTTTCTCGTGGTGAACGGCGGGCACAGCGGGTGGAATTGCACCTGGCCGACCTTGGTGAATTGGTGAGCGAAACAGTCGCCACATTCCGCCCGCTCGCCACGGCGCGGCAGTGTGAGGTGGTACTGGAGACGGTTAGCGGGGTCATTGCCGCGGTCGACGTGGACGCGGTGCGCCAGATGGTGTTGAATTTGTTGGACAACGCCATCAAGTACGGACCGGTAGGGCAGGAGGTCCGGGTAACAGTCGCCACCGTGAACGGGTGCGGCCGGATCACGGTGGAAGATCAGGGCCCCGGGGTTCCTTCATCTCACCGCTCGAACATCTGGCGGCGTTTCTGGCGAGCGGAGCGCCATCTTGCGAGTGCCATTGCCGGGACCGGCATCGGGCTGGCGATTGTGCAGGAACTCGCTGCCCTGCAGGACGCGGAGGTATGGGTTGAGAACCGGGATACCGGAGGCGCCCGGTTCGTGATCGCCTGGCCGGGAAACGACGCGATCCCCGATACCGCCGCAGACATAGTCGGGCATAAGCGGGCACGGTTGAACCAGGCGGCGGTGGCTGAGTGACGCAAACGGTCTTGGTAGTCGAGGACAATACCGATCTGGCTTATGGTCTCCGTAACAACTTGGAGATCGAAGGGTATCGCGTTCTGGTAGAGACGAACGGGAGTACCGGGTTGGCCACGGCCAAGAAGGAGCAACCAGATCTCCTGATTCTCGACCTGATGCTTCCGGAGATGGACGGGTTCCGCGTATTGCGCTCACTGCGACACGATGGATGTGACTGGCCCATCCTCATCCTTACGGCTCGGGGCGAAGAGGCGGACAAGGTGCGTGGATTGAGACTCGGCGCCGATGACTACGTGACCAAGCCGTTCGGTGTGCTGGAGTTGTTGGCGCGGGTGGAGGCGCTGCTTCGACGCTCGACCAGAGATGACGAGACAGATGCGGCGCTCATGCGCTTCGGGTCGGTGAAAGTCGACATGGCGTCACGATCGGTCACCCGGGAGGGTAGGGAGGTGCCGCTCGCGCCCAAGGAGTACGACCTGCTTCTGGCACTACTCAAGAAGGGCGGCGCCGTGGTCACTCGGTTCGACCTCATGAACTCGGTGTGGTCTTATCAGGCCGACGTCTCCAGCCGGACTGTGGATACACACATCGCAGAGTTGCGCCGCAAGCTGGAAGACAATCCGGGCCAACCACAATACATTATTACGGTAAGGAAGGCCGGCTACCGGCTCCAGAGTTGACACCGTGGAGAGGCTCCATGCTGCATTGCCAACGGGACGCTTTCCAGCTTCCCGCAGACGCGCACTACCTCAATTGTGCTTTCATGTCACCTCTCATGCGCAGCGTGGAGAACGCCGGCGTGGAGGGTATCCGCCAGAAGCGCAATCCGGCCGACATCCGCCCGGCCGACTTCTTTGATGAGGTGAACCGGGTTAGAGGCCTGTTCGCCCAGTTGATCAAGGCTGGGGACCCGACTCGGGTTGCGGTGGTTCCGTCCGCGTCCTACGGCCTCACCGCTGCAGCGCGCAATCTGCCCATGGCAGCGGGACAGACGGTGGTTGTGGCGGCCGGGCAGATGCCGTCGAACATGTATTGCTGGCGCAGGATCGCTACCGAACGGCAGGGTCACGTGTACACTGTCGCTGCCCCGGTCGGAGGTGACAAGACGTTCACCGAAGCCATCATCGACGCCATCGACGAACGAACGGCGGTGGTGGCGTTGGGTACGGTGCACTGGTTCGACGGGCGCCGTTTCGACGTCGAGGCCATCGCCGATAGAGCAAGGGCCGTGGGAGCCAACTTGGTACTCGACGGCACCCAGTCGATCGGGGCCGTGCCGTTCGACGTGGAACGGATCCGTCCCGCCGCCGTGGTGGCGTCGTGCTACAAGTGGTTGTTGGGGCCGTATTCGGTAACCCTCGCCTGGTACGGTCCCGAGATGGACGGTGGTGTTCCGCTGGAGGAAATCTGGCTGGCGCGGCCCGGTAGTGACGATTTCTCCCGGCTGGCTGAGTACAACGACAATTTCAGGCCGGGTGCGGCGCGCTACGATGTGGGCGAGACCAGCAACTTCGCGCTCATGCCGATGGTGCGCGCCGCGCTTGAGCAATTGGTGGAATGGTCGGTCGAGGAGGTGGCGGCCTACTGTGGTGGTTTAACGGACGAGATCGTTACGGCCTCGGAACGGTTGGGATATGACATGATCAACGCGCGGGAGCGATCGCCGCACATCGTCGGGATCCGCCTGAGGTCCGACGCTCAAGGTCTGGGGTTAGCTGACGCTCTAGACCTGAGGAACGTGCAGGTGTCAGTTCGGGGGGATGCAGTACGTGTGTCGCCGCATGTGTACAATGATCGGGGGGATATCGAGGCGTTGGTGGATGCGATGGAGGCGGCGAGCTCCTAGTGTGTCGTCGGCAATGTGGCACGGGCGACGGATGTGTCGCCCCTACGCGGGCCATTGCTGGGTAAGGCAATGGAAGCTTCCCAGGCCCCAGGCCAGGTCGGTAGAGGGTATTAGGGCAATGCGGCGGGTTGGGAAGCACTGTTGCAGCACGGTGCGGGCGATCTCATCGCGATCCGGATCGTAGGCTGGGACCAATACCACGCCGTTGGCGATGTAGAAGTTGGCGTAGCTGGCAGGCAGTCTCTCTCCGTCGTGATATACCGGCCGCGGCATTGGCAACTCGACGATGCGAAGAGGATTGCCGTCCTGATCCGTCATAGCCTCCAGACGTTCGCGATTGTTCCTGAGGGTGTGATAATTCACGTCTGCGGGGTCGTCCTCGACTGCGGTAACTACGGTTGAAGGACCGACGAATCGGGTGAGGTCATCCACGTGCCCGTCAGTGTCGTCACCGGCAATCCCGTCACCCAACCAGAGAATGTGTTCGACGTTGAAGTAGTTTTTAAGGGTTTGTTCGATGTCCGCCTTGGTGTGGTTAGGATTACGGTTGGGGTTGAGTAGGCAGGATTCGGTGGTCAGCAGGGTCCCGGCACCGTTGACGTCGATGGAGCCACCTTCCATGACCAGGCCGGGCACGAAACGACGCAGGCCATGGTGGCCGGCAATTCTGCCCGGAATGGCGTTGTCGTTTTCGAATGGCGGATACTTGCCACCCCACGAGTTGTACTCCCAATCGAGGACCGCCTCCTCGGATCGTCCGTCTACCACGCGCTGGAGAAAAATGGGGCCGTGGTCCCTGGCCCAAGCGTCGTCCGTGGGGAAGTGATGGAACACGACCCTGTCCTGCGCGACGCCGGCACGCGCCAGTAGGCTGCGCACGTCCGCCTCCATGTCGGGTCCGGTGACGTTGAGGTAGACGTGCTCGTGGGGGACCAGGGTCGCGACGACTTGTACGAAGATGGGCGGGATTCTATCGAAGATTCCCGGCCAGGACGACTCACGGTGCAGCCAGCTGAGCCACGTCCCCCGATGGGGTGCCCATTCGGGCGGCATGTGAAACCCCAGGTCCGCCGGGGTAGGGGCAGGAGCCGGGCCGGTCAATCGCGGAAACGGCGCCCGAGGTCCTGATAGGCGTCGATACGGCGGTCCCGGAGGAACGGCCAATGGGTTCTAGCCTGCTCGACGGCGGAGAGGTCACAGGGGACAACCAGGACTTCCGGTTCTTGCCCGGCCTTGGCCAACACGTTGCCGTAGGGATCCGCTACGAAGCTTCTACCCCAGAACTCAATGCCGCCACCATCCGACGGCTCGAGCCCCACCCGGTTGGCGGCGACAACGTACACGCCGTTTGCTACCGCGTGACTGCGTTGCATAGTTTCCCAGGCCATATGTTGGGATTCACCATACTCGGCTTTTTCCTTCGGGAGCCAGCCGATGGCGGTGGGATAGAACAGGATGTGGGCGCCGCCCATGGCGGTCAGCCGAGCCGCCTCAGGGTACCACTGATCCCAGCAGATCAGCACACCGATCCGGCCGTAGCGAGTGTTCCAGGTAGGGAATCCCAGGTCGCCCGGCGTGAAGTAGAACTTCTCGTGGAACTGTGGGTCGTCGGGGATGTGCATTTTCCGGTACTTGCCGAGTAACGATCCGTCGGCGTCGAGCACCGCGGCGGTATTGTGGTAGAGACCCTCGGCTCGACGTTCGAAGAGCGACGCCACGAGGACCACCTCGAGTTCACGAGCCAATGGGCTCAGCTGTTCGGTGGTGGGTCCAGGTACCGGCTCGGCCAGCTGGAAGTTGGCGTGGTCTTCAGCTTGACAGAAGTACCGGGAGCGGAACAGCTCCTGGAGACAGATGATCTGCGCCCCCCGGGCGGCGGCGGAACGAATGCCATCGAGAGCGCGTTCAGTGTTATGATCGACGTCGGTGGAGCAGGGCGATTGAACCAGTCCCACCGTCACGGTGCCGGGGGCAGGTGGGTGGGGTATCATAGCTGCGTAGTATAATGACCGTGCGCATCTGCGCCACGCCAACGGGGAAGAAAGCATGCCACAGCCGATCTATGTTTGCGAGGCCACCATCCGCCGCTGGGAGGGCCCGAACCGGACGGTACGTCTCCCGGGGGCCTCCGAGGACATTTCCTTTGGGGTTCATGGGGCCATCGCCCAACACTACGGGCTCGACTCGATGGATGGACATCGACCGAACGCGACGACGATCGACTACGTCATTGCGGCGGCGGGTGGCTGACTCACCGGCACTTTTGCTGGCGCGCTGGAAGCGCGCGGGATTTCTCTGGGGCCGGAAGACATATACGGGGACGTGCGCGGTGAGGTCGAGTTGGATGACGGGGTATTGGTGATCAAGCGGATTCACGTTGCCTACCGACTCAGGGTGGCGGAAGAACACCGCGTGGTTGCCGAGCGGGTGTTAGGCGTTCACGCCGACAAGTGTCCGGTCGCGAGGAGTATTGCAGGGGCGATCGGGATTACGACGGGGATCGAGTACCTGTAGGTGCGTACTACGCACGTCGCACAACGCACATGCTCACGTTCGAACGAGTTTCTTGAACTTGATTCGGTGCGGCTGGTTGATGTCGATGCCGGTTCGGCGTTTATGGTCGGCGGCGTAGTCCTGGAAGTTTCCCTCGAACCACACCACCTGACTGTCGCCCTCGAAAGCGAGGATGTGGGTGGCGATGCGGTCGAGGAACCACCGGTCGTGACTGATCACTACGGCGCACCCGGGGAATCGGAGGAGAGCGTCCTCGAGAGCGCGGAGGGTATCGACGTCCAGGTCGTTGGTGGGTTCGTCGAGCAAGAGGAGGTTGCCGCCGCTCATTAGGAGTTGGGCCAGGTGAAGCCGGTTGCGCTCGCCGCCGGACAGGTCGCCAACCAGCTTTTGCTGGTCGGAGCCGCGGAAGTTGAACCCGGCGCAATAGGCCCTGGTATTGACGGTGCGGTTTCCAACCTTGATGGTTTCTTCCCCGCCTGAGATGGCCTGGTAGACGGTCGACTCGTCATCGAGGTCGGCACGCGACTGGTCGACGTAGGCGACCTTTACGGTGGACCCGACGGTCAAGGTTCCGTCGTCGGGTTGTTCTTCGCCGACGATCATGCGAAACAATGTTGTTTTCCCGGCGCCATTGGCACCGATCACGCCGACGATGCCGCCGGGTGGAAGATCGAAACTCAGGCTCTCTATCAGGAGCTGGTCGCCATATCCCTTACGAAGGTTGCGGGCGGATACGACCTCGTTGCCGAGTCGTTCCGGCTGGGGAATGAGGATCTCTGCGGTGCCTTCAGTCTCTTGCTCCCCTTCGGCTACAAGAGCTTCGAAGGCGTTGATTCGAGCCTTGGCCTTGGCGTGGCGCGCCTTGGGGGTCATGCGAATCCATTCGAGTTCCCGTTGAAGGGTCCGGCGACGGGCTCCGGCGTGTTTCTGCTCGGTGGCCAATCGACGTTCCTTCTGATCCAGCCATGAGGAGTAGTTCCCCTCCCAGGGAATTCCCGCGCCGCGATCGAGTTCCAGGATCCATCCGGCTACGTTGTCCAGGAAATAGCGGTCGTGGGTCACGGCGACCACTGTGCCGGGGAACGTCTCCAGGTAGCGCTCCAGCCAGGCTACCGACTCGGCATCCAGGTGGTTGGTGGGTTCGTCCAACAGTAGCATGTCCGGTTGCTCCAGCAGGACGCGGCACAGGGCCACGCGCCGCTTCTCGCCGCCGGACAGGTGTGCTACTTCCGAGTCGCCCGGTGGCAAACGCAGGGCATCCATGGCGATGTCTATCGTCCTGTCGAGGTCCCAGGCTTCGGCGACATCGATGCGGGTCTGCAGCTCGCCCTGCTCGTCGAGCAGGGCTTGCATGACGTCATCCGACATCGGTTCGGCAAACCGTGCGCTCAGCGTTTCGAATTCGGTCAGCAGCCCGCGAGTGTTCGCCACGGCAAGTTCCACGTTCTGGCGGACGGTCTTGCCGGCATCCAACTCGGGTTCCTGCGGGAGGTAGCCGATGCTGATGCCCGATGCCGGACGGGCCTCGCCGATGAAATCGCTGTCCACGCCGGCCATGATGTTGAGGAGGGAACTCTTACCTGAACCGTTGGACCCCAGGACGCCGATCTTGGCCCCTGGGAAGAAGGCGAGGTAGATTCCCTTGAGGATTTCGCGCTTAGGTGGCACGACCTTTCGCAGGTCGGCCATGGTAAAGACGTATTGATGTTTTGTCATGGGCGGGGAAGATACCACCGCCTGTGGTATGCAACCAACCCAAAACCGAGGCACGCAATGCGAAGCTGGCTTGTCGTTCTGTTAGGCGTTGTGGCAGTGCTAGTCCCCCGGGCGGATCTGCCGGCCCAGGAAAACACTCCGCTAGACATAGAGGCGGAGGCTCCCACCTTTGCGCTTCCGGGGGCAACGGCTAAAGGAATCCTGCCGCATGACGTCAGCTTGGCCGACTTCAAAGGCAAGACGGTGGTTCTGGCCTTCTTCTACAAGGCCCGGACCAAGGGCTGAACTATCCAAATGCGCGCGTACCGTGATCAGTACGCGGAAATATTTGGAGAGCGGAATGACGTGGTGCTGCTGGCCATCAGCCGAGATAGCCCTGAAGCGTTGTCGTCGTGGGCCCAGGATGAGGGATTCGAGTTTCGCATGTTGAGTGACGCGGACGGCGCTGTGGGGAAGGCGTATGGGGCTGTGACCTCCGATGACAGGCTCGACAACCGGAATCTTTTCATTGTCGATGGGGAAGGGCTTGTCGCCCACCGGATGGTTCCCTTCCGAGAGGTAGATCCTACGGCCTACACCGACCTGGCTGATGCAATCCTGCAAGTGGCTGGTGCGCCAGCTGACTAGCACTTCTGGTCAGGTATCGAGGATCGCCTCGATCTCCTCCAATCGTCCGTCGATCTCAACGACCCGGGAATCCCGGGCCGTATTCGCAGCCAGGGGCTCTTTTAGGAGGTGCCCCGTCAGGACCGCTACGACGCTGTCGTCTTCGCCGATAATCGCGTCGTGTCGCAGGCGTTTCACGCCGGCAACTGCCGCGGCACTGGCCGCCTCACAGCCAACACCGGAGCGGTCCACTACCGCCTTGGCCTCCAGGATTTCCTGGTCGGTCACGGTGGTCACCAGGCCGTTGGTTGCGCGGATAGCCCGCACGGCCCGGTCGAACGACGCCGGGTTGCCGATCCGAATGGCGGTGGCGACCGTGTCGGCGACGACTGGCTCGAGTTGTGAAAAACCCGCTGCATAGCTGTGGGCGAACGGCGCGGCACCTTCTGCCTGTACCGCCGCCAAACGAGGGAGACGGGAGATGAGCCCTGCGCGGAGCGCAGTGCTCAGGGCCCGCCCGAACGCAGAGGTATTGCCCAGATTGCCGGCTGGGAACACGATCCAATCCGGGGGCTCCCACCGCAGTTGGTGCAGCAGTTCGAGTATGATGGTCTGCTGACCGGCAATACGATACGGGTTGACCGAATTGAGCAAATAGAGTCCGAAGCGGTCCGCCGCCTGTTCCACCAGTTCGAGGCAGCGGTCGAAGTCTCCGCGAACGGCCACTGTTTGCGCCCCGTATGCTATCGACTGGGCACGTTTCTCCGGTGTTACCCTGCCGGTAGGCACCAGTACCAGAGCCTGCAACCCGGCACGGGCGGCGTAGGCGGCAAGGGACGCAGCTGTGTTCCCGGTTGATGCACAAGCCACGTGCCGGGCACCTAGAAGGACGGCTTGGGTAATACCGACCGTCATGCCCCGGTCCTTGAATGATCCTGTCGGGTTCTGCCCCTCGTGTTTTAAGGTGAGCCGGTCCGTTTCCGTCCACCGTGCGATGGTGTCCGAAAAGATCAGGGGTGTATTCCCCTCCGGATAGCTGGTGGGTGCATCGGTTGGCCGCGGGAGGATCAACTCTCGGTAGCGCCAGACACCGGAAATGTCGACAACGTCCCGTCCGGTGAGGCGAGTCTCGAACCGAGATCGCAGATCCGCACCAGTCCAAGGGGGAATAGGAACTTCGAGATCGAGGAGTCCACCGCAGCTGCACCGCTGATTGGTGGCTGATGCTCCATAGACCCGGCCGCATGCCGGGCAGACCAGGCCCATCACCGAAGTTGTAGGGGCCACTAAGTCTCCGGGGCTACCAAGCTCGCTTCAGGGACGAGACGGGCACCGAGGTGATCGACGTGCGTTACCCTGGTAGAGCAATCAAAGCCCGCCTTGCTGTAAGCGTGCGCCATGGCCTCGGCAATGCTCTGTCCACTGCTCTCCGTGTGCGCCAACGCGAAGGCACTGGGGCCGCTGCCGGAAACCGAAACTCCCAGGGCGCCAGCTTCGAGCGCAGCTGCTTTGGCTTCGCGGAAACCGGGGAGGAGTTGGGCCCGCGAAGGTTCGGCGATTCGGTCGTCGATGGCCCGTCCCAGGAGGGCCAGGTCTCGTTGGTAGCAGGCCGCAACAAGAGCACCCACCTGGGCCGCTTGGTGCATGGCGATGACCAATGGGATGCTGTCCGGGATACAAGACCTGCCCACGCTAGTCTCCAGCTGATAATCGGGCAGCGCCAGTACCATGCGGAGATTGGGGGGCACCGGCAACTTGACTATCTCCAGCGGTTGCTCGGAACGGACAAGTACCAAGCCGCCAAAGAGAGATGCGGCCACGTTGTCGATACACCTTCCCGATACTTTCTCCTCGGCAGTGAGGCACGCCTTTACCACACCAGTCGGCCACAGCGGGTTGTGGAGCAAGCCGTTGGTCGCCACCGCAGCCGCCACGGCCGAAGCAGCACTCCCGCCTTGGCCTGCCGTCAAGGAAAGGCCCTTTCGCACAGTCAGCTCGATGCCGGTCTCATCTTGCACACCAGCGAGTTTGAGTACTTCGGCGGCGGCAATGGCGGCGGTGTGCCATTCGGGATCCGTAGGCAGGTCGGCGTGACCAGGGTCCTTGATACTCACTCCCGGCTCGTCCTTGCGTTCGACGATTGCCGTGTCTCCCCGGCCAGCGATGGCCATACCGAGGATGTCGAATCCCGGACCGACGTTGCCGATGCTTCCTGGCGCGTAGGCGCCAACCCGTTCAGTCACAGCCGGGCGACCCGCTTAGGGATAACGGTGGTTCGGCGCAGAGCCGCACTCCGGCCCGCGAGGGTGGGCGGGACGGTATCATATATGACCAAGGATTCATTGCGTTCGGCGATGCTGATGCTCCTGCGTTCGGTGCAGTCGTTGGTCCAAGCACGCCACTCGTGCCGTCTCGGCGATCACCCCTCCAGAACACATCCCGGTCGTACCTTCGTTGTAACCTGCTGTTCACACCCGTCGGCTGTGCCTGGTAGACCAGTACTCGACTATGTGGGGGCAACGCCCTAGCGCCGCGGGCTGTAGACCGGAGCCTACAATATTCTGATTCTCGCACCGTTGGGTTGCGACGAGTACGATTTTCCCGGGAAGCATCGTCCGTGGTGCGAGCCTCGGCTTTCCCAATCTATGTTGTCCGTGGAGCCGGCGTGGCCCGCTAGCTGATCCTCTGCCACTCCAAGAGTCTACAAGTCTATATACTACAAGATGATGGCTGCCTCGGGCGAGACGCTGGCAGGGCGCCTCATCTGGCCAGAGTGAGGCATGCCGAACCGCTTCGAGGAGCAGCGCCCAAGGCTCCCTAACTGGCCCTCGGGGCTGCAATCATGGGGTCAGTTCGCCGAAGGCGCTCCCCCCAGGAAGCTGCGATGCAAGTTCTGGGCTCTGGAGGGCGCCACTACAGGGCTCAGCACCAGTATGGGCTGAGTCTGTCGACGAGACTAGGTAATCTGCGGTAGCGGGGACAGGACCCTCGAATGGTCTGGAAAAGTTCATACTGATCCTCAACTCCTCTTCATAGTCGAAATGGGTAGATTGTCATTTCCGTTTATCACGAGAGAAGCCGATGAAGATCGGGATACCGAAGGAAACTCACCCGGGTGAGCAGCGTGTGGGCCTCATTCCAGCAGCTGCCGGACGACTCGTCAAGGCAGGGTTTGCAGTGGCTGTGGAGCAGGGGGCCGGTGAGTCGGCCGGGTTCCCCGACCACAGCTATGCCGACGCCGGGGTCACCATGGTAGGGCCAGGAGCTCTGAGTGATGCCGAGCTGATTTTGAAGGTGCAGCCTCCGACGCTCGACGAGGCAGGCGGGTATCCCGAAGGCAGCGTACTCGTGGCGTTGCTCCAGCCGGGGCGACTAGACGATGTGTACTCCGAGTTAGGCCGGCGTAACATCACGGCCTTCGCCATGGAACTGGTGCCGCGGACCACCAAGGCGCAGTCGATGGACGTGCTGTCCTCCCAGGCAACCGTGGCTGGATACAAGGCAGTGCTCGTCGCCGCGTCCGAACAGGGCAAGCTCCTGCCCATGCTAACGACGGCGGCGGGCACACTGGCACCGGCCAAGGTATTCATCATCGGGGCCGGCGTCGCAGGACTTCAGGCCATCGCTACCGCGCGCCGATTGGGAGGAATAGTTTCGGCGTTCGACGTTCGGCCGGTGGTACGCGAACAGGTCGAAAGTCTGGGCGCTTCCTTCATAGAAGCGGAAGCTGTGGAGGAAGCGGAAGGCGCCGGTGGGTATGCCAAGGAACTCGCCGAGGAGCAACAGGAGAAGGTACTCGCCGCCATCGCGGGTCATGTGCCGGACATGGACGTGGTCATAACCACGGCGCAGATCCCGGGCAAGCAGGCTCCAGTGCTGATTACCGAGCAAATGGTGCAGTCGATGCAGCCGGGGTCGGTGATCGTCGACCTGGCGGCAGAGACGGGCGGTAACTGCGCATTGACGCAGGCTGGGGAGACCCTCGTGGTCGGTGGAGTCAAGGTAATCGGGCCCGTCAACCTGCCGGCGACCGTGCCGCTGCACGCCAGCCAGATGTATAGCAAGAACCTCACGACGTTCGTCGAGTACATCACCGAAGACGGTGCGCTCACGATCGATCTCGATGATCCCATCACCGGACCCATGTGCGTCGTCGCGAACGGCGAGGTCCGATTCGGGAGAACCACATGAGCGAAGGCATTATCCTGGGCGTCGTCGTCTTCACTTTGGCGACGTTCCTCGGGTTCGAGTTGATTCAGCGTGTGCCCCCGACTCTGCACACTCCTCTGATGTCGGGGTCGAATGCCATCAGCGGCATCACCATCGTCGGAGCGTTGATAATCGCCGGCGGGGACTTTGGTTGGATTTCTCAGTATGTCGGGTTCGGAGCGGTCGTGTTGGCCATGATCAACGTGGTCGGCGGGTATGCCGTTACCAACCGGATGCTGCAGATGTTCCGCAAAGATCAGGAGGGATCATGATGCCGGCCGGCCTGGTGCCTCTGATCTACCTCGTGTCCGCCGCCCTGTTCATCATGGGCCTGAAGCGGCTGCAGAGCCCCGATACAGCCCGGAACGGCAACATGATGTCCGGCCTCGGCATGCTCATCGCCATTGTGGTCACGCTCCTCGATCAGCAGATCGTGTCGTTCCAGGTGATAATCGCCGGTGTGGTTGTGGGTGGTGGGCTTGGTTTCTGGATGGCCCGTTCGGTGAAGATGACTTCGATGCCGCAGATGGTAGCGCTGTTGAACGGTTTCGGTGGTGGAGCGTCGTTGCTGGTGGCCGGCGCCGAGTTCCTCAAGGCAGACATGCTTGGTGTGCCTCTGGCGATCGAGACCAACATCACCATTCAGCTAGGAACCTTTATCGGGTCGATCACGCTCATGGGAAGCCTCGTCGCCTTCCTGAAGTTGCAGGAACTGATGAGCGGCAAACCCATGACGTTCCCCCTCCAGAAGACATTCAACGCGCTGGTGTTTCTCGCCATCGCCGCCCTGGCAGTCTACCAGGTTGTCGTCCCAGGCGATCAGGCAGAGATCTTCTACGCCATGATCGGGCTGTCGCTAGTGCTCGGCGGGCTGTTGGTGATTCCCATCGGTGGGGCAGACATGCCGGTGGTCATTGCCCTGCTGAATTCCTATTCGGGTATCGCCGCGGCAATGACCGGTTTCGTCATCGACAACCAGGTACTCATCGTGGCTGGAGCGTTGGTGGGTTCATCGGGCCTCATCCTGAGCAACATCATGTGCAAGGCGATGAACCGTTCGCTGGCCAACGTACTGTTCGGCGCGTTCGGTGGGGACAGCGCTGGGGGATCTACCAAGAGTTCTGAAGGTCTGAGCGTCAACGAGGTGTCGGTGGAAGACGCTGCGTTGCGCCTGGCGTACGCGCGGCTGGTCATCATCGTGCCGGGTTATGGCCTGGCGGTGGCCCAGGCGCAGCACGTGGTGCGGGAATTGGCCGATCTCATTCAGAAGAACGGCGGTGAGGTCAAGTACGCCATCCACCCTGTGGCGGGCCGGATGCCCGGCCATATGAACGTGCTGCTGGCCGAGGCGAACGTGCCCTACGACCAGTTGGTAGAGATGGAGGACATCAATCAGCAGTTCCCTAGGGCCGACGTTGCCTTGGTGATTGGGGCCAACGATGTCGTTAATCCGGCGGCTCACAACGATCCATCCAGCCCGATCTACGGCATGCCGATTCTCGACGTGGAGAATGCCCAGAGCACGATTGTCATGAAGCGCAGCATGAACCCGGGTTTCGCCGGCATCCAGAACGAGTTGTTCTATCATCAAAAGACCTCCATGTTGTTTGGTGACGCGAAGGTATCTCTCTCTGCCCTGGTGGGTGAGATCAAGTCGCTTTAGTCGAGGAGTACGGAAATGCGGATTCTCGGAATTACGGTCCTAGCCGCCGCCATGGCCACGCCCGCCGCGGCCCAGAACGCCTGTGATGCCTTTCTAGAGGCCCCTCCCGTGGGGGCCTGGGTTGAGTACGATTTCCAGGGACAGGGGCAGGCCGGGCGTTCGAGGATTGCTGTGGTCGGCACCGAAACCCGGAATGGGGAAGAGCTCACCTGGTACGAAATGAGCTTCGACGCAGGGGGCCAGAGCGGAGGCGTGAAGATGTTGGGCGAGGGCGGGGTCTATCGCGCCATGGCCGAAAAGAACATCGTTGAGATGGTGGTCAAGGCCGCAGGACAGCCTGCCATGAAGTTCTCTGGTGCAATGATAGAGCGTATGCAGAGCCAGATGAACTCGGATCCGGCCGCGGAGTTCGGCAAGGGGTGTGAAAGCGCCGAGCGTGTTGGTGTCGAGTCGATCACGGTACCTGCTGGCACCTTCGACGCGGTGCACTATCGCCTGACAAGCGGCCAGAAACCCGGTGACGCCTGGATCGTCGAGGGATTGCCCTTGGGGATGATCAAATGGACCGGGTCGGGCGACGAAGGCGTCGAGCTGGTCGACCGGGGGGACGATGCCGTCACCCAGATCACCGAGACCCCGATGGAAATTCCCGGCGGCTGATCAGGCGCGGTCTTTCGCGAACCAAAATTCCCTTTCCAGCGTTCAGGTAGTAACCGGCGGAGCCCTCAATGGGCTCTCGTCGGCCGGGGGCATTCCAATAACCGTGGTGGGCCACGCAGTTTTCGATGAGTGGTGTGCACTCTGGGGCGATTGGCGCCTCTTCCCTTATGTAGTCCAGCGGGCTTGCAGTTGCACATTGCAACGTTTGGAGATGCCACCATTTCGTGGTTCCAAACATCATAAAGTGTAGTAGGGCGTTGGGTGCCCAATTGGCAGGTGTGGGGGCAAGTGGTGGCGTTGAAGGGGTTACTAAAGTATTGAATCTTTGGGAGTTAGCTGTTATATTCCTGATTGGCTTTGCCCTTTTCGTTTGGCGGGAAGGTTACTCATAGATCGGCGCGTTCTTCGCGCAAGGAGACGAACACGGTGACAATTACGAAACCTCGCCCGAAGCGCCGTGCCGTACGGCCTGCGCTAATTGCTCGAGCGGTGGACGAAGGCCGTGAGAGTCTGGACCTCTACCTCGACGAAATCAGCCGGGTGCCGCTCCTCACGCGGGAGCAAGAAATGGCGCTTGCCCGGAAAGCCTTCGGTGGCGACGTCGTGGCCCAGGAGAGTCTAGCTCGTCACAATGTGCGCTTCGTGGTTTCAGTAGCGAAGAAGTTCCAGAACCGGGGAGTGCCGTTGGTCGATCTGATCGGCGAAGGCAACCTCGGCCTGATGACTGCGGCCAGGAAGTTCGATCCCGACCGTGGCGTGAAGTTCATTTCTTATGCTGTGTGGTGGATCCGCCAGGCGGTACAGGCAGCCATTGCGCGGCACGGCCGTCCAGTGCGTGTGCCTCTCAACCGTACGGCCGACCTGAGCCGGTTGGGCCGGACCACGACTTTGTTGAAGGAAAAA
Organism: uncultured Acidimicrobiia bacterium; assembly: GCA_964196605.1. Taxonomy (GTDB): domain Bacteria; phylum Gemmatimonadota; class Gemmatimonadetes; order Gemmatimonadales; family GWC2-71-9; genus N074bin45. Next base: position 24,087 of record CAXMUQ010000247.1, read on the forward strand.
CTGGGCCGTATGCCGACTACAGAAGAGTTGGCTGAAGCAACCGGGCTCACGCTGGAGGCGGTTCGCAGCCTCAGCGCTTTGAACTCGGAGGCCGTGCGTCTCGATCACCCGACCCGCGATGGCGACGGACACGAGCGCATCGAACGGTTCGCCTCAGCGGATCAGGAAGGGACGGACACGAGCACGATTCTCAACAGCCGGACCGAGGGAATCGACAAAGCTCTCACTACTCTTCCTCCGCGTGATGCCAAGGTGCTGCGGCTCTACTTCGGGTTGGAAGACGGCAACAGCCGGACGCTCGAGGAAATCGGCCGGATGATGGGAGTCACCCGCGAGCGCATTAGGCAACTGCGCGACCGGGCGCTCCTCCGTCTCCGGGACGGCGAGACCGGCGAGCATCTGAAAGACCTGGTTGCCTGATCCAGGACACCAGAGACAAGAAAAATGGCCCTCCATTCGGAGGGCCATTTTTTTTGGCTGTCGGAGTTCGGCTATCAGCTATCGGCTGTCAGCGGAAAAACGACGGAGGACGCGTTGGAGGATGCCGCCGTTGCGGTAGTAGTCCAGTTCGACGTCGGAATTGAGCTTGACCACTGCCGGGAACGTCTTGACTCCTCCGTCATCGGCCGTGGCGGTGACGGTAACCGTTCCGCCCGGTTCCAGGCCTTCGGCGATGCCGACGATATCGAAGACCTCGCGGCCGGTGAGCCCCAGTGACTCGCGAGTATCTCCGTCGGCGAAGTTCAAGGGAAGTACGCCCATGCCTACCAGGTTGCTGCGGTGAATCCGTTCGAAGCTCTCCGTCAAGACAGCTCTGACGCCGAGGAGGAGGGTACCCTTGGCCGCCCAGTCGCGGCTGGATCCGGTGCCGTACTCCTTGCCCGCGAGAACCACGAGCGGCGTGTTGTCTGCGGCGTAGCGCATGGCGGCATCGTACATTGACAGGATTTCGCCAGAGGGAAAATGGACGGTCCAGTTTCCCTCCTTGCCTGGGGTGAGAAGATTCTTGATGCGCACGTTGCCGAACGTGCCACGCATCATGACTTGGTGGTTGCCACGGCGTGAGCCGAAGGTATTCCAGTCGGGTCTTTCGACACCGTGGTCTTCGAGATAGCGTGCTGCCGGGCCGTTCTTCGGGATGGATCCTGCCGGGGAAATGTGATCGGTGGTGATGGTATCACCCAGCACGGCCAAGGCTCGGGCTCCCTGCACGTCTTCCAGCGGCGCTGGTTCCGGCGCCAGATCCTGGAAGAATGGCGGTTCACGCACATATGTCGAATCGGGCGCCCAGTCGAACCGGTTGCCCTCGGGGACGGGCAGGGAGTTCCAATCGTCGTCACCCTGGAAGACCGCGCCGTACTGCTCCGTGAACATCTCGGGTCTTACCGAAGAGTCCATCAAGTCAGAGATTTCCTCAGCTGAGGGCCACAGATCTGCCAGAAATACCGGATTGTCATCTGAGTCGTATCCCAGCGGGTCTTCGGTCAAGTTGATTCTGACGGTGCCGGCGAGGGCGTAGGCAACCACCAGCATTGGTGACGTCAGGTAGCTGGCGCGCACCTGGGGGTGGACCCGGGCCTCGAAATTCCTGTTTCCGCTCAGAACGGCGGCGGTGACCAGATGATGGTTCTCGATGGCCTCCGCGATCGGCGCCGGTAGCGGACCGCTATTGCCGATACAAGTGGTGCAGCCGTAGCCGACGAGGTTGAATCTGAGCTCGTCGAGGTACTCGTTGAGCCCCGACCTGTCCAAATAGTCGGTGACGACCCTGGAGCCGGGAGCAAGGCTGGTCTTGACCCAAGGCTTGGTGGTCAGGCCCCTTTCAACCGCCTTCTTGGCCACGAGTCCTGCGCCGATCATGACGGAGGGATTTGACGTGTTGGTGCAGCTGGTGATGGCCGCGATGACCACTGCTCCGTCATCCAGCAGGTGGGTCTCTCCGTTGAAGTCGATTGACACACCAGCGGCGGATGGGGCTTCCACCACGGCCTGGCTCTGGCCTCCCCCTTCGGACATCCAGCGCGAATAGCTCGCCTCGGCGACTTCATGGCGCTCCGGCGGAGCCGCGGCCCACATCAGGGTCTTGAGGTTCACGGCGAAGTCACGCTTGAGATCTGCCATGTCTACCCGGTCCTGGGGACGCCGGGGGCCGGCCAGACTAGGTCGTATCGTCGAAAGGTCCAGTTCCAGGGAGGAAGAGAATTCGGGGTCCGGCGTATCGTCGGTGCGGAACAATCCCTGTTCCTTGCAATACCGTTCTACCCGCTCCACTACCTCGGCTGGCCGGCCGGTACGCTGCAGGTAACGCACCGTTTCATCGTCGATGGGGAAGAAGCCCATGGTGGCCCCGTACTCCGGCGACATGTTGGCGATGGTTGCCTGATCGGCCAAGGACAAGTGTGACAACGCGGGTCCGTAGAATTCCACGAATTTCTCGACCACGCCATGGTGTCTCAGGAGTTCGGTAACTCTGAGGACGAGATCGGTGGCAGTGGTGCCGACCGGCAATCGCCCTACCAGTTTCATACCGACGACTTGGGGTATGAGCATGAAATAGGGCTGGCCGAGCATGACGGCCTCGGCTTCGATTCCGCCGACGCCCCACCCCATGACTCCCAGACCGTTGATCATTGTCGTGTGAGAGTCGGTACCGACGAGCGTGTCAGGGTAGGCGGTCAATTCTCCGTATTGCTCCCTGAGCTGGACCACTGGCGCCAGGTACTCGAGGTTGACCTGGTGGACGATCCCAGTGCCCGGTGGTACCACCCGGAAGTTGTCGAACGCCTGTTGCGAGAACTTGAGGAGCTGATAGCGTTCACGGTTCCGCGAGAATTCGAGGTCCACATTCTGGCGGAAGGCCGCGGCGGTACCGAAATAGTCGACCTGCACCGAATGATCGATAACCAGGTCGCACGGCACTACGGGATTGATTTTTGTCGGGTCTCCCGCCAAACGGGCCATGGCGTCCCGCATGGCCGCCAGATCGACCACAGCGGGGACTCCGGTGAAGTCTTGGAGCACCACGCGGGCAGGCATGAAGGGAATTTCGGTGGCGACGGCCGAGGCATCGGCACGCCAACCGGCGAGCGCCTGGACCTGGTCCTGTGTGACGGGTCCGCGGCCGCAATGGCGAAGGGCATTTTCAAGAAGGACCCGGATGGAGAACGGGAGGCGGTCCAGCTGAACTAGCCCCTGGCGGTCGAGCTCCGGAAGGGAAAAGATGGTTGCGTGGGCGTCCCCGAGGTCGAGGGTGCTCCGGCTGCCGAATGGATTATGATTCGCGGAAGTCATTATGATACCCGATAATACGCGGTTCATGGATGTGCGTGTCGAGTCTAATTATACACCGGAGCCGGAGTGTGTCACCCGACCAGGGTTCGCTCCGTAAGGCCCTTGCCCATGCTAGTGCCACACACCATTAGGCGTCAGGACGACGGTCTCATCATAGTGTGGGACGAAGGGGCCGAGGGAAGGCTGCTAGAGGCTCGAGCGCTACGATTGTCGTGCCCTTGCGCCGGCTGTCACGATGAGATGACCGGTGTCCCCCTGCTCGATCCTTCTCAAGTTTCTGAAGACATTCGGCCGGTTTCGGTAGGGCTGGTGGGGACCTATGGGCTCCGGGTAACATGGAGCGACGGGCACGACACGGGGATCTATACGTTTGAAGCCCTGCACAGAGTATCCCGGCCCAATGAATCATCCGAGGAGCGTGGTGATGGCTAGACGACCGCATAGCTGGGGAATGATCACCGCGTTGGCTTTCGCCCTCGCCGGTCCTCCTCACGCACTCGCCCAGCTTGCTCCTCCCACGACGGGTGGTATCACTGCCCTGGAAGAAGCTCTCCGACCGCTGGGAGTATACAAGAGACTGCTGATCATCGGAGCTCATCCCGACGACGAGGATACCGAGCTGCTGACCCTGGCCGTGCGCAAGCACGGTGCAGAGGCGGCATATCTGTCGCTGAACCGAGGTGAAGGGGGACAGAACCTGATCGGCCCCGAATTGGGTGAGGGGCTGGGGCTGATTCGGACCGAAGAACTCTTGGCAGCCCGTCGCATCGATGGCGCCCGTCAGTTTTTCACCCGAGCCTACGATTTTGGTTACTCCAAATCAATCGAGGACACATGGCACCACTGGCCCCGTGACTCGATCCTCAAGGACGTAGTGCGGATCGTCCGCCGGTTCCGGCCCCAAGTCCTCGTCTCGGTGTTCAGCGGAACCCCTTCAGATGGCCATGGCCAGCATCAGGCGGCAGGCTGGGCTGCCCACGAGGCGTTCCGCGTGGCGGGTGACTCGACGGTGTTTCCGGAGCTGTTTGCCGAAGAGGGATTGCGTCCCTGGTCTCCCGTCAAATTGTATCGTGGTGCCCGATTCAATCCTCGGTCCGCCACTTTGCGGATTTCCGGCGGCGACCTGGATCCGGTGGTGGGGCAGTCGTACCACCAGATCGCCATGCGAAGCCGCAGTCAGCATCGATCGCAGGATATGGGGCGCCTGCAAGGCATGGGTCCGTCGGAAATCCGTCTCGCGCTGGTGGAGGATCGGTCGGGCACGGATCGTGGCGGCGACGGATTGTTTGCCGGGGTTCGAACGGAATTCCCGGTCGTGATTTCGGGGATCGGCGGAGACCAACAGACCGTCCAGCGGTTATTAGCCGGGTATGTGACCCGCGTTGCCAACGCCAAGGCTGTCCCACGACCCGACTCACTCGAGGCGTTGGGGGACAGCCTTGCCCTGGCCTGGTCTGACTTGGTTGCTCTGATGGACGCGGTGGTATCCGCATCCACGGGGGCCATCGGTACCCTAGTGCCTCCGGTACTACACGATCAAAGCAGACATCTCGCTGAGGCTATTCGCGTATCTCGCGGAGCAGTCTTCGATGTGTATGTAGACAGAAGCCACAGCGTACCGGGGGATCCTCTGGCCCTTACCATGATGAGCTGGAACACATCCGCCAAAGCCGCCAGTCTCACTATGTGGCCGCAGCAACGCGTAGGCATGCTGAGCCAAGCGCGTACCGGTGGTGGGTCGGTTGTGGGTGCCGGGGAAGTCGATACCGTCACGGTGGAGCTGATTCCGGATCGATTGGCCGTCAATCCTTACTTCCTCCAAGCACGCCGAGACGGGGCGATGTACCGCTGGCTGGCACCGGAGGGGGTTTCCGGTCGCGGCCTCTTCAGCGTGTACGGTCTTCCCTTCGGGCCGGCGCCGGTGCGAGGTGCGTTTACCATGTTGCTCGATACTGGGAGCCTTACGTTTCATCGGGAGGCCTCCTACCGTTACCGCGACCAGGCGACCGGTGAAATCAGGCGACCGGTGGTAGTTCTCCCCCGACTCGACGTGATCCTCGAGCCCCGCAATACGGTGTTGCAGGTGGGTGGTGAACCGCGACAATTCACCGTCACAGTTACCAACAACACTGAATCGGTGGCCGCTGGCGAGGTCGAGCCGGAGGTGCCCAGCAGCTGGCCCAGAGTGAACTCGCAGGCTTTCAGTCTCGAACCGGGCTCCCGGGTGACCTTCACGTTCTCGGTAGCGATGCCGGACGACCTCGAGTCGGGGACGTTCCATGTCGGGGCAGTGGCGCGGACCGACGACGGAACTGAATACAGGCTCGGCGTAGTCACGGTGGACTATCCCCACATTCACGCTCGGACATTCTCGAGAGACGCAGTTTCGACCGTCAAGATTGCGCAGCTCGAGATACCGGATGTGGCGCTGGTAGGGTATATCCGTGGTGCGGCCGATCGTGTCCCGGAGGCTCTGTGGGATGTGGGGTTGCCGTTGACCATCATCGACGATGCTACGCTGGCGCAAGGTGATCTGAGCCGCTTCGACGTCATCGTCGTGGGCAGCCGGGCCTACGAGGTCAATGCAACCCTGGTCCAGCACAACGACCGTTTGCTAGACTATGCCCAAGCCGGAGGGCTCCTGTTGGTACAGTACCAGCAGTATCAGTTCTTCGATGGTGGCTACGCTCCGTTCCCCATGTCGGTTGGCGGGCGTCCGCTGGTGGCGGATGGACAGACGAGCGATGGAGCACGCCCGGGGCGAAATACCCACGACCGGGTTGCCGATGAAACGGTTGCTGTCCGCCTGTTGGATCCCGACAACCCGGTGGTGTCCCAGCCGAACGTGCTCACCGAGGCCGATTGGGATGGCTGGGTGCAGGAACGTGGTTTGTACTTTGCCCGCAGTTGGGATGCCGCGTATGAGACGGCGTTGGAGATGCACGACCCGGGCGAGGGGCCCCTCGAGGGCAGCGTTCTGGTGACCGACGTGGGCGACGGTCGATACATCTACACCGGCATCAGCTTCTTCCGGCAGCTGCCTGCAGGTGTTCCCGGCGCATACCGGTTGTTCATGAACATGCTGTCGATGAGTAAGTCCAAGGGAGTGTCATGAGATCATTGGGTCGTTATTCGCAAAGTATTGCTTTGGTGTGTATCGTCGCGCTGTCGGGCTGCGCCGACGACGGGCGGACGCCGGTTCTCGTTTATTCACCGCACGGTCGTGAGCAGCTCACGCTCCTCGAGGACGCGTTCGAGCGACACCGTCCCGACATCGATGTGCGTTGGTTGGACATGGGGAGCCAGGAGGTCCTGGACAGGCTCCGCTTCGAACGAAATAGCCCCCAGGCCGACGTGTGGTTTGGCGGGCCGACCACCATCTTCGTGCGTGGGGTGCAGGACTCTCTGTTGGCGCCGTACCGGCCCGCGTGGGCCGACAAGGTAGGTCCGTGGGGCATCGGGCCGGACGATTTGTATTGGCCGGTCTACCGGACACCGGCGGTGATTGCCTACAACACCGCGGCCCTTTCGCCGGATAGCGTGCCCCAAGACTGGGATGAGGTGCTCGATCCGAAATGGGCCGATCAGGTGTTGATCCGCGACCCCATGGCAAGCGGTACCATGCGGGCCATCTGGGGTCTCATCATCCAGAAGAGTATCCAGGAAACGGGCGATACGGCGCAGGCGATGCAGTGGCTCCGTAGGCTCGACGCCAACACCAAGACGTACACTATGAACCCGGCGATCCTGTACCAGAAATTGGCCCGGCAGGAGGGGGTTCTGTCGCTCTGGGACTTGCAGGACATGCTTATCGGGCGGTCGAAGGGGCAGCCGTTCGGCTATGTGTTCCCGGCCAGCGGCACCGTAGTCATCGAGGACGCCATTGGGCTGGTGCGAGGCGCCAGCCACCCGGAAGCCGCCAAGGCGTTCATTGATTTCGTGGCCACCGACGAAGCGCTGCTGCTGACCGCGCGCGAGGTGTTCCGTCTCCCGGCGCGGAGCGATCTCCCTGCCGATTCCGTCCCGGAGTGGATCGCCGAGGTGGAAGCCGACATGAAACCGGTTACCATGGACTGGGAGTTGCTGGCCAGTGAGGGTCCGTCGTGGATGTCTTACTGGGACGAACACGTTCGTGGCAAGGGCCGCCGGTGAGCCTTGGCCCAAGATGACGGATTTCCTGATTCTCGACCGTCTGACCAAACGCTTCGACGGCTTCGCGGCTGTCGACGATCTTTCGTTGGGTCTGGGCCAGGGCGAGATCCTGGCCTTACTCGGCCCCAGTGGTAGCGGCAAGACCACCACTCTCAGATTGCTGGCCGGTTTCGAGTGGGCCGACAATGGCCGAGTAGTGGTGGACGGGCAGGATGTAACGCGAGTGGCGCCGGTTGCACGGCGCTTTGGTATGGTGTTCCAGCACTACGCGTTGTTTCCCCATCTGGACGTGGGGGCCAATGTTTCGTTCGGACTGGAGGGTGGTAGACTCGACCGGGAAGAACGAAAGCGCCGTGTGGCCGAGGCTCTGACCCTGGTCGATTTGGCTGGATACGAACGCCGTGAGGTAAGCGAGCTATCCGGCGGCCAACAGCAACGCGTGGCGTTGGCGCGGGCCTTGGCGCCTGAGCCCCGTATCCTCCTTCTCGACGAACCGCTTTCCAATCTCGATCCATCCCTTCGCGAACGTACCCGCAGCGAGCTGCGCGACCTGATTCACCGAGTGGGTATCACCACCGTATTGGTGACACACGAGCAGGAAGAGGCGTTCGATCTGGGTGATCGTATTGCTTTGCTGCGTGACGGCCGGTTGCAGCAAGTCGGCAGTCCAGACGAATTGTATCAGGCACCTACCAACCCGTTCGTAGCCGGGTTCGTGGGACGGTCATCGAAGATTACGGGCGAAGTGACCCGGGGGGATCCGACAGTACTGGTTTCAGGCGGTGTCCGGTGGCCCCTCCCAAGTGGTGCCGACGGATTCACTGGACCGGGCATCATGATGGCACGGCCGGAGGCTTTCATGTTGGTAGAGCAGGGCAGCGGGATTACTGACGTCACTGTCGGTCTACGACATTTCCTTGGCGCTACTGCACTGTTCAAAGTGGTGACGGATCACGAGACGGTGCTTGAGGTGGTGGCAGATCCCAATGCGGTTAGTGCGGGTGATCGCGTGGGTTTGGAGTTGACCGGTAACGGAGTTCATGCCTTTCCAGCGGATGACGCATGAGCAGGCCTCGGCGGGTTGAGGCGTTCGGTTGGTTACTTACCATCTTGCTGGCGTGGCTGGTGGTGTACCCCATTCTACTGGTCCTGCTGGAGAGCGTGCAGGGGCCA
>CAXMUQ010000248.1:0-4556 GCA_964196605.1 uncultured Acidimicrobiia bacterium
CGAACCTGTTCGGCAAGGGCAAGCGGGGCCGACTGCAGTGGCAGTTCGGCCGGAACATCAATGACTTTACCCTGTCCTACACCGATCCTGCCATCAAGGAGAGCCGCGTCTCCGGTACCCTGACCCTGTTCAATTCCCGCGCTCGTTTTACCGTGGGAGACCTCGGTACCCGTCGCGCCGAGGGCGGACAAGTACAGTTCGGGTTCCCTCTCATGGGCGCAAGGTTCACCCGCGCCTTCGTCTCCTACGGACTTCAGCGGATCCGCTATACCGGCGGTTCCGTGGATCTGCGTGACCGGTTCTCCTGCTCCAATTGTACCCGGAGTACGGTCGGGCTCAGCGTTATACGCGATACGAGAGTGGGCCTACCGTTCCCTGTAGCCGGAATGCAGCTCACAGGCCGCCTTGAGTTCAACGGCGGGATTCTTGGCGGGACGGGTGACTACACCAAGACCGAGTTCGACGGCCGCTGGTACCTTCCTCTCGGCACCATAGGGGGAGAGGGCGATTTCGGTGGAGGCATGGGGCTGGTGATGGGCCTCAAGGGACACGTCGGGTTTATCTTCGGGGACGCAGGGCCGTTCTTCACTCAGCTGTACTCGATGGGCGGTACCCAGTTCGGACTGCCATTGAGAGGCTATGACGAGTTTTCTATTACGCCCAACGGCTACGACGCTCGCGCCACCGGAGGGCAAGCCAGCCCCAACGCCTTCGGACAGTCTTTCGCGGCTTTCTCGGCCGAGTTTGGCTTGCGGGTCAGCTCGTCTCTGTATCTCAACACCTTTATCGACGCGGGAAACGTCTATCGGACGCCGGCGCAGTGGGACCCCACCACGCTTTTCCGTGGTGCCGGGGTCGGCGCGGCGTTCATATCGCCCTTGGGTCCTCTGGGGCTCGATTTTGCCTATGGTTTCGACCGACGCAACATATTCGGCGCGCCGGCTCCAGCATGGAAGCTTCACTTCAAGCTGGGTAACTTCTTCTAGGCTGGAACCTTCACTGGTATGGAGCAACGAATGACACGGTTGATCAGCAGTCTCATTGGCCTCACGGCAGTCATCCTCATGGCCACACCTGCGGCCCTGGCCGGTCAGGCCGGCGCCAAGATAGCCTTCGTCGACTCGCGCCTCGTTCTGCAAGAGACGCCCGGCTACGCGGCCGCCGACTCACAGTTCACTCGCGAACTCGGCTCCTGGCGCGCGGAAATCCAGCGGTTGCAGGCCAGCCTCGATTCCGCCGCCCGGGATTTCGAACAGAGCTCGGTCGTGCTGAGTCCATCAGCGCGCGACTCCAAGCGCCAGGATCTCATCCAGCAGCAACAAACCCTGGAGCAGCGCGCGGCCGACCTCGAGACGCGTGCCGGCACGCGCCAACGGGAGTTGCTGGATCCCATCGAGCAACGCGTCAACACGGCCATCGAGAAGGTTCGTGCCGCGGGCAACTATGCCATGGTTTTCGACGTGGGCAGTCCGGGGAGCGGCATCGTCGCAGCCGACCCGTCTCTCGACCTGACCCGGGTCGTGATCGACGAGTTGACCACCCCCGCCAACTAGCTTGTGACCAACCTGACTGGGCAAGCGGTCGCCGACCTCGTCGGTGGCCGCTTGTACGGACCGGGAAGCTGTACACTCGCCCGGGTCGCTGCCCTCGACCGGGCCGGTCCGGACGCCCTCTCGATTCTCTCCTCCCCAAAATACCTCGACCAGTTCCGACGCTCACGCGCTGGGGCGGTGATCGTCGCGGCAGCATTGGCGGACGAGCCTGAAGGCCCCGAGACGCGCATCGTAGTTGAAGACCCCACAGAAGCGCTCCTGATCGTGGCCCGGGAGTTCGACCAGCAGGCAGATCATCCCGCCGGGGTGCATCCCAGTGCCATCCTCGGGACCGGCATACGCCTGGGCCACGGGGTATCAGTGGGCCCCCAATGTGTTCTGGGGAACGACGTCCAGCTGGGTGACGGGTGCCGACTGGGTCCCGGGGTACTTCTCGAAGAGGGCGTCATAGTGGGAGAGGCCACGGTCCTCGATTCTCGAGTGGTTTGCCATCGGGGAACGGTGATCGGGCACCGGGTACTGGTCCAGGCCGGCGCCATCCTCGGTGGGGTCGGGTTCGGCTTCCACTCCGGGGAGGGAGGCCACAGGCGGCTTCCTCACATCGGACGTTGCATCATCGAGGATGATGTGGAGATTGGCTCCAATACCTGTATCGATCGCGGGAGCGTCGACGATACCGTCATCGGGGCCGGAACCAAGATCGACAACCTCGTTCAGATCGCCCACAACGTCCGGATCGGCAAGCGTTGTTTCATTGCCGCGGAGGTAGGCATCAGTGGCAGCTGCCGCATTGGAGACGAAGTGGTCATGGCGGGCCAGGTCGGAATCGCCGGCCATCTTACCGTAGGCAATCGGGCGCGGCTGGCAGCCCAGAGCGGGCTGAGCGGAGATGTGCCCGAGAGTGCCGACTACGGAGGCACTCCGGCACGACCTCACAGGGACAGCATGCGCGGACAAGCCGCCATGCTCAGACTTGGCAAGATCATGAGAGATCTGGAGGCACTGGTGAAGGAACGCAGGCAAGGTGGCTAGGCGCACAATCTCGGGATCCGGGTCCCTCCAAGGGGTCGGGCTCCACACCGGCGCCGAAACGACCATCGCGTGCCACCCGGCACCGAGCGGTACTGGCCTTGTTTTCCGCCGCATCGACCTCGATGGATCACCGGAGGTGCTCGCCCGGATTAGCGAAGTCGAGGTTACCGACCGCCACACCGCCATCGGCCACGGTGATCAGACCATTCACACGGTGGAACACGTTCTGGCCGCGGTTGCGGCGCACCAGTTGGACGACGTGCTGTTTGAAATCGACGGGCCTGAGCCACCAATATTGGACGGCTCCTTCCGTCCATTCTACGACCTCCTTCTCGCCGCGGGCCCAACCGAACACGATGGTGATCCGGTGGTGTACAAGATCACCGCCCCGCTGCAGGTCAAGGAGGGAGACAGCAGTTACGTCGTTGCCCCCGCCGAGGACCTCAGGATCACAGCCACCATCAACTTCCATCACCCCATGATTGGGACCCAAGTAGGGTCCTATGCCGCCACCACCGAGGTGTTCGACGCCGAGTTGGCCGACTCGCGCACCTTCGGGTTCATGGCGGAGGTCGACACTCTCAGGGCCAAAGGCCTCATCAAGGGCGCCTCGACCGCCAATGCAGTCGTCCTGTCCGAGGACGGGGTTGTCGATTCCGAACTCCGTTGGCCCGACGAATTCGTGCGCCACAAGGCGGGCGACATGCTGGGAGACCTCGCCCTGATTGGTGGCCGCATCGAGGCCCACATCGTGGCCGTCCGGCCCAGCCATCAGGGCAACATTGCCCTGGCGCGGGCCATCGCCCGCACGGCGGAGCCACGGGGCGGCTATGCCATGGACATCGGGGAGATCTTTGAGATATTACCGCATCGGTACCCGTTCCTCCTGGTCGATCGCATCGTCGAGGTCGAGGGCAACCGCCGCTGCGTCGGTATCAAGAACGTGACGATCAACGAACCATTCTTTCAGGGACACTTCCCCGGCCACCCCATCATGCCCGGCGTCCTCATCATCGAAGCCATGGCCCAGGTCGGGGGCATGCTGCTCATGCGCTCGATCGATGACATGGACGAGAAAGTCGTGTACTTCATGTCGCTGGACAAGGTGAAGTTCCGCCGGCCAGTGGTGCCGGGCGATCAGCTGCGCTTCGAACTCGAGATGCTCAAGTTTCGCGGTGCAAGCTGCCAAATGCAGGGGAAGGCCTTCGTTGAAGGCAAACTCACCGCCGAGGCCATCATGATGGCTCGAGTCATCGACAAGTGACCACTACCGTACACGCCACTGCCATCGTCGACCCGACGGCAGAACTCGGCGAGGGAGTGGCGGTGGGACCCTTCAGTCTGATCGGTCCCGGTGTGCGCATTGGCGACAGATCAGAAATTGGACCACACGCGTCAATCGAAGGCGCCGCCACGCTCGGCCAAGAGGTCAAGGTCGGACACGGCAGCCTAATCGGGTGCCCGCCGCAGGACGCCAACTTCACCGGCGAGGACACTACGGTCGAAATCGGTGATCGAACCATCATTCGCGAGTACGCCACCATTCACCGGGGAACCAGCTCCACCGGACGCACCGTCGTCGGGGCCGATTGTTACCTGATGACCTATGTCCACGTGGCCCACGATTGCGTGGTCGGCGACCACGTCGTCATCGCCAACAGCACCCAATTGGCTGGACACGTCAGTATCGAGGCCCACGTCGTCATCAGCGGTATTGTTGGTGTTCATCAATACGTCACCATCGGTACGTATGCCTTCATCGGTGGCGGCACCAGAGTCGCCCAGGATATCCCGCCATACGTCAAGTCCGTCGGCAAGCTCTATGGACTCAATTCTGTCGGGCTACAGCGAGCCGGGTTCACACCCGACACTCTCGCTGCGCTGAAGCGGGCCTACCGTTTCGTGTTCAATTCGAATCTGAACCTGACAGATGCGGTGGCACGGGCTCGCACCGAACTGCCAGCCATGAAG
>CAXMUQ010000249.1:0-3118 GCA_964196605.1 uncultured Acidimicrobiia bacterium
GAACCCCCACCAGGCCAACGACATGAACCAATTGTTCGCCGAGCTGCGCCATACGCTTCGGACTCTCCGCCGGCAACCGACCTACACCATCGTCGCCGTTCTCACCCTGGCCCTCGGCATAGGGGCCACCACGGCCATCTACAGCGTGGTTCAGGGAGTACTGCTCTCGAGCATGCCGTACCCAGAAGCCGACCGTATCGTGGCGGCCACCGCCGAGAAGCCCAAGGAAGACATCTCCGGAGTGACGTTCCGTGTGGCAGAGTGGCAAGCCTTCCACGACGCTGCCGGCACACTCGCTGCGGTCGGTGGCGAATACGATATCAGCCTCACCCTGAGCGGAGACGGCTTCGACGCGCAACGCCTGGCAGCGTCGATGGTGACCCCGGGTTTCTTCGAAGTCTTTGCGATGACCCCAGCGCTCGGCCGAGTCTTCACGATGGATGATGTCGAAGGTGACGATCTCATAGTCATCCTGAGCCACGATTTTTGGGCCCAGTATCTCGACGCCGATGCCGGCATCCTCGGCGAGACGTTGCGACTCGACCAGACGCCGTTCACCATCGTCGGGGTCCTGCCGGAATCCTTTGCTCCAGTGTCGGGGGCGCCGGAGGTCTACATCCCCTACAGCGTGGGAACCGAGCGATGGATCGGCCGTTGGCTGGCGCTCTATGGCCGGATGGCGCCGGGCGCCGATCTCCCGGCCGTCACCGTCGAGTTGAACGGCCTCATGGCCCGGGTCGGTGCCGAACAGGAGCGCAGCGCAGGATACACCACGCGGCTGACTTCATTGAAGCAGCTCGTCGTCGGAGACGTCGAAGCAACCTTGCTTGCCCTCGCCGGGGCGGTCGCGTTGGTCCTGCTGATCGCCACGGTGAACGTGGCCAATCTTACCCTGGTGCGGGCCGTCGGCCGCGCGCGTGACATCAGCGTGCGCCTGGCACTAGGCGCATCGCGCCCCAGGCTCGCGGCCGAAGCACTGGTCGAAAGCCTGGTGCTGGCTCTCCTGGGAGGAGCAGCCGGTGTGGCCGTGGCCACGGTAGCACTGGAGGGGCTGGTGGCCATGGCGCCGGCGTCGCTCCCCAGAATCGACGCCGTCCAGCTCGACGCCGGTGTCCTGGCGTTCACCATGGTGGTGTCTGCGTCCGTCGGAGTGCTGTTTGGTCTGGCTCCGGTGTGGCACACCCTCAGGTCGGCATCGGCCGAACAATTGAGCCTTCGGATCGGCGCCGGCAATCAGGGCGGTGGCCGCAAGGCTCTTGGCGCGCTGGTAGCCGGCGAGATCGCCATGGCGTTCGTGATCCTAATGGGCGCTGGCCTCTTGCTTAAGAGCTTCGGTGAACTGCAACGGACCGAATTCGGATTCCGGCCCCAGCAAACTGTCGCCATGCACTTAGCCCTACCCCACGCCAACTACCCCGAGGAACAAGACCGAAGCGCCTTCTTCAACCGGTTGGTCGACGAGGTTCAGGGACTTCCGGGCATTGGTAGGGCCGCCATCGGCAGCAACCTTCCCCTGGCCGACCGGGGTTCCTGGCTCAGGGCCAGGTCGGAACTGGGGTTGCTGGCCGGGCGTGAGGATTGGCCTCCCGCCCTGCAACGGGTCGCCGGGCCGGGGTTCTTCCGGACAACGGGCATTCCCGTGCTCGAGGGACGTGAGTTCGATCGCGGCGACGGGGCCGATGGTCCGGCGGTGGTAGTGGTCAACCAGACGATGGCGCGACAACTGTGGCCCGGCACATCCGCGGTGGGACAGCGCGTCACTTTCCGCCGGGAACCGGCCGAGTCGGATTGGCTCGAAGTGATCGGTGTCGTGGGCGACGTGAAATACCAGAGAATCACCGCCGAGCCCGAGCCTCAGGTCTACGAACTGCACGCGCAACACGCCTGGGATGGCATGTACCTGTTCGTGCTGACAGATCTCCCGGTCGGGACGGTGGCGCCCGCCATCGAGGACGTTGTCGGCCGTCTCGATGGTGAGGTGCCCGTCGCCAACGTCACCACCATCGCACAAGTGGTGGACCGGACGCTCGCTGCTCCCCGTTTCACACTGTGGCTGTTTGGCGCCTTTGCCATGACGGCATTAGTTCTGGCAGCGGCCGGCATCTACGGAGTGTTGTCGTACGCGGTGTCACAACGACGACGAGCCATCGGAATCATGATGGCCTTGGGAGCGGGCAGGGAAAGGATTCTGCGCCAGGTACTGACGCATGGCATGAAACTCCTGGCCGTGGGAGCGGTGGCGGGAGGCCTGGCGGCGTTGGCCGGAGGACGACTGTTGGAAGGATTGCTCTATCAGGTTCAACCGGCGGACGCCGCCACTTTTGCCGCTGTCACGACAGTCCTGGGGTTGGTGGTGGTTGTCGCCTGCCTGGCTCCGTCGGTCAGGGCCAGCAGGGTCGACCCGATCGAGGTGCTGCGGGACGAATAGCTTCTGGGAAACCACGCCTTCGGGACGGCCTGGGCAACCACACAGGTTGGATCGTTTCGTTACACCAGGTTAGTATTACAATACGCCTTGCGACCCAGACAGGGCGCCATCAATGACCATAAGCGATTACAACACAACCACTTATGTCTCCAGACCATGGCCGGCACGGCGAATGCAATTCGGTGAGGGAGTTACCGAGACTCACTCGAATTCAGGAGACGATCTGATGCCAGCCATAACTCGCCCCCTTACTGTAATCGCCGCCGCCATACTCGTGGCCGGATGCTCGGATGGGGCCGGTCCGGCCGGAACGGGTGTTTTTCGCATGAACGTGGTATCGACTGTCTCACCGCTGGCCGGTCTGGCAGGCGATTTGGACACCATCGTCGTGGGCAACGATACCCTCGTTTATTCGATGATAGAGTTGGTGTTGCGTGAAATCGAATTCGACCGGGTAGATGACGACGCGTGTGACGACCTGCCCGACTCGGACGACGACTTCTGTGAGAAGTTCGAAGTCGGCCCCATACTCCTGGACCTCCCGCTGAGCCCCGGCGTGGAGCGGGTATTCGAGGTAGCTATCGACACGGGCACGTACGATGAAATGGAAATCGACATTCACCAGCCCCGGGACGATACTCAGGAAGATCGCGACTTCGTGAACGAGAATCCGGAGTTCAGCGATATCAG
>CAXMUQ010000250.1:0-10489 GCA_964196605.1 uncultured Acidimicrobiia bacterium
GGACCCCGTGCCGCAGCTCGATAAACGCTCCCAGATTCTCATCGCCGCCGCCGCCGTGGTGGCGGTTGCCGTTGCCGCCATGATGTTCGTCCCGTCCGCGGCTGGTGGGTCGCAGACCGTCACCCTGTACAAGAGTCCGACCTGTGGCTGCTGCAGTGATTGGGGCGATCAGATGGCCGGCCAGGGGTTCAACGTCAAGAATAACCTGACGGTCAACATGGCGGCGGTCTTTGCCGAGCACGGTATTACTCCGGAGCTCCAGAGCTGTCACCTCGCCGTGGTCGGTGACTACGTCGTGGTGGGTCACGTCCCGCCGGCCGAGGTGGTCAGGTTGTTGGAATCGGGTGAGCCGGTCAAAGGATTGACTGCGCCGGGCATGCCGACCGGTTCGCCGGGGATGGAAATGCCCAACGGCCGGGAGGACCCGTATCAGGTGTTGGTGCTCGACCTGGACGGGGGCGTACGGCCGCTGGCGCGTTACCAGGGGAATACCAGGCTCGACTAATCCGCCTGGTTTCATGGCGCCGCCAAACGGGCAAAGCGGCGGGTCGAGCCGGGAAAGTCAGCGCCCATGGCGAGGCCCACCAACGTACCGTAGAGCATTCCGCCAACCGCTACTCGCAGATCGAAGGCGAACACCAGACCCGGCGCAAAGCCGCCGGGGAGAACGGTGAGCAGTATCCCCCCGGCTATCGACAACAACGCCGTCCAGTGGTAGATGTGGAGGCCTCCCACTGCAGGAGTCTGTGGTTCTCCCCGGTACGATTCCTCGACGAATCGTGCCATCCCCGCCAGGATGAGATAGACACCGGCAATCATACCGAAGGCCGCACCCAGCGACCACAGGCGCAGTAACAGTATGCCGATCACCAAGTTGCCCGCGATGGAATAGAGCGGGGTGGGGTAGATCGGCACTCCTTCGAGTCCGCCCAGGGCGCACACCCGGGACCGGGGCATCCGGTAACGGATTCCCAGGTGCTCCGGCGCCGGCGAACCGTGGCAGCAGCCCTGGACCAGGCACCGCAGCCGCCCGACTCCTTGTATCCAGGGACTCGCCATGGCGATCAGCGCCATCAGCGTGATGGTGTTGCCGGCAAAGAGTCCGGCGAGGAGAGCGCCCGTCACCCCGCCAACCACGCCGCCATAGTATCCGAATGGCCGCGAGAGTCTCGAGGAACCTTCCAGTTTTTGGGCCCACAGGCCGGCCCCGATCAGGCCGCACAGGTAAACCCACACCAGCTGCCAGAAGACGTCGGGGCCTCCCAAGGTGGTCGAAATCCAGAAGGCACCGGCGGCGGCCGCCGCCGCGTAGAGGCCGTAGTTGATGAACCGAAAGCCACCCCAGCGCCACTCGCGCCACGAGTTGGCGATCGCTTCGGCGGTGCGCAACGAGAGTCGCCCGATTAGCCGATACTGCCTCAACACCAGGTAGGCGGCCGTCGCCGCCACGAGGTCTGCCAGCGCGTGCATGCCGGTCGTGAGGCAGCTGACGGCGATCAGCGCGGCCCACAACCATCCGACCGTTGCCCACGCACGGGATCGCGTGCCCCACGCCTCCGCCGACAGCAGACTCCAGATCAGGTGGAAGGCAGGGAACGCCGCCACCGTGTTGGCCGAGGCGCGCTCCAGCATGAGGAGACGTCCCAGGAAAGTGTCCGGTACGAAGGGCCTCGGCGGAGCGACCAGCGGCACGGTCAGGTAGATGAGGGTGACGCTGGCCGTGGCGATCAGTCCGGTAACGGCGAACCGGCGCAAGGCTGCGCTGGTCTGTAAGATCAGCGGCGTCGCCAACACGAAGAGGTAGGTGCTGGCATATATCGCTTCGGTCCATTGCAGCACCGGCCACCGTTGCTCGAACGGTAAATAGGCAATGACCGCGTCGGGTGGCGCCCCAAGCGCGAACACCGCCTCGAACGCTATTGCCCAAGGGACCAATACCAGGAGATACACCGACACTCGGTCCCAGGCACTGGGCCGGTCGGCCACATCGGGCGGAAGGGAGATCGAGGGCTTGTGGAGTGCCTCGTGCCCGAAACGTTGGCGAAGGTCGAGGCGCTCGTGTCCCAGGACCGAAGCCGCGAGTCCCAACGCCACCATTGGTGAGATCAACCACAGCCCACTGGCCGATCCCGACCACAGCGCCACGCCGACGCAGCCCAGCCAGAACCCGAGATATATGGGATGAGGCGTGAGCCGATATATGCCCTGGCTCACGTAAGCCGGTGGTGGGTAGGCGTTCATCGGCAGACCCCGTCCATGAACCATCAACGTGCCCATCCCAGCCACTATCAGCATCACCCCCGCGGTAGTAAGCGCCAGGCCGGCCCAAGTAGACTGCAAAGCGGGGAGTGGCACCACGGCCTCGGTTGCCGCCGCCCACCCAACGAGCAGACCGGGGATCCCGACCAGGAACAGGGTGCCGTACAGGAACTGCCCGAGGATGCGGGTAGTGTTCACCATCGGACCTCCTCGTGAATGATCCACCCGGTGCTGACTGTAGATCCCGTGGTGTAGGTCCCCCGAGCCAGCCATTTCGTTTCGTAGGTCGAGCGGAAGCGCCGTCCCAGCCATAGTGAGGCACAGGGGACTGAGGCGAGCGCTGTCGACGCCAGCGATCCCTCGCGCAGAACGGCGGTGTCGTCTAGGTCGAGCCTCGCCTCGGGGAAGGTGACCCCGCTTTCGTCTATGGTGGCTTGGGGACACTCGGCACCGTCGAGAAACACCCAATGACGCTGGTAGTCGCCGGACCACTCGATCCACGTGAGCGATGTGTCCGGTGACAGAAACCGTCCCCAACGGAGGCGATCAAACGGGAGCCGCCTCGGCGAGATCGAGACCGTGAGGAGTTCGGCATAACCAAGCCCGGAGAGGCGATCCGGGCCGCCGAGGTCGATAGACGCTTTCGCACCGGGGACGAAGCAGCGCCAAGTGATCACGCCGGCCGAAGACTGGTACAGCGTGTGTTGGTGGGCTGGGGCATATGGCGACCACCAGCCCTGGACGTGGAGTCGCTGGCAATGCCAGTGCAATCCGGTGCCATCCAGCATCGGTGGCGGACAGTGTCGAACAGAGGTGTGTTCCCGCGGCGATCCCTGGGCGGGTTTGTACAGTGTGGCCGAGTAGGGAATGGTGAGCCGTCCGCGGCGTAACTGAGCCCAGTAGCCGAGGAACGCGTCACCTTCCTCACCGACACAGTCGCAGTACCACTTGGTAAGATTGAGCATCCCTACCCCCTCGAGACCTGTGGTCCGGGTTCTCCAAGGTCCCCATAACGATGGGGCCCTGGCTGTGAATTGATGCTGAAGATTCCGTGAGGGATCTGAGGGAAAGAAAACGATGGTGGGTCAAGCGCGGATCAAGCGGGACGGTGCTAGAACAGGGCCTCCAGCTCCCGTGCGGCGGCTGCCTTGGTGTCGCCGACGTAGGGGAAGTTGGCGTCGATGGCCTCCGGGCCCTCAACCCACTCCACGCCGACGGTCGACAGGACCAACAGGTCGCCCACGCTCAGGAGGGCGCCGGCCCCGGCGACGATGCCGATGGCCTCGCCATCGAGGAAGAAAGAGCGCATGTCCATGTTGTGAGATCCTACGATGAGATAGCTCACCTGTCGCTCGCGCTCCTCCGGCGAACGGTCCTTCAGGTAGGACACGATCGGCTGCAACATACGAAGCTCGATGTTGGTCCCAGTGCGGCATTCCCGGAATCGCTCGCGGATTCGGTTGTTGAAGAATGTGGTCCATTCGGGGTGGCCGACCGCGTCCCGCAGCGTCTCTCGGGTCGCAAAGAACTGCGTCTTCAAGTGGAACTTCGGGTGGTAGTCATCGCTGCCGTCGGAGACGCATCGACTGGGGACCTTGTTTTCCTTCACCAGGTCCCCGTAGTACTCGAACGTGTCTCGCACCGTCGGATGGAACGACAGTACATCGAGGATGAACGGATAGCGGTCCATGCCGTCGAGCATAGCCACCAATCCGGCTTGGACATCGTGGGCCCCCAGCCCGGTCTTCCACAGACCGATCTGGATCATACCTCCGCTTTGTTCGATGGGCTGCTCCAGAATCTTCCGAGCCTGGGTCAAGCGCAGGAACAGCTCGCGCTGTAGCGACATCTGGATGAACGAGGCTCGGAAGGCAGTGTTCTCCGGGCCCGGTCCTACGATCATGACGTTGCTTCCCCGAAGGGCACTCCCCAGAAGCATGCCGCCCCAATACCGGTTGAGCCACTGCGGATCGGCCAGCCAGATCAGGCTGCCGGGGGGCATCAGGGTATAGAGCGCGGCCTTGGCGGCGGTGGCCCGTTTGGGGCCATACCCGGTGGCGTTCATGACGATGGCTGCCCGGGCGAACCAGTTGGAGTCCACCTCCATCCGCTCTATGCGGTGGGTCCGGTCCGGTAGGGGCTCGATCGACTGGAGAACACGGGGGATCTCGTCTTCAGTGAACCCCTGCCTCAGCAACAAGGCGCGAGCCTCGGTCTTGATGGTGAGAGCGGCGGGTCCGCGGATCACGATGGTCCGGTCGATCCACCGACGGTGCGCGTAGTGTTCGCCGACGCCCAGTCCCGACAGAATGGCCACCCCGCGCGCGGGGTCGAGCTCGGTTATATCGGCAAAGGCGATCTTGCGGTGGTCACGCATGATGTCGTCCGGCGTCGACGGCGGCAGCAGGCCCGGAATGGCCGGGGATCTGAATGAGGGGTCCGGCGGGTTGGTGACGCTCACGTGCACCGAGAACAATCGGCGCAACCAGTCCTCCCCCCGTCGGGCGGCCTCTTCTTGCAGCGCGGGCGAAGACGCCACGGCGGCCCTGAGGCTGTCCTGCGCCGCCCGCACAGCCGTCTCGATGTGGGCGAACTGACGCTTCGTACGGAAATCGTAACCGAGAGGGTTTTGCAGCAACTCGAGCCACCGCTCGGCCAAGCTGGTCTTGTAGTAGAACTCATCGAGAAAAATGAGAAAGGTCGGCACCATGCGCTCCTCATCGAAGCGTTGTGCCGCGTGTACCAGGGCCTTCAAGTACGCCCCAATGACGGTTTGCTGGCTCAGGGTATCCGGTAGTCCCTCGTCGTTGTTCCCCCTGAAGTCGTGGATCCACAACACGTGGTAGTCCTCGGCTTCGAGGATCGAGGCGTCGAGGGCGGTCACGAAAGCTTCGTCGGTGGCAATGGTGTAGTCGTTCCCTCGTTGAAACGGCTGGCCGGTGATACGCTCGAGAATGGCGTCGAGCTCGGATTGGGTGTCGTGCTGTTCCGGCCGCAGGGCCAGCTGGAGCGGTAGCCACGTCATCCGCGAGTCGACCCAGCGCGCCTGGGTACTGTCCGCCATCGCCTGAACGATCGCCAGCAGCGAGCGATACACGCCGGCGACATCCTTCCGGCGGGCGGGTGGCACCCGGCGGTCCTGGTCCAGCCACTCCCCGAACAGTCGCGCCGCCCGGTGGCGCAGTGCCTCGAGCACGTCGCTACGGCGTATCTGCCCCAGGTCTCGATCGTAAGGGATGAGCAATTCGTCCAGCAAAATGCGCCGGGCTGCGTCGGCGACATGGGAACCCAGTTCATGGCCAGGAGTACCACTGCCCGTCCCGGAAGCCGCCAGAGAGAAGCCCCGCTGCAAGGCGCCATGATAGGCGGCCACCTCGGCGGCAACCGTGTGGCCGTAAGGGAAGGCACCGTCACGTTTCGCCATGTAGCGAGCCAGGAGTGAGTCCTCCGGGAGCGATGCCTCCGGGCTCCGCCGGGGGAAGTAGGGGATGGTGAGCCGGGTGATCCACAACGCCGACCGGTGGATCTCGTCGAGCGTGCTGGAAAGGGCGTCGTCGGGTTCCAGTCTTCTGTCCCACGTGTTGGGCGGCTCGTCTATGGGCGCAACCGTGGTCGACCTCGGCCGGGTCTTGCCGGCGTAGCGTTGGAACAAGGGGAAGGCCAGGGAGGCGGTGAAGGCACCGCGCACCGGTACCCAGTCGAGTCGGAGGCCGCCACCCGGAATGAGCACCCCACCGCGCCCCAACGGTTGGAAAATCGTCAGGGCCAGGTCGACCCGGTTGAGTCGGACCGAGTAGTCGGCGCCGATCTGGAGTCCCGTGGCTGGGCTGGCGAACATCAACCGAACGCCGCCATCGATCTCATCGGCTTTGCTGCCGAGCCAGCCCTCGGCCGCCAGTCCAGCGAAACCGGGGATCGGGTTGGTGATGTCGCGGTAAATCCCGGCCATGACCCTGGTGAGGAAGCTGTTTCCCGGGCCCTTGGGCGAGAAGCCAATGCCGAAGCCGCCGTACGGGCGGTAGGCGTGCGGCAGCCCCATGGACACGATGGGTGGAAAGGAGTCCGCGGTGACCACGCTTTGGGCCGCGAGCATCCCTTGGCCCCCGGCGACTGCCACGGCGACGAGGATCATGACCTGCCATCTGGAAACGCTAACTGATCGGAGGATACAGCCTCCCACGCCTGGGGGCGGCCCTGGATCGTGGGGTACGCCCCGGTCCCCCAATATGGTACCTGCTGCTGAAGGGCTCGTGAAGAGCTGATGAGAATCCGGCAATGAGGGGTGTGGGGACCGGGTTTGACAGCGGGCGCTTCCTGAGTATTGTCTTTGATTCGGGGCCGACCCCGACTGGCCCTGGCTGCCGCGACCGCCCTGGGCTTTCTCGCCGACTCAAGGAGATACTTGATGATCCGTCCTGGACTGTTCCTCTGCGGTGTGGCTGCAATGGTCGCGTCGGCCTGTGCTCCCGCCCCCGCTGAGATGACCGACGCCGAGCGCGCTGCCGTGGAGATGTCGGCTCGAAGCGCATTCGAAGGAATCGTTGCAGCGATCGCCTCGGCCGATCAGGATGGCCTGATGAGCTACGTAGCCGACGGTTCTATTTTCGCCTTCCACGGGATGGTCTGGGACCGTGCCGGACTCGCCAGCACCTTGGGTGATTTTTACGGTTCCATATCGAGGTCGGATATGGAAAACTTCGCCCCGCTGCAGTTCAATGTGCTGGGCCAGAATGCTGTAGTCGTCACGTCGCAGAACACCCAAACCACGACGTACGACGATGGCATGATGTCCCCGGTGACCATCTCGGCCCGCACCTTCGTGATGGTGCGCAACGGTGAGACATGGCAGATCCTTCATGGCCACATCTCGCAGCACATTATCCCGACCAACTAGCCTCTATTGATTCTGTCGGCAGGGTGTACCAACCCCGAGGCGCTCAGCGTCTCGGGGTTTTCGTTACTCGCCGATATCCTCGGCCCACACCTCGGGATGCTGCTCGATGAACCGGGCCATGAGTTCGCGGCAATCCTCGTCCTGCATCACATCTACCGTAACGCCTCGGCTCCGAAGATGTGCCTCGTCGCCCATGAACGTGTTGTTCTCACCAACGACCACCCGCGGGATGCCATACAGCAGGATGGCGCCGGAGCACATGGGGCAGGGTGAGAGGGTGGTGTACAGGGTCGAGGCGCGATACACGTGGCCTGGCTGACGACCGGCATTTTCCAGCGCGTCCATTTCCCCATGTAGCACGGCGCTACCCTGTTGCATCCGGCGGTTGTGGCCGCGGCCGATGATCTGGCCGTCGTGCACCAGGACGGACCCGATGGGAATGCCACCCTCGCTGAGGCCGAGGGCTGCTTCTTCGATGGCGGTTTGGAGGAACGGGTTGGTCATTCGGCCTATGGTACGGGCCGACGTTTCGGAGCGCCAGGGCTGGCCTATCCAAATCGCCCGCACCGATCTTGCCGGTGAACCCCGGCCTACTTCTCCGGCCGAGGCGTCGAGGCCACGCTCGGCGGCAAGATGGGGAACGTCACCTCCGGTTGGTCGCCCGTGAGGGACAGCAAAAACATCACGATCTTATTCACTTCATCCTCATTCAGCGTAACTCCGAGCTGGCTGGAGCCCATGATGGCGACCGATTCTCTGATATCCCACACTTTGCCCGAGTGGAAGTAGGGCGCTGTCAACTCGATGTTGCGGAGAGACGGCACCTTGAACACGTACTCGTCGTTCTCGGTTCTGGTCACCTCGAAGCGTCCCTTGTCTTCAGGCGGCAGGATGTCCGCTTCCGGTTTTTGCACCAGTCCGAACGGCGAGTAGGAGGCGCCACCGACGTTGATACCTCCGTGGCATCCGGCACACCCCTTGTTGATGAACAGTTGGAGCCCATCTTTCTGTCCGGTCGTAAGCGCTTGGGCATTGCCTTTCAGGTAACGGTCGAACGGCGCGTTCGGCGTTATCAGCGTGGCTTCGAATGCCGCGATTGCCTTGATGAGGTTGTCGAAGGTGACTGGATCGATCGTCTCGGGGTACACCTGGTCGAACTTGCTGACGTAGCCCGGTATCCCTTTCAACTGCTGAACCGCGTGTTCGGCGGTGATGGCCATTTCGATGGGATTCTGGATGGGCCCGCCTGCCTGTTCCTCCAGGTCCTTGGCACGACCGTCCCAGAATTGAGCCTGGTTGTACACGGCGTTCAATACCGTCGGAGCGTTGCGGCCGCCTCGTTGCCACTCGTGCCCCAGCGACGTCTCTCCCACATCTACTCCGCCGAGCCCGACCAGGTGGCAGGTGTTGCAGCTGAGGTTGTGGCTGCGGGAAAGCCGGGGCTCGAAGTACAACATCTTTCCCAATTCGACCTGCTGGGCGGTGCCGGCGATGCCTTCGATGACCGGAGGGTGGTCGCTTATCGGCTCGAACAAGCCTTGGGCCGTGAGCATCAGGGGCTCAATATCCTCTGTGGCACACGCGGCTACGAAGCCTCCGGTAGCGACTACCGCAAACAGCATGATGGGTCTTGTGAGCATGATCTGAGTCTCCGGCAAGAAAAATGAATGGCCGGAGTGCATGGGAATCCGGTCCCTTTCCCGCTTGTGAGTTCCCCTAGTGGAGGATTGCTCGACCGTTGAAATGTGCCTGGGGCCGCTTGTGGAAAGGGTGAAATATCCGTGAAGGACCCATCAGGGTGTTATTCAGCGCTCCGCCATTGCTTCCAACACCTCAGGAGCGTTGCTGCCGCAGGGCCCGCCGGATGAGTGTACGGGCGGTGGTATACTGCCTGGCCGTATTGATGGAAAGCCACCGAGAGATCGGGCACTTTCCCGCCCACTCGAATACGCCAACTTCGAGAAGCTCAGTGTCGTCAAGCAGGTCGGTGGTAGTGAGGACCTCGATTACCCCGCGTTCCAGTCTCTCTCGGACGGCCCGATACGACTGGTTGTGAGCTTTCTGAACGAGGTCGGCGTTGAGGCGCGGGGTTTCGTTCCAGTCGTATCCATCTGCTGGAGTAGTCGGAACGTTGCCGCGCCTGTCGGCTGGCACGGCGGCGCTGCAGGTGTCGCAGCCCGGGACTCCGATGGCGCACCTCATCATCGTCGTGCCCGAGTTCGTGGAACCCACGGCGC
Organism: uncultured Acidimicrobiia bacterium; assembly: GCA_964196605.1. Lineage (GTDB taxonomy): Bacteria > Gemmatimonadota > Gemmatimonadetes > Gemmatimonadales > GWC2-71-9 > N074bin45. The sequence goes on from CAXMUQ010000250.1 coordinate 9,391, forward strand.
CTTGACGTGGAGTGCGGGTCGTGCTGCCCGTATCCTAATCATGGCCGCCGGAACGCCCGCATAGCTGAGACTCGGGAGATCCTTGTGAGACTCAAGGAAGAGTTCGGGTCTATCGCCGGCTACTTCTCCGTCGTCAGCTGACTCCGGGACCCCGCCGTCGCCAACAACCCAACCGGGTTGATCTCATAAAACGTGGGTGGCTCGTACGTGCAACCACGTTGGAGCCTCAGTGCTTCCCGCTTTGCCACCCGGTTGATATACCGGCCCACGAATGGGGCTGCCAGCCGCGATCGTAGGCCGAACTCGCGATAAATTTCCCGCAGCATCGCGGTCGCCTTCCTATTCAGATCCGGGTTGCCGCGGAACCACTTCTTGGTGGCCCAAACCACGCCGGCCATACGGACGGCCACGTCCCGCGCCTCCCAGCGAAACCGTTCACGGATTCGTAGATCAGGATGGTCCTTGTACTTGCGCCAGCCCTGCAACAACGTGCGGGTCACTCTTAGCACGCTCGGCCCGTTCTTCTGAAAATCCATCCAGAACGCCCGCCGCAAGAACGCCGTCTCTTCGCCGGCAGGAATATTCCGGTGGCGGTGGTTGAACCGGGACTGACCATGCGCGTCGGCCACCTCACGTTCGCCGGGATCGGTGAGGGTACCCTTGGTCTTCAGTTCGGTATATAGCGGCGTACCCGGCACCGCGGTATACAACATGAACTGATGAAACTCGGTATCGTGGCTCACCGCGAAGTCGATCGCTTCGTCGATATTGTCGGGCGTATGATTCTCCAACCCGATGATGGTCGAACCGAGCACCTTGATGCCGTGCTCTTGGAACGACCGCACCAGGGCGTGGGTGTCTGTGCCTTTGAGTTTGCCGTACTTGGCGTCCTGTCCCTCGATCCCCATCCATACCCATGAGATGCCCAGACCCACGAGCTGCGCGATGGTGTATTTGCGCAGTATCGTCGCCGAGCTGAACACGTAGAGCGCCCAGGACTTGCCATGCTGGGCCATGAGGTCCAGCAAGCGCAGCGCCCGCTTCCGGTGTAGCAGAAAATTCTCGTCCATCACGAAGAACGAGCGCACCTGCAACGCGG
>CAXMUQ010000251.1:0-3861 GCA_964196605.1 uncultured Acidimicrobiia bacterium
CGCACCGAACTGCCAGCCATGAAGGAAGTGGAGCACTTCCTCGATTTCGTGGAATCGTCCGGGCGGGGAGTACCGGTATGACCGCAAAATTGCCAATCGGAGTGGTTGGCGTGGGGGCTTTGGGCAGGCACCACGCGCGCCACCTGGCCAATATCGAAGAGGCCGACCTCGTCGGTGTTTTCGATATCGATCCGGAGGTCGGACGCGCCGTTGCCGAAGAGGTCGGCACCACCGCACGATCTTCCCTCGATGATCTCCTCAGCAGAGTAGGCGCAGTGTCAATCGCCGTGCCTACACCCGAGCACATGTCGGTGGGACTTGAAGCGCTCGGGCGCGGCATCCCCGTCCTGATGGAAAAGCCACTGGCCGGCACGCTCTATGAGGCCGACCAGCTGGTCGCGGCTGCCGCCAAGGCGGGAGTCCAGTTGCAGGTGGGCCATATCGAGAGGTTCAATCGCTCTCTAAGGGCCGCCGAGCCGTACCTGGACGACCCCCTTTACCTCGAAGGACACAGGGTGGCCCCATTCCAGCCACGCGGCACTGACGTAGCGGTCGTACTCGATCTCATGATCCACGATTTGGATCTAATGCTGCACCTCACCGGTGGCGCCAAGGCCATCGACGTCCGGGCCAGTGGCGTGGCCGTGCTGTCCCAGCATCTCGACATGGCCAACGCCAGGGTCGAGTTCGACAATGGTGCCGTCGCGCTGGCAACAGCTTCCCGCCTGGCGAAGGACCGGGTTCGCCGGCTGCGTGTGGTCCAGCGCTCGGGCTATTTGTCCCTCGACATGGCGGCCGGTACCGGGGTATTCATGAAACTCAAACCGGGATGGCGACCCGGCATAAGCGACAATATCGCCGAAATCGTGGACGTGATCCCCCTGATTGCTCCAGAGGCAGACGCATTGAACCTCGAACTCACCAGCTTCATCCACGCCGTACAGGGCGAACGCGAAGCCGTCATCACCGGCGCCGAGGGGCGCCGGGCCCTGGCCCTGGCCCTGAAGGTGACGGAATCGGTACGGCGGGCCCACATCCAACATTCCCTGGACTGATGAGTACGGACGCCGCACCGCGGATCCTCATGTCCGCTGGCGAGCCGTCCGGGGACCTACATGGCGCCAAAGTAGTCCGGGCCCTCCTCCAACGGTTCCCGGCGGCCACTATCGACGCCGTTGGGGGTCCTCTCATGGAACAGGCCGGCGCCTCGTTGCTGTGCCATATCGATAGACTGAGCGCCATGGGACTGGTAGAGGTCGCTGGGCATCTGCCGGCACACCTTGATGTGTACCGGCGCCTGAAGCGTAAGCTCTCGGACGGTGCCTACGACCTGTTGATCCCCATCGACTACCCGGGCTTTAACCTCTGGGTGGCTGGTGCAGGCAAGGGAGCAGGCGTTCCGGTCTTGTACTACATCGCGCCCCAGCTGTGGGCTTGGCGCCCGGGACGGGCCAAACGCTTTGCCGCCGCGGTAGACCGGATGGCCGTCATCCTGCCCTTCGAGGAAGAGTTCTTCAACCAGGTAGGCGTCAAGGCCACCTTCGTGGGCCATCCTCTGTTGGACGGCGACCCATGGCCCACCCAGCAAGAGGCTCGCGCCGCACTCGGCGTACCCAATGAAGAGCGGATCCTGGCGCTGTTTCCCGGCAGCCGCGATGGCGAGATCGCCCAGCACTGGCCGATCTTCCGGGACGCAGCCGTTCGGTTACTCGAGCGGGGACAGTGCCACCGGGTAGTCGTGGGCGGCATGGAGGAGGGCGCCTATCCAGAACCCGGGCCGGTCGAGATCATTCGCGGCCGACCTATTCACGTCCTCGCTGCGGCTGACGCGGCTGTTGCCAAGTCCGGTACCACCACTTTGCAGGCGGCAGTCGCCGACACGCCAATGGTCGTCGCCTACCGGACCAACGCGGTAAATGCATTCCTGTTTCGGCGGCTGATCACCGTCGAGTGGACCAGCTTGGTGAATCTCATCGCCGACCGAGAGGTGGTGCCGGAACTTCTCCAGGAGGCCCTCACCGAAGATCGACTGGTCGATGAACTGGGCCCACTCTTGACCAAAGACCAGCCGGCCCGCCTCGAACAGCTCGACGGACTGCGCCTGGTCCGTGAACGCCTGGGGCGTCCAGGTGCCGCCGAAAGGCTGGTCGACCTGGCCGAAGAACTGGTGCCCGCATGGCGCTGAATGTTTCTCGAGGTCTGCTCAGAGCCGTGGCTCACCCACCATTCATGGCGTGGGCTTCCACCTGGAAAATGGACATCGTAGGTGGCGATGTATGGCAGGCTTATCGCTCGTCGGAAACCCCGCGGGTGATACTCTTCTGGCATGAGGCTCTGTTACCACTCTTGTGGCATCACCGAAACCAGGATCTGGCCGTTCTAGTAAGTGACAGTCGCGACGGGCAGTACGTAGGCGACCTCGGCCTGGCCCTTGGCTATCGAGTCATTCCAGGTTCCAGTTCAAAGGGCGCAACGCGAGCGCTCCTCAAAGCAGTTCGTGCGCTCCGGGAGGGCTGTTCCGTGGGCTTCTCTCCCGATGGCCCCCGGGGTCCGCGGCAGACGATGAAACCGGGCGTAATCCTGGCAGCCCAGCGAGCCCGCGCACCCATCGTGCCGGTGCACGCCACATCGGATCGGGCCTGGCGACTCAACTCCTGGGACAAATTCCTCATCCCCAAGCCTTTTTCCCGAGTTCGTATATTTTACGGCCAACCATTCACCGTCGGCCCTGGCGAGCAAGCGCTCGCCGACGCCACCGCCACGGCCACTTCGGCGATGGCCGACCTTGTGAGCGTGGAACATGGCAAGACGCCGCCGTAGCGATAGTCACCGGATCATCCGCTGGCTGTGGACCAGCAACCGCATCGACGCCAAGGCCGCGCGACTGGCCCTGCTGCCGGGCTCCTGGCTGTGGTATCTGGGAATGTCTCTTAGGACCCTGGCCTTCCGCCGGGGCTGGCTCCCATCCACGCCTCTACCGTTGCCCTCAGTGGCAGTGGGCAATCTCACGGTTGGCGGGTCTGGCAAGACACCCATCGCCGTGTGGATAGCCAAGTACTACGCCGCAAAGGGCCTGACCCCAGGTGTGCTCCTGCGAGGCTATGGCGGAGACGAGACCCTGGTCCACGAGCACTCGGTCCCGGAGGCCAGGGTGGTGGCCAACCCCGACCGGATAGTGGGCGCCGAGCAGGCGCTGGCCGGAGGGGCGGATGTGCTGGTACTGGACGACGCCTACCAACGCCTCGACGTCGGCCGCGATCTCAATATCCTGGTCATCTCGGCCGAAACCACACGGGCGGTTCGCTGGCCGCTACCCGCCGGCCCCTGGCGCGAGGGTCTTCATGCGCTGGACCGGGCCGATGCCGTTATAGTGACCCGAAAACGGGCCTCGATCGAGGCCGCGAGGCGTTTGGCAGAAGAGTTGCAGTCGACTTTCACAGGGCCCCTGGCTATCGTGCATTTGGGACTGCGGCGGTTGGAAGGGCTGGTAAGCCGGGAACGGCACCCGGCCTCGATGCTGGCTGGCAAGCGGGTGGTCGCCGCCTCCGCCATCGCCGACCCGGGATCCTTCGTGGCACAAACCAAGGCCACTGGAGCCGCCGTTCAAGTGGCCACGTGGAAAGACCACCACGCCTATCGTGAAGAGGACGTTGCCTGGCTGGCACACGCCTCGCGACGGGCCGACCACGTGGTAATTACGGAGAAGGACGCCGTCAAATTGCGAGACCGTTGGCCTGCCAACACACCGGAGCCGTTGGTAGCGATGCTCGACATGGAATGGGAAGCAGGAGAGGATCTCATGACCCGATCCCTGGATGCGGTCGTCGCATCCCTCAATTCACAACCGAAAACCGAGTAGCG
>CAXMUQ010000252.1:0-7080 GCA_964196605.1 uncultured Acidimicrobiia bacterium
CTACTGTGGTGGCACTGTTGGCACGACTCGAACAAGAGTCATTCACCGACCCCTACCTCGTGAGCCTGGCAAACGCACTCGGCAAAGATGGCCTGACTCCATCACAGACCATCGCCCGATTGGAGCGAGTGGCCAACTGGCTCGATTCCCGCCGAAACCCATTCGCGCGTGTGCTGTTTGGGTTGGTCCTCGGAACGACCCAACTAGCTATGGCCACCGAGGCCTGGCGCCGAAGATACGGATCAGCCATTCCGAGCTGGTTGACGGCTGTAGGGGATTTTGAGGCGTTGAGTTCTCTCGCCGCACGAGCCCACGACCATCCGGAGGACGTGTTCCCCGTTGTTCAACAGGGGTCGCCGGGTCTAGTGGCAGGAGGCCTGGGTCATCCGTTGCTGCCAGGGAGCGCGTGTGTCCGCAATGACATCGAATTGAGCGCCGACATACCTCTGTGGATGGTGAGTGGTTCCAACATGTCTGGTAAGAGCACGCTGTTGCGTGCCGTGGGAGTGAACACGGTCTTGGCCCTGGCCGGTGCTACCGTCACGGCCACCGCCATGTCACTTACCCGACTCCAGGTCGTGGCGTCAATCCGCATAAGAGATTCCCTACAGGACGGACGGTCTAGGTTCTACGCCGAGATCCTGCGGCTCCGCCAAATGATGGGCTTGGCTGAGGAGGAACCGGTCCTGTTCCTGATCGACGAACTATTGCATGGCACAAATTCGCACGACCGGCGCATCGGTGCTGAGGCAATAATCCGGGGGTTGGTGGATCGGCACGCCATAGGCCTCGTGACGACGCACGACCTGGCACTTACCGAGGAGCACAACCAGGTGCACCACGCAATGCGTAACGTTCACCTGCGCGACCACCTCGAGGGGGGCGAGATGGTGTTCGATTACCGTCTCCACCCTGGAGTCGTTCACCACAGCAACGCATTGGCCTTGATGAAGAAGGTCGGGCTCGAGGTGGATGAGACGACTACGGACCGGAGAGAGCCGGGGCCGTCCTGACAGGCGGGCTGTGTCAGCCCATCCAGAAGCCCTTACGATGGGAAACACCGAGCACCTTGCGGCAATGGGAACAGAAGTACACGTACCGCCGGCCGAAGGTGCCCCGCAGTTGCTGATAATGAATGTGCGTCAGTTCACGCTCGCAGTTTGGACAGACTGGCTTGACGTCTTTCCGTTCGGTCACTTCGACCATTGTCGTCTCCTGACAGCTGCCTAGTGATCGGTCTTGCTGGCGCAGAAATGTCCGCTGGACAACTGCCCCGTGACTCCGCTTGCCCAATTGCCGGCAAAACCACCGGGGCTGGCCTGGCGGACGAACAAGGCGGTGTACCCACCGTCGAAACGGGTCACGCCCCGCCTGTTGGCTTCCGACCCGAGTCGAATGGTGATTTCCTTGGAGCTACCCCCCTCGAGTTCAACCGCCCGTTCGAGCACCAAGACGCCGGGCGCCAGAGGATCGTCTGAATCGAGCACACCGACCTCAACCGCCAGAATCCTTTTCAGATCAACCTCGGTCGAGCCATACATCAGCATCCGCGTGCCGTCATCGGCACTTCCCATCGGCGGTATCTGAAGTTCTTCACTTTGCACGCTTAGCTGCATGCTACCCGTGGTGCTGCGACCAGCACTATCGCCCGCCGTCGCTACCATGACCAGGCGGTACTGACCAGCCCACGTCTCCGCGGTGGCGTCCATCGGCAGATCACCCTCGGCGGCCTCGCAGACCGGAGCTGCTGCAACCTGATTCTGGTTCGAGCCGCAGCCGAGTACTCCTGCGACAACGACGAGACTCCATGTTCCGGCTAACCGTGCGAGCATGCAACCTCCTGGAATGACTGTTCGTAGTGGGAGCGCAACCCGCTGTCCCGCTGAAAGCTAACCTGCCATACTGCCGTTGAGGACCCGCCGTCGGAGCGGCCTGGTAAGACATGTGGGCCCTCCGGATCCCTTCAGACAGATGTCCTGCCCGTCGAAAACCTGGACCTCCACACCCTTCGCCTCGAGCCGGGCCCGGGTCACGGGGTTGCCGGCCAACATCACACATCGTGCAGGCCCGACCGCGAGCACGTTGCATCCCAAGGTAGGGTACTCCTCGTCAGGCACTTCGACCAAGTCCATGCCACGATGCAGGAGAGTCTCCCGGAACGGGACGCTAAGCATCGGTGAGTATACTACGGCGGTATTCTCGCCTACCGGACTCAGTGCCGACATCAGGTGGAATACATCACTGGACCCCTGGCCGTGCGGCAAGTGAGCTACGATTACCTCATTGACCAGCCCGTTGAGATGCTCGGTGAGCTGGGCAATGCCCGATTCGTTGGTGCGGTACCCCCAACCCACGGCGATGGTTCGCTCATCGAGCCAAACGACATCTCCGCCTTCGAGGCAGCCGCCGTCTTGGATCGTTCCGAGTATCGGGATGCCGAGTTTCTCGAAGGCCGCCCGCTGGACCATCGGCTCGTTTCGCCGAGCGGACTTTCCCATTCGACAAAGGATGGCGCCACGGTCACACATGACAGAGGCATCGCGAGCGTAGAGTGAGTCGAGACCCACCGATTCGTGACCCGGAAGTTGGGTTGTCTCGACACCCATCGATTCCAGCAACCCGACGAAAGTATCCCACTCCCGAACCGCGGCCAACATGTCAGGACGGACCGTATACCCCAGGCCCCTCCATTCCAGCTCGATGCGTTGGTCGGAGCGAAAGGCCGCCCGGGGATCCTTGACCATCACCAACTCGAGGTCGCCGACCTCAGTTTGACCTGACGTGGTGAGACCGCCTGGGTTACTCCTCAGAGTCGACCTCTTTCATCGAGGCCACTGCACCTCGGTTGATTAGTATCCGGTGATTGTTGCTGTCCAGGTCGACCGGCATGACGAAGAACCGCTCTGTCTTGGGCGGGAAGCTGTTACACAGGACCACCAACCGTTCGTCGTCCTTGAAGACGATCTCGAGCAGCTTGGATCCCCGCAAACGAATGTCGTCATCCTGGACATCATGTACTTCGTCCCGCTTGGAATCACCCACTAAATCTTTCACGAAGTAAAGGGCCTTCAGATCCTTGTATTCGACTTTGGAGATGCCATCCTCCGTCCTGACGTGGCAGAACGCCTTGCCCGGGGCCACGTCCATGCTCTGCCCTTTCACTACATCTCCGTTCAAGTAACGTGCGACTACATCATTCTGCATTTGTTGCCTTCCAGGCTTCGAGAAAAGTGCGGGTGGCCTGACAATTGTCCTCATGGAGCATGCTCAACCCAACACTCCGGATCCTCAAGGTACACCATTACTTCATACGCCTCCGTGCCAGTTTCACGCGAGTAATCCGAGATGTCGATAGCCGTTGTCGAGATCAGTTTACCGCCCCGGTCGACTAGTTCCAGTCCAAGGGCATCGCGGGCTCGAAAGTAACGATTGATCAGTTCTTCATCTCTGCTGCCGTCGCTTCCCACAGGGGCAGCCTCGGCAAACAACCGAAACACATCCTGGACCAACTCATACGCAGGTCCCGGCAAGAATCCACCGTAGGCCACACCCAGATGAGCGTCGAATTGAGGGAGGTCCGAGGTGCCGATCTCGACTCCTTGTATGCGCAGCGTGTAGAGCACGACCCACCCATGGCTGTGAATTGAAGCCACCGAAGATCGTCCGGAGGCCGAATGGGTAATAAGATATCCTGCCACCGCCCTGTGAGGAAAGCGACCGGCGCCGACGTACTAACCGTCCGTAAAGCGGTCTCCGGCACGATCAAGGATCTGAAGAACAGGACCGGCCAACATGACCGGCTGGCCAGTAGGCTCAACGCACAAGGAAACGTGACCCCCATCGATGGGAACGATGAGTCGGAAGAATTTATCGTAGCGCACCAGAGCGTACCGTGTGCCGCCACGATCGACCTTGCCCCGCTGCCCCACGAGCGTCAGCAGCGCGGGATTGACCAGTAGCTCCTCGTACCGATCCGACTCGGCACTCCAGGGCTCTGGCGTCCCCGGGCGCATCCGGCTCACCAACTCTCCTTGGTGATAAACGGCTACCCCGCGAATGCTCTCCGACAAGTCGAGGAGGTCGTCGATCAAACTCTGCATGCACGCCGACCCACTACCGAACCTGATTCGGAGGCAACATTAGCAGGCGCCCGGTGGCTCCTGACCCATCCACGCACGCGCCCTCATAGCCGCCATCGTGCCGCGATTCGAGTTGACACTCGATCAACGGCCCAGGTTCCCAGGTGAACTGCAACGCTCCACCGCTCAACGAAACGTCGGAAAACGGAAAACGGCCCATGGGAGTAGCAATCGAAATCTCCAATCGGCCGTCGTGATGGGTCACATGGTACTCGAGGGTGAGCGCCGGGCCATCGGCAGGCTGCGTCATCGTGCCGGACCAAATTCCGTCCACCAGGTCTTCTTGGGCGCTGGACTGGCGTGGTAGCACCAGGAAGACCGCGCCCCCTATCGCCAGCATGACGTAAATACGTTGCAATGGTGAGACCTCGAAGGACCGGTGGTAGGGATCTGCTACAGGTGTGCCGGTACCAGCAGGCCGTCGGCAATCTCGGCAATTTCTTCGGCTCGGACCCACCGCCTGCGGTAGACCGCCAGCTGCCCTTGGAGCATACGGCGTTCTGTTTCCTCGTGAGCTGCCATTTCCAGAGCCAGGCGGATGGCCATCGGCAGCCTGGCCAATCGGTACCGCTCTCGCTCGGGCCGCGACCCGGCCCACCGGAAACATGTCGAGGCGTCACGGTGCCGGCTCAAAATGTCCACCGCCAAGTCAACCTGTGAGGCAAAGGCACCGAACCGGTTGATACGTGCCAGCAATACCCCGGCCCCGCCGATGGCATCACTGCCTGCCAGGACCGAGGTGCCACCGCTGTGAGGCACATACAGTCCCCAGGTGTCGCCCCAGGACCCTCCGCAAAGTACTCGCACATCAGCCAGGTGCCGGCGCCCGACGGTAACCAGGTCCGTGTTGTCCAAGGCAAGAGTGCGCCCCGGTCGAGCATCGCGCATCCGGTTGACCAATCCTCCCAAGCGCCAACCGACCACCCCGGCCCCTGCCGTGGCAACGGCGGCCATGCCGCCCATCAACACGCTTGTGGCGGCCCCAATTCCGGCCGTTGCGAGCCACATCGTCCGCCGCCGCCGAATGCCGAATTGGTCGCCGTAGCGCCAGGCGGCAAATTCCGGTCTGAGCGGCTTGCCGATCCTGATCAGTTCCGTGCCATCCGGGAGTCGAGCCAACCCGATGTTGCTCGTAGCAATTCGCAACGGAGACGCCCGGTAGCGCTGTTCGCACTCTTCCACCGCTTCCCACCGTTCGTCGAGCGGGGCCAGATTCCACTGGTCACAGCGGCGACATACCGTCCACAACCTCCCCAGATGAAGGTCGAACGCCAGACGGCGGCCTACTGCCTGATATTTCAGGGCGTGGTTCTTACCCAGGGAAGAGCCGCAGAATAGACAGGTACAGTACATACCATGAAATATGGGAACTCCGCCCCCTCTAGGCCAGGGTCGCGCCGGACCCGAGGGCCGGATACCTTTGCTGCCGGATCGATTTTTCCTTCACCACGGAGCTTGTTCCATGCCCACCCGGTCTACTCTGGCGGTCCTTCTCGTCACTTCCCTTGGGGCGTGCCAACCGTCTGAGGCCCCCACCCCAGCCACCATTGACCAATACGCCACGGTTCGGCTGACGGCCGACCTGAGTTCATTGAGTGACAACCAACGCAAGATGCTGACACTGCTCATCGATGCGTCGAAGGCGATGGACGAGATCTACTGGCAGCAGGCATACGGGAACCGTGACAGCCTGCTCGCCTCACTCGAAGGGACCACACGAGAATACGCCGAGATTAACTACGGCCCCTGGGACAGGCTCGCCGGCAACGAGCCATTTCTTGACGGCGTGGGTGCCAAGCCCGCGGGGGCAAATTTCTATCCCGCCGACATTACCAAGGAGGAAATGGACGCGGCTGCTCCCGAGGCCGGATCGATTCTTCGAAACTTGTACACCGTGGTCGAACGGGGCCACGACGGCAAATTGTTCGCCGTTCCGTTCTACGCGGCGTATGCCGAACCCACACGCCGGGCAGCGGCCAAGTTACAAGAAGCTGCCGTGCTTGCTGAGAGCAGCAGCTTCCGCAAGTATCTGGCACTCCGCGCAGATGCGCTGTTGACGGATGAGTACCAGGCGAGCGATCTGGCGTGGATGGACATGACGGACAATGAGGTGGAATTGGTGATTGGCCCCATCGAGACCTACGAAGATGAGTTGCTCGGAGCCAAGGCAGCGCACGAAGCGTACGTGTTGCTCAAGGACCTGGAGTGGAGCGAACGGTTGACCCGCGTGGCGGCGTTCCTCCCGTCCCTGCAAGAAGGACTGCCGGTAGATGCCGCCTACAAGTCAGAGCAGCCTGGCACCGATGCAGACTTGGGCGCCTATGAGGCGATCTATTACGCGGGCCAGGCCAACGCCGGTTCGAAGACCATCGCCATCAACCTCCCCAATGACGAAGCTGTTCAGCTAAAGAAGGGAACGCGGCGCTTGCAGTTGAAGAATGCCATCCAGGCCAAGTTCGACAAAATCCTCCTGCCCATCGCCGACGTGCTCATTGCAGAGGACCAGCGCCGGCACGTCACCTTCGACGCGTTCTTCGAGAATACCATGTTTCACGAGGTTGCTCACGGTCTGGGCATCAAACACACCATCACCGACAGGGGAACCGTTCGAGAAGCCCTGCTGGAGCAAGCCTCCGCTCTCGAGGAGGGCAAGGCGGACGTGCTCGGCCTATACATGATCACCGCCCTCCATCAACGGGGGGAATTGGGGGAGCGGGACCTGAAAGACAACTATGTCACGTTCCTGGCTTCGATTTTTCGTTCCATCCGTTTCGGCGCCTCCAGTGCCCACGGCCGAGCCAATGTCGTCCGATTCAATTTCTTCCAGGACATGGGAGCCTTCACCAGGGACGAAACTACCGGCACCTATCGGGTTGATTTCGGCAAGACCGAGGCGGCCGTGGCCGCTCTGTCGCGGCGCATCCTGACCTTCCAAGGAAAT
>CAXMUQ010000253.1:0-2301 GCA_964196605.1 uncultured Acidimicrobiia bacterium
ACCACCGCGAGAGCGACGCCGCTGCCTTTCAGTCTCGGTTTCCGTCTGGGGAGTCGGCTCGGAAAACACCCTAAACCGGGTGTTGTCCACCACGCCGTCCTGTCCGGAAATATTTCCGATGATGTCGTTGTTGAGCACTCCCTCTATGATCCAGCCCTCGCGCGCGGCGCGTTCCGCCAGCTGGCGTCCCCCGAAGAGTCCCTGTTCCTCGCCGGCGAGTGGCGCATAGAGCAAAGTCTTGCCGAAGCGATACTGGGACAGCACGCGGGCGGCCTCGAGGGTGGCGGCTGTGCCGCTGGCGTCATCGTTGGCGCCGGGAGCGTCGCTGAGCGTGTCCATGGCGCTGGAGACCCGTGAGTCGTAATGCCCCGTGATCAGGATGTAACGGTTGGGGTAGGTGTGACCCCGTTGGATGGCGACGATGTTGACGATGTTGACGTCGTGGGGGATACGGCTCCCCTCGGCGCCCTCGACCATGCCTTCGTCGAAGAACACTTCCAGGCAGCCACCGCAGGCCTGCCCTATGTCATCGAATTCAGCCTTGAGCCAGCGCCGGGCGGCGCCGATGCCGCGGGTGTCGGATACGGTGTCCGACAGCGTGTGCCGAGTGCCAAAACCGGCCAGAGTGCGGATGGTGTGCTCGATGCGCTCGGCGGAAACATCGGCTACCAGTGAGGCGATACGCGGGTCGGTTGCCGGAGGTGGCGCTGTCTGGCTCATGGCGAGGGTGGGCCAGGCTGCCGCGACGACTAGAACTGGAAGGAAGGGCTTCATTGGTTCCGGGTTTGATATCGATTGGTGATGGTGGGTACAACATTGAGTTACGTGCAGGCCGGGTCTCTGGCAAGGGTGACGGTAGGTGGTATGTTGGCTAGCAGCTAGCAGCACCTTCTACAATTTGACCTCGTGAGCATCACACGGAGGATCCGGCCATCATTTGGAATGTGGTCACCGTGTTCAAGGATGAGATTGGATACGACTCGCCCAAGTTGATCAAGTCGATCGAGGGGAGGGTGGGGATCAACTAGCTATCCCATCACTCCGGTAAACCGTCGGCGGTCGAGTTGGTATCCGGGGAAGATTGGGCCCAGGTCGGCGGCGTCGAGGTGGCCCAGGAGCACTTCGCCGAACAGATCACGGAAATCGGTGGTGACGGCCAAGTCTCGGCCCTGGTATAGATTGGCTTCGTCTAGTCCCGGCCAGCGGCCGTAGACCCGCCCACCCTCGACCGCCCCGCCCATCACCATCATGGCCGTGGCGTGGCCGTGGTCGGTACCGCGATTACCGTTCTCACGCACGGTGCGGCCGAACTCTGACATGGTGAGCACCACTACGTCGGCCAGGCGTTCTCCCAGATCTGACGAGAACGCCGCCATCCCTTGACCAAATTCCCGCAGACGATTGGCCAGTTGGCCTTCGGCCGCGCCCTGATTGACGTGGGTGTCCCAGCCGTCGATGTCGGCGAAGGCCACCTCGAGGCCCATGTCGGCCTTGATCAACTGGGCGATCTGCATCAACGACTGGCCGAAGTTGCCGCGGGGATACTCCACCCCTGCCGTGGGCCGATACTGGGCCGGGTTCACCTGTTTCAGCATTCTCACTGCCTCGAAGCTCTCTTCCGAGGTGGACGCCAGCATCCCCGTCGCCGATCCCTGGTAGAGCGATTCGAAGGCACGGGTCAGCTTGTCTCGCGTCTCTGGTCGGCCGGCCTGGAGCCCGAACGCCTCGAGGTCGTCGATGGCCAGGCTGGGGGCGGTCCCACCCATGATGCGGGGAAGCTGGGGCCCGAAAGCCACCGCCCGGAAGGGTGTTTCCTGATGTTCGTGATTGTGTTGGCAGTAGCGGTTGAGCCAGCCGTCAGTTGTGGACTTGACCCCTGGCGTGCCCGTTTCCATGTAGTCCTGGGCGTCGAAGTGGCTACGGGTGGTGTCGGGTGAGCCGACGGCGTGTACCACTGCCAGGCTGTGGTTGTCCCACAGTGGTTTCAAGACAGCCAATTCCGGGTGCAGGCCGAAGTGCCCGTCTAGGTCGATGACGCTCTGCCGGGGAACGGCGATGCGGGGACGGTCTCGGTAGTAGGCCGAGTCGCCGTGAGGCACCACCATGTTGAGGCCATCGACCGCGCCGCGCTGGAAAAGGCAGACCAGCGTCTTGCCTCCGGCGGATGTCCGGAGAGGTGTGACGGCGTAGGCCGCGCGATCGAGGAACAGCGGGTCGAGTCCGAAGCTGGCCAGCGCCAGAGTTCCGGAGCGCAAGAAGAATCGTCGCGAAATCATGTGCCGTTTCCTTCCCCTACTGTCG
>CAXMUQ010000254.1:0-9607 GCA_964196605.1 uncultured Acidimicrobiia bacterium
TGTACGTCGCGCCGGGCCACGTTGACGGAGCCTTCCAGCACCGCGCCCCAAGTGACCATCGCGGCGGCGCTCCCGGCAACGACGGCGACGGCAATGGCCGTGGCTCGTCGCGGCGCGGGCATGACGACAAGAAACAGCGGAGGGATCCACAACAGGGTGTAGTAAGGCGGCCATCCCATCTGCCACAGGAACGTCCCTATGACGGTGGCGACGAGAGCCAACACGACACCGAGCGTCAGCCTGATCTTCCAACCAGACCCTTCGATGTCTTTGGGACCCCTGAACATCGACGCAGCTATGAAGAAGAGCCCAGAAGCGGCCACCACCATCATGAACTGCCACGTCAGCCACAGAGTGAGCGACACGCCGTCGCGCGGCGGGGTTATGCCACGCCCAAGTTCACGATAGAGGTCGGGGGCGGTTATCAGGGCTGCCACGCCGACAACAAGCCCGAACCAGGTACGTGGCAGCCGGCGGCGCCAGAGCGCGATACCGATGATGGTCACGACCGTGGCCGTGGCGGCCATCATCCCCACTGAAGTGGAGAACGGTCCCACCAGCGGGCGAAAGAACGTAGCGGGGGAAAACAGCTCCCCCAGCCCGAGGGCGTCACCAAACGGGGCCCTTAGCAAGACGAAGAGCTGTGCCAGGATCAGAGAGTAGCGGCCCAATGTCGGCAAGGCCACCAGGCCCACCATGAATATGACCAGGAGCAGCCAGGACCCGGCGGATCGTCCCTGTGTTAGCACCCACTCCTTGGCGGCGCCCTGTTCCAGCGGCACCGGTTTGACGCTGAAGAGGATCCTGGGACCGGATGTAGTGGTTTCGGGGTAGTCGTAGACGTCCGGGTCGTCGTGGGGCGCTTGCCCCGGAGGATAGGCTTCGAGGCCCATCCGCGAATCGGCGCGGAACATGGCTGCCAAACTTTTCCCGGCAGCCGCGGTGACCTCGTCGGCCGAGACCAAGACCGTTGCCAGGATGGGCCAGCCATTCTCAGAGTGGCGCCGCATCTCCAAGAGGAGATAATATCTGTTCCAGCGAACGGATATCGAATCGCCGAATGGCGCCGGGGCCAAGAGATGACTCCCGGCCCAGGCCCAGGGAGACCCGTCGGGCCGGAAGATGGACACGCCGTACTCGGGCCCCCCAGTGGCCAGGGACTCGGCGAGATGGGTGAACGCTTCCGGCTGGTCCAATTGAGCGGCGGTGAACCCGACACGAGTAAGCCGGTCCACTTCGTCATGGGCATCCTTCAGGTAGCCCACAAGCCGGCTGGATGCGCGGACCAGGCTCTCCTCGCGGACCGATTCCCAGCGGGACTCGACTGAGGCCAGACGCCATTGGGCCAGGACCATGATGACGAGCAAGCCCGAGGCGGCAACCTGCAGCGCCCGTCGGCTCCAGGTCCACGGCGACCAGTACCGCCACCAAAGGGCCGCGACGACCGCCCCGACGGCGAATAACCATATTTGGCTTGGTTGACGCAACCATTCACCAGCCAGGATCATCAAGGCAGGCAGGAGGAGCCAATCCCAGCGATGACGATGCCTCATGAGCAGGGACCGTGGCGTCTAAAGGAAATGACACCGGATGACGCCGAAGATCGTCTCGGGCGACACCCGTGCCTGATCGTGCCCGTAGGAAGTACCGAAGAGCACGGCCCGCATCTACCCGTCGGGGGCGATACGATCATTGTCGAGCGACTGGCTGATGATCTCTCGGTCCGCACCGGCATGGTTCGGGCTCCGACGGTGGAATTCGGCGTCAACCTGACGCAAATGCATCCGGGCACTCTTACTGCCGGCCTGCAGCGCAAGACCCTGCACCGGGTAATGAACGAACTTATCGAATCGTGGGAGATTGGGGCAGGGATCACAGAGTTCCTGATCCTGACGGCTGAGGGGTACGAGCCCCACCAGGAGGCGTTGAGCACCATTATCGTTCAAGAGGCTGAGGTAAAGGTGGTGGACATCTTCGCCCTCGACTTTGGTGACTTGCTCGAAGGACCCAAGGGCCCGGAGCACGGTGGCGAACTCGATACGTCGCTGCTGCTACACATCGCCCCGGACCTGGTAAATATGGACTACGCCAAGGATCGGCCGCCGTCGGCCAAGACCAAAGCCCGGTACCGTCGCGGGGGCAAGGCGCCAAATCTGAGCGTTGCCGGTGAGGCTACCGGCTACCCAACCTTGGCATCAGCATCGAAAGGGGCAGTTCTGTACAGCTTCATTCTGGACCGTATCCTCGATCGCGTGATCAAGCAGACGGCATGAACTGGAATCAGATCTATCGAATGGGCCTTGCCGCCATGGTGGCCATCCCCTGGGCTCCCGTGTCGGCGCAGGTGATCGACGAGGGTGTGTTCTCGATCCGTCACTCCGGCACGGAAATAGGGCGGGAAGATTTCACCATTCGCACTGGTAGAGGGCCGGACGGGAAAACGGCCGGAACGACAATTTCCGCCGTAGCCCGGTACCCTGCCCTCAACCCTACCACGACCATCACTACAGTGCTGGAGCGGAGCCTCAACGGCCGCTTCACGGTATTCCAACTGGAATACGAGGCACCCGGAGTTTCGGAACAGTATTTGGGAGCCCAGGACCGGGGTCGAATCACCATTCATCGCTTTTCGGCCGAGGCGCGTGAGGCCCGCCAGTTCCCCGGCGGTGATGCCGCCTACGTCATGTTGGACAGCGTGTACGCGATACACCAGGTGCTGGCCGACCTGGCTACTATGGAAGGTGTATCTACCACTGTGTATCTGGCCCGGGACGGTACCCGCCGCCGGATAACCTCAACCCTGGGTGACGGACGAAGCGTCCAACTCGGCGGTGACGTCCAGGCCACCATCCTGCTCGATTCGGCTAACCGGATCATGAGAATAGACTTCCACGGCGACTCGGTCACTGCGGTTAGGCTAAGCAACTGAGTTCAACCTGCTACATCCATGCTAAGTCGTTATCATGTCAAGACAAAGGCAGCCGTCACAAGGTGAAACCTAGGCGGCCTTTGCCCCGTATGTTCGGATGTTAACATCTCAATTTCCTGGAAGGAACGATCATGCGCCGTTGGAATACGTTCGTTGTGGCGTGTATTGCGCTCCCCTCCGCGGCGGCAGCGCAGGACCCAGCCGTAACGCGCCCGTCCCTATCCCCCAGGCCACGGATACAGGCTACCATCAGCCTGCAGGAATCCATCGATCAGGCCAGGGCCAACAGCCCGGCATTTAGGCAGGTACTCAACAATGAAGGCCCGGCCGACTGGGCTGTGCGTAACGCCTGGAGTTCACTGTTTCTCCCGTCGCTCTCCGTGTCCGGGGGCATGAGCTACACCGGCACCGGCGAGTCGAGATTCGGTGGTGGTCTTACCAACCGGTCTCCCGCGTTCGTCAGTTCCAACTATTTCATGGGCCTCAACTATTCCCTGACCGGCCGCACGGTAACCGGGCCGGGACTGGAAAAGGCCAACGCGCGCGCGGTTCAGGCAGACATCAACAACGCTGACGTGACGCTGGTGGGGAACATCACCGACCAGTACCTGGTGGTGTTGCAAGCCTCCGCCCAGGTGGATGTGGTACGGCAGCAGGTGGAGCGCAACCAAGTGTTCCTCGACTTGGCCCAAGCCAGGTTCCAGTTGGGACAGGCCACGTTGCTGGACGTTCGTCAGGCGGAAGCGACCAAGGCCCAGTCGGAATCGTCATTGATTGTGGCCGAGCAGAACGAGAGCGCCGCCAAACTGGAATTATTCCGCCAGATGGGCATTCGGCCGCCCATCGCCATTCAGAACATCGGCATGAGCAGCACGTTCGAGGTGACGGAACCCACCTTCGCCTTGCCGAGCCTGCTCGACCTGGCTGAGCGGGACAACCCAACGCTCAACGCTTTCCGGGCCCGGGAGGACGCCGCCTCGTGGAACACGAAAGCGGCCAGGAGCGACTACCTACCGTCGATAACCGCCCGCGCCGCGTGGAGCGGGTTCACCCAGTCATTCACCGACGATGGCCAGCTGCTCCAAGCCAACCTCCTCGGCAGCCAGAGCGCCCAGATGAATTGCAACAATCAGAATCAGATCAACGCCGGCGCCATACAGCCGTTGCCACAGGCGGATTGTTCGGATGCGAACTTCGGTCTGACGCCGGGCGGCAGTCAGCTCACCGATAGTAGGCAACAGGGCATCTTGGACCAGAACAACGTTTTCCCGCTGGCCTTCACCTCGTCGCCGTTCTCGGCGTCGTTGACCGTGAGCCTGCCCATCTTCACCGGCTTTGGCCGGTCCCTGGGCGTGGCCCGAGCCCAATCTGCCCAACAGGACGCGGACGAGCAGGTCCGCGCCATATCGCTCCAGTTGGAGGCCGTGGTGACCGAGCGCTACCTGGCTCTGGACGGCGCCTTCCGGGCGGTGGCCATTCAAGAACTCAGTCGCATAGCCGCACGCGAACAGTTGCGGTTGGCCCAGGACCGTTATCGTTTAGGCAGCGGCAACGCCACGGAACTATCGGACGCACAGAACGCCGTGGCACTGGGTGAAGGCAACTATGTGAACGCAATTTACGCATACCACCGGGCACTGGCCGCGTTGGAGTTCGCGGTTGGGCGTCCCTTACGCTAGAGGAGCATCATGTCTCGTCGTACCAAACTCGGTTTGGCGGGGATTGCCGTCGTCATCGTCGTCGTCGTTATCGTCATGAGCGGGGCCAAGCGGGGTGACCGCGGACAAACCGTACGAATCGCCGAGGTCGGGGTCGAGGATCTGGTGGCCACCGTCACGGCCAGCGGCACCATTCGCCCCAAGACCAAGGTCGACATCAGCGCCGATATCACGGGGCGGATTACCCGGATTGGTGTTTCGGAAGGCGACTGGGTGGAGAAGGGTCAGTTCCTGATCCAGATCGAAGCCGCTCCCTACGAAGCCGCGGTCAGCCGAGCCGCGGCGCTGTTGGCTTCCGGCGAAGCTTCCATTCTGCGGGCCGAAGCCAACAGGGCCGAGGCCAAGCGCAACCTCGACCGGGCTCGCAACCTGCACGACCGTGAAGGCCTGATTTCCGAAGAGGCGTTCGAGCAGGCCCAGACGGCGTACGAGGTGTCGGTAGCCAACTACGCGGCCAGCAAGGCCCAGGTGGACCAGTACAAGGCGAGCGTCGTGGAAGCGCGAGAGCAGCTGGGCAAGACACGGCTCACCGCCCCCATGGCCGGCCGTGTGGTTCGCCTGCCCGTGGAAGAGGGCGAGGTTGCCGTACCCGGTACCTTCTCCAGGGAAACTGCTCTGTTGCTGACGATTGCCGACATGTCGGAGATTCTGGCTGAGGTCCAGGTGGACGAGACGGACGTAGTCCGGCTGGCACTGGGCGATTCGGTCCGCATCACCATCGACGCCTATCCCGACACCGCCTTCGTGGGATACATCTCGAAGATTTCCAATAGCGCCCGTTTGACGGCCACTATGACATCAGCCGGGTCGAGCGACCGGGCGGTGGACTTTGATGTCGAAATAACCCTGGCCGATCCGCCATCAGATATTCGCCCCGATTTGAGCTCCACTGCCCGGATCGTGACCGACGTTCAGAAAGAAGTGCTCGCCATTCCCATCATCGCACTGACAGTGCGGGATCACGAAGTGCTCCCCAACGAGAACATCGAGCGGGACTCGTCAGCCGTGGGGGGCAGCGAGGAAACCGAAGGCGTGTTCGTTGTGCGCGAAGGCCTGGCCAGTTTCGTGCCTGTAAGCGTCGGCATTGCCGGCGAGGAACATTTCCAGGTGCTGTCGGGATTGCAGGAGGGAGATTCGATCGTAGCCGGCCCGTACCAGGTCATCAGAGACCTGAGCGACAGCACCAAGGTACGCCACTCCCAGCGTGACGGGAACAACTGAGATGGCTGATCAGGTCATCAGCGTGAAGAACCTGACCCGTGAGTATCTCATGGGAACCGAGGTGGTCTACGCCCTCAGGGGCGCGTCGCTAGACATCCGGCGCAACGAGTATGTAGCCGTCATGGGCCCGTCCGGATCGGGCAAGTCGACCTTGATGAACCTCATCGGCCGCCTCGACACGCCCACGAGCGGCGAATACTGGCTCAGTGGCCAGGAAGTCTCCCGCATGGGCGACGACGCGCTGGCACGGGTACGCAACCGTGAAATCGGCTTCGTGTTCCAGACGTTCAACCTGCTGCCCCGCGCCACTGCCCTCCACAACGTGGAACTACCATTGGTCTACAGCGGGGTCAGCTCAAAGGAACGGCGCCAGCGGGCCATGGACGCGCTGGATAGGGTCGGGTTGGGTGACCGGGTAGGCCACAGGCCCAACGAGCTCTCGGGAGGCCAACGGCAGCGAGTGGCAATAGCCCGTGCTCTGGTCAACCGGCCGGCGCTGCTCCTGGCCGACGAGCCGACCGGCAACCTCGACAGCAACACCAGCGATGAACTCATGCAGGTGTTCCAGCAGCTGCACGACCAGGGTCAGACGATCATCATGGTGACCCACGAGCCGGACATCGCGGGCCACGCGCACCGTGTAGTGGTCCTCAAGGATGGGCGGGTCGAGACCGACCGGCTCAATCAAGGAAAGGCGGCGTAGCATGCCGACAATCGAAGCGATCAGGATGGCACTCCAGAGCATTTGGGCCCAGAAACTCAAGAGCGTTTTCTCGCTCATCGGGGTACTGATTGGGGTGATGTTCTTGATCGCCGTGGTGTCGATCGTCCAGGGCATGAATGCCTACATGGAAGACCAGGTCGCCAACCGCTTGATCGGCGTCAACACTTTCCAGCTGAGGCAACGGCCTAGTTTCAGCACCGGCAACATTACCCGTGAGGAATGGCTGTCGTGGCGCCGCCGACCCCGAGTCACTTACGCCGACGCCGACTACGTGGAGGACCGTCTCGAGCATCCGGTCCTGACCGCCAAGTACTGCATGGACCGGGTGGGTATCGGCTACAACGGCAAAGTGGCCAAAGACATCGATTTGATCGGCACCGAGGCGGAATATTTTCGAATCCGCAACTACGACATCGCCGGCGGCCGAGTGTTTACCGCCCAGGAGTTACGAGCCGCAGCCCCAGTGCTGGTCATTGGCGACCTCCTGGCCGAGCGGCTGTTCGACGGCCAGGATCCGCTCGGCAAGACCGTGATGGTTGGCGGACTTCCCTACCGCGTCATCGGTGTGGTCGAGAAACAGGGTACCATGTTCGGCCTGTCGATGGACAAGTTCGCCATCATGCCGTTTACCGCCCACGGCCGGCGTCTAATTTGCCCGATCAACGTGCTCGACGAGTTGATCGTGAAATCGGCCGACGTCCCCACCATGATTGCCTCGCTGCAGCAGACAGAGGCGCTCATGCGCGGCCGCCGTGCTCTCAAGCCGCAACAGGCAAACAATTTTCACTTGCAGACGGCGGAAGAAGCGCTGGCGGGTTGGAACAAGATTTCCGGCTTTCTCATGACGTTCCTTCCGGTCATCGTAGCCATAAGCCTGGTGGTCGGCGGCATGGTCATCATGAACATCATGTTGATGTCGGTGGCAGAACGCACACGGGAAATCGGTATCCGCAAGTCCCTGGGGGCACGGCGCAAGGACATCCTGATGCAGTTCGTGGTCGAATCGGCCACGTTATCGACCGTGGGTGCCATCAGCGGCATCATGTTCGGCTTCGGCCTGGCATTCGCGGTCGAAGCCATGACGCCCATGCCGGCGGCCGTGGCCCCATGGTCCATTGGCGTTGGGGTAACGCTTGGCATAGTCGTGGGCATGGTTGCCGGGGTGTACCCGGCCCATCGGGCCAGCAAACTAGACCCCATCGAAGCCCTACGGGCAGACTGATCGGAAGGCCGTCATGGATTTCGCGAGACTCATGGAAGGAATCGGCATTGCCCTGGAGTCGATCCGCTCAGCCAAAGGCCGCGCGGCCCTGACCATCATGGGTGTGGCTATCGGCGTTGCCGTCGTGGTGGGCATGGCCTCGGCCATTCAAGGCGTTAACGAAAGCGTGGTAGCGGAACTCGAATCAGGCGGCCCCAAGACGTTCTACGTGTTCCGCTACTGGCAGGGTGGCATCCAGATCTCTGATGGTTCGGACGAGCTCTCTCCCTGGCGCCGGAACCCATGGCTCTCGGTGGAGGAGGCCGACTTGATCCGGAAGCAACCCCTGATCCGTGACGTGACCGTCACCGAAACGACCAGCAGCCCGGTATCAAGCGAACACGCCAATCTTCCTTCCGTGGGCGTGGCCGGCTTCAGCCCCAGCTGGGTCCTGGTGACCGGTGGAGAGATCACGGCGGGCCGCAATTTTACCCAACTCGAGTACGCCGCCAATCACCGTGTGGCCATCATCAACGACAAGCTGGCCGAGTCGCTGTTCCCCGGCGTCGATCCCATCGGCAAGCGGGTCAAGGTCTTCGGAAAGCCGTTCCACGTGATCGGTCTGCACGTCGAGGCGTCGAGCCTGTTCGGCGGCGGCAGCAGCCCACGCATGGCGATCCCCCACAGCACCTTCCAGAAGGTGGCCCGCTACCGTAAAGGCTGGATGCAATTCTCGGTCATGCCCGTCGAACACGCCACTGTGGCCGAGGCACAGGATCAAGTCATCGCTACGTTACGATCGACGCGGGCCATGGGACCCTCAAAAGAGAATAACTTCTCCATCGTCACCTCCGACAAGTTCCTGGAGGCGTTCGATCAGGTCACCGGCGCCTTCTTCATGGTCATGCTGGTGTTGTCCGCCGTCGGGCTCATGGTAGGCGGCGTGGGGGTGGTGGCAGTCATGATGATTTCCGTCACCGAGCGCACCCGCGAGATAGGGGTACGCAAGGCGCTAGGAGCGACCCGGCGGGAGATCCTGTTCCAGTTTCTGGTCGAGGCCAGCACGCTGACGGCAATGGGTGGGCTCGTGGGAATGGCATTGGGTGGCCTGGTGGCTGCAGGCGTCCGGTCGGTGACACCGATTCCAGCGACCATTCCTCTGTGGTCAATTGCGGCGGCTCTCATGGCTTCCGTGGTGACAGGGGTGTTCTTTGGGATTTATCCGGCGCTCAAGGCGTCGAAGTTGGATCCGGTCGAGGCGTTACGGTGGGAGTGAGAGGAGGGCGTAGGACGTAGGGAGTGCGGAGTGCGGTGGGAACGTACAACTCTTGGGGCTCAATTCCGGTTGGGATTGGGCCTCTGCCAATTGGCCCCCTTGCTCCCTTACAATCTCCGTCAGGAAACAATTGGCTGCGGAGTCAAACCTGAACAGATGGCACGGCTGTTCGTGGTCACGCTGTCAGCATCGCTGGCACTCATACACTACTGCATAGATCAAGAACCCTCCGAACAGGAATGGCACGACCGAACCTATCCGAACGTAGTTCCCGAATCGGCCGAGCAGCCATGTGATCAATTGCTCGAAGCGCGCGCGGGGGAGCATCACAAGTATTGTCCCGGCCGCAATTGAAATTCCCCCAATGATCTGCAACAGTATCGGAAACCTCGAGTCACCCGCTATTACGATCAACACGGCCCCTAGGATGAAGCGTACGGCCAGCTCGAAGACGTAAAGTGAGGTGGTCCCAGCATATCGTCTCATGCGGTCACTGAACTGTGCCGGCCGGACCAGCATCATTGCAGCGATGATGATC
>CAXMUQ010000255.1:0-8698 GCA_964196605.1 uncultured Acidimicrobiia bacterium
TATCACGCAGCGTCTCACCGTCGATAAACGGCATCACGTAATAGAGGAAAGAGTCGGCTTCGCCCGAATCGAACAGAGGCAGGATATGCGGGTGCTGCAGGTTGGCGGTGGTGGTTATTTCCTGCACGAAACGCTCGGCGCCGAGCACGGCGGCGAGTTCTGGCTTCAGGACTTTGACCGCCACCTGGCGCTTGTGCTTCAGGTCCTCGGCCAGATAGACAGTGGCCATGCCGCCTTCACCGAGGCGGCTGAGGATCCGGTAACGGTCCGCAAGAGCGGAGGATAGGCGTTCCGTGGATTCGGTCAATTCGCCATCCTCTCCTTCAATTCCTCGAAGAAATTGAGCACCACGTGGATCGGCGATTGACCGCCGTCGACATCCAGGCTGCGAACCATGAGGAAACGACCGTCGACAACGTCATAATTGGGATTACCACGCCCGATCGGGCTGAGGGCGTACGGCTGGCGAAACAGTTCGCGCGGCGACCCGAACCGTCCCTCGGTGCTCACGTCCACCACCATCATGCGATCTTCACGGCGGAAATACAGCGCGTCTCCCGAGCCTGACCAGAGCGGCGCGATACCACCATCGATGGAGACGGGCATGGCCGCGCCTAGTGCTGGGTACGGCTTCACGTATACCTGATCTTCCCCGGATTCGTTGGACACGTACGCCAGCCAGCGGCCGTCCGGGGAGAAGCTCGGAGCACGCTCGTCCGCCGTCGACGACGTCACCGAAACCGCCTCCCCCTCGGCAGACAACGTCCTGATGTGTCCCCGGCTATCGCGAAATTCGTAATAGGCAATGGTCTGATGGTCCTCCGACCACGAAAATGGAACCCGCAGCGTCTGACCGGTGAGGAGCGCTTGTGCCTGGGTGCTGCCATCCACCGGTTTCCAGAACAAGTCGAAGGCGGCCCCTTCGCGATCCGTTGCGAAGGCGATCCTGGTTCCGGCATGGGTCCACACGGGCCAGCGACTTCCGGTGCCATCCTCGGTAAAGCGGGTGCGCGTGTGTCGCTCCAGATCCAGGATCCAGATCGCATCCCCTCTCGGACCCGGTTCCCGAATGGTGACCGCCGCCTGCCGCCCGTCGGGTGATACCCGTGGGTGGAGGTACTGTCGCGGCGGGAATCCGAGCGAAGTACCGGTCCCTGTGTGATCTACCCAGGTCAACTCACTCTGGATGAGTTGCCGGCTGGCGCCGAAGACCATAGTGCCGTTATCGGCCACACTAGCCCACTCTACTGCCTGGTCCATGGCGAGCACCGGTTCCCCGCTGACCTCGAGTCGCTCGGGGTCGAACGCCACCGCCCACAGCGAACCACCCGGTCTGCCAAACAGGAGGTGACCGGTGGGAAGATAGCCCGCGCCCAGTGCGCCTTCGATGAGTATGTGCCACTCACCGGTGTCCATCGACGCCACCGCGACTGCGACTGACGCTACGGTTACACTGGTAAAGAGCACCGCATTTGCCTGCGGGAGGATCGTTGCAGCATAGTGTCCCACGTCGGTGTTGCCGTCGAAGTCGAGCGCCGTCAGCGTCTCGACCGGGCCGCCACTGGCAGATACCTGATGCAAACGCGTGAGAGCTCCAGAAAACACGATCCTGTCATCGGGCCCCCAGACCGCTGACGCCAGCACCTCGGTTTGGGCAACGACCACCACCGGACCGCCTTGCGCCGGCACCTTTCGCATGGCGCCGTCCGCCCAAAAACCTATCCATTCGCCGTCGGGACTGAAGAACGGCACCTTGCCACCTTCCGTGCCTGGAATCCGGACCGCGTCGAAGCGGTCCAAAGCCCTCAGATAGAGGCCACGGGCAGCCTGATCTCCCTCAACCACGGCATAAACCAACTTGGTGCCGTCCCGAGATAGAGCGGGACTCTGGTACGGCTGAACCGACCCGTCAGTCATGCTGGGCACGATTAGGGTCCGTGTCACCGATGGGGCCGGACCGGGAGCGCCACGCAGCCAGCCCCATAGAGTCGTTCCGAGAAAAACTGCCGCGAGGACGGCCGTCGCGGCGCCCAGTCTGTTCCACATCCTTCGGCCGCCCGCAAGTGCGGATACCGGAACGGCAGAGACCGTGAAACCCGGATTGCCCAACGCCTCGGCGAATGCCTTGGCCGTCTCGAACCGGTCGGCCGGCAGTTTTTCCAGCGACTTGGTCACCGCAGCCGCGACGTTCGACGGCACCGACTTCCGCAACGAGGTGACCGGTGCCACGTCCCCGGCGACGATCTTCATGACTATTTGCTGGGCTGAGGAGCCCGTGTGCGGTGGATCACCAGCGAGCATCTCGTACAGCACGGTGCCCAGAGAGTAGATGTCCGACCGGTTGCTCAGATCCTTTTCCGCCGTGGCCTGCTCGGGGCTCATGTAGTGGGGCGTGCCGAGCGACAGGCCCGTCTCGGTCATACGACCGCCGGCCGCGGCGCTCAGGGCCAGGGCGATGCCGAAGTCGGCCACCATGGGGCGGCCGTCGTGCAGCAGGATGTTCTCGGGCTTGATGTCGCGGTGGATGACGCCCTGCCGATGCGCGTAGTCCAACGCGTCGGCCACCTCGGTGGTGATCTTGACCGCTTCATCGATACCCAGTTGGGTTTCGCGGTCGAGCTTGGATCGCAGCGTCTCGCCCTCGATGTAGGGCATGACGTAATAAAGGAAAGAGTCGGCTTCGCCCGAGTCGAACAGTGGGAGAATGTGCGGGTGCTGCAGGTTGGCGGTGGTCTTGATTTCCTGCACGAAGCGGTCGGCGCCGAGGACGGCGGCGAGCTCAGGACGCAGTACCTTGACCGCCACCTTGCGGTCGTGCTTCAGGTCCTCGGCCAGGTAGACGGTGGCCATGCCGCCTTGCCCCAGTTCCCGCTCGAGGCGGTAGCGGTCGGCCAATGCGTCGGTCAGGCGGGGGAGAACGGTGGTCAGTGTGATCCTCCGCTGCTCTCGGCGACGCGCTGCCGGAACTCGGTGATCCAGTTGGGCGAGATGATGAGTTGATAGTCGTCTGTGCCGGAGAGGATGGCGAGGACGCGCCTGCCGTCGTGCGTCACGTCGTAGTTGGCCGCGAAGAAACTGGCACCCGCCATGTCGGCGTTGGACAGGATCGTGTCCCGTCCCAGCAGTGCGAACGTCGGCGTGAGATTGACCCGCGCCGCCAGCAGGAAGGGACCCGACCGGTAGTACAGGCGCCGTCCATCCGCGGACCAGCTCGGCTCGTTGCCGCCGGCCACCGACACCTGGACCTTGGACGAGGGATCGGGGAAGGAGCGGACGTAGACCTCGAAACGGCCCGACTCATCCGACGCAAGTGCCACCCATTTCCCATCCGGAGAAAATCGGGCAGCGCCCTCCAAGGCAGGCGAGTTCAGGTAGCTCCGGGCGACACCTTCGGAGTCGAGCGGAACGCGGAGGACGTCCCACGAGGTCTCCCGAAGACTGGTCACCAGCAGGGACTTTTCGTCGGGAGACACGGACGCCACTGGGCTGAGATAGGTGTTTTGAAAGAGGCGCTCGGCTGGGGAGCCACCGGCGGCGAGCTGCCACCAGACGGCGCCACGCGCCTCCTCCCCCGGCGCCGTGAACAGGATGTGCTGTCCATCGGCACTCCATTCGGCGGAGGTCACCGTCCCGGCAGTGGTCAGTCGCGAGAAGGTGGACCGGGTGCGATGGTAGATCCACACATCACTGGATCGGCCGTCGGACACGATGACCGCCACCCGGCTCTCGTCGGGTGACAAGCGCGGCATTCGATATGCGGCCGGCTGCTCGAGCAATGGCTCGGTCTGCCCATCGGGGGAGACCCAGGAGAGCACGCCGCTCGCGCCGCCGCGGGTCACTACCAGCGCGCCGCCCGGCGAGATGAACACGCCGGAATTACCGTTGTTCGCGGAGGCAACCGGCACGGGGTCGTGCACCGGAATCGGGCTGCCGCCGAGTTTCTGGCCGCGCTGGTCCAGTTTGACGGCCATGACGGTGCCGTCCGCCTGCACGTACAGCAACATTCCATCGAGTACCGCCAACGGTCGGATACCCAGGATGCCGAGTGGGACCACCTTGCCATCATCGAAGGAAGTGATGGCAAGTTCAGCGGTGGCGAGGCTCCCGGACCAGATGACGAAGGCGACACCCTTGCCGTCGGGCAGGCCGATGGGCCAGAGATGATCGGAATTGCCGTTCGTGATGTCCGGCTGGGTGAGCGCAACCGGCTCTCCACCGGAGGCGCTGACAAATGAGAGCCCACGCGTGTCTCCATAGGCACCCATCACGATCTGGTTGCTGGTCGTCCAATCGGCCCCGTTGGCGGCACCCGCAGTGGCGATTGTCACCGGTGCACTACCGTCGAGCCGCACCTTCCGTTCCTTGAAGTCCTGGCCGAACGCCAGCCACTTGCCGTCAGGAGAGAAGTGTGGCTCGAAGGCGTTGGTGGTCCCGGGAATCGGGCGCGCCTCCAGTTGATCGGTGCGGAGGGCATAGAACATCGCGGTGTTCGCGTCCTCGAGCACCGTGTAGACGACCGTGCCCCCATCGGGCGAGATGGCCGCCGGCCACGGATAGTTGGTGAACGGCCGCGTGCTGTCCGACGCAGCCAGAACATACCGTATCGCTGGAACGGGGACAGGCTCCCCTCGTTGCGCGAAGCGAACAGCCACCGCGATTGATGCCACCGCGATCAGCACCGGGACGAGGACGAGAGGGTCCCGCAGTCGTGTGCGCCATCCACCGCCGGCCCGGGCACCTCCCGCCAAGGCGCCGGGCATCTCGGTTCCGGCGAGTGGCGCTATGCTCCTTCGACCCTGCAACGCCTCGGCGAATTCGTGGGCGGTGACGAACCGATCCGCCGGCAACTTCTGGAGCGCCTGCTGGACCGCAGCCTCGACTTGGGGTGGCACAGTCTTTCGTTGAAGGGTGAGCGGCCGGGGTTCCTCCGTCACCACGCGGGCAATGATGGCCTGCGCCGTCGGGCCGGTAAACGGCGGCTCACCGACCAGCATCTCGTAGAGCACGCAGCCCAAGGCGTACACATCGGAGGTCGCGGTAATCTCCCGCTCCCCCATCGCCTGTTCGGGACTCATGTAGTGCGGGGTGCCGAGGCTCATGCCCGTCTCTGTCATGCGGGTGCCGGCGGTGCTGACGGCCAGGGCGATGCCGAAGTCCGCCACCAGGGCGGAGCCATCGTGCAGCAGGATGTTCTCGGGCTTGATGTCGCGGTGGATCACGTTGTGGCGGTGGGCATAGTCCAGCGCATTGGCCACCTCGGTGGCAATGCGTACCGCGTCGGCCACGGGGAGCTGCTTCTCGCGACTGATCCGGTCTCGCACCGTTTCTCCCTGCACATACGGCATCACGTAGAAGAGGAAGCCGTCGGCCTCACCGCTGTCGAAGAGCGGCAGAATGTGCGGATGCTGGAGATTGGCGGTGGTAGTGATTTCGGAGAGGAAGCGTTCGGCGCCGATGACCGCGGCGAGTTCGGGCCGCAGCACCTTGACCGCCACACGACGGTTGTGCCGGATGTCCTGTGCGAGATACACGGTGGCCATGCCGCCTTGGCCGATCTCGCGCTCGATGCGGTAGCGGTCGGACACGGCGGTGGCTAGGCGCGACAGCGAATCGCTCATCGACTGATCACCCGGCTGAGTTCAGTGGTCAACATTATATCCAATTGGACATAATATCGTAAGAAGGGCTCGAGGATCTCGAGGCGCTGGAATAACAATCACGTCGCTTCAGCGACATCAGCCGAGCCGCGGCTCTCAGCCGCGTCCTCACCGGTTCACCTTGGCCTCGAGCTCCTCGAACCAGTTCTCCACGTAGAACACTTCGCCACGCGCTTCCGTACCCAGTTCACGAATCATCACGAACCGCTGATCGTCGGGCGCCACGTCGTACTGCTGACGATTGCGGGCCGAGCGAAACCCCGCCAGCGAAAACAGCGGCCGGGGCGTTACCGGTGTGAGGGTTTCTCCGGTCAGCTCGACCACCATGAACTGGTTGCCGCTCTTGAAGAACAACTCCCGGCCACTACGTGCCCAGCGCGGCTCAGTGCCACCGTTACGGGAAACGAGGCGGCGTGAGGACATGCTGGGGAATGGGGAAAGATAGATTTCGCGAATGCCACTCTCGGCGGAGCTGTATGCCAGCCACTGCCCGTCCGGGGACACGTCGATCTGAGTGGATACGCCCTGCGTGACCAACGGGACGAGTGTCGTGTCGCCGCGCCGCTGTCCACGGACGATGGCCCGACCATCTTCGTCGGATCGGATGACCAACCACTCTCCGTCCGGCGTCAACTCGGCCTCCCAAAGTCCGAACGTGTGCCGCAGGAGTAGCTCCGCAGGCGCACTGCCATCCGCCGGCATCATGAAAGCATCGTAGTTGTTCGGGCCCTCGCCACCCCGCCGGTTGGAGAGGAAGGTCAGTGACAGCCCGTCCGAGGTCCAGGACGGTCGCCAGTTGACTTCACCGTCCTGGGTCAATTGAAGCCGCCTGCCGTCGGATTGTCTGACCCAGAGTTGGGTCGATCCGTCGTTGAGTGAAACGGCCAAGGCCTCACCGTCGGGAGACAGTGCCGGATACTCGAACGTGCCTTGCCAGGCCGAGTCGAGCGGGGTGACCGAGCCGTCCCGGGTCACCCACACCAGTTCGGAAGCGCTGCCACTTCCACTCGCCACGGTATAGAGCACGCTGCCCGAGGGTGAAAGCGTGAATGAGGTAGGCGCCACATCGTCGATGACGGGGACGGCCCCGGTGGTCAGCTTGAGCCGGTCGAGGTCGAATCCCGCGGCGAACAGTCCGCCGGAGCGGTCGGTGTACAGCAGGTGCCCGGTAGGCGAATACCAGGCTCCCGCTGCGTTGGGCACCAGTACATGGGCGCTGTCGGTCTCGAAGTCGAACACGTTGACCGAAGAGGCCACCGAGCAATTGCCGGGACAGCGGGTGAAGAGGATCCCCCGACCGCCAGGCAACGGCGACATATGTGGGGTACCCTGGCCCAGGGCGTCCTCCCCTGTGACGACACTGGAAGTGCCGCCATCGGCGGGAACGGTATGGAGGTCTTGCCCATCGCTACGAACAAAGATGATGGTGTCGTCGTCCAGCCACGTGGCCGTATGGTGGGTCACCCCGACATCCTCCGACAGGGTGATCGGGTTACCACCGTCCACCGGAACCTTACGGAGCTTCTCATCAACAGTGACGTAGCCGATCCACCGACCGTCCGGTGAGAAGAACGGCGACTGACCACCTTCCGTACCTGCCATCACCGTGGGTGTGCCTTCTCCACGGAGTTTGCGGAACAAATGCCAACCATCGTCGACCGTATCGGCGTATACGATGCTGGAACCATCGGGCGCAATTGCGGCCTGGTTGGCGTACCGTCGGATGCCGGGCGAGAGCGCCGCCTCGAAGGGTTGTTGCCACAGCACCACGCGTTGGCGACTAACGGCGACATCAGCCCTCGGACGCAGCCACATCGCGGCCAAAGCGGCGAGCAGGACGACGTTGGCGGCTAGCGCGACCTGCCACCGGCGCTTGGACACCTGCCCCGATTGGGCAGCCAACGACGCCGCACCACCAGACAAACTCGGAGTAGTGAAACCGGTGTCTCGGAGAGCCTCGGCCAGCTCCCGGGCGCTGGCAAACCGATCTGCCGGCAGTTTTTCCA
This sequence comes from uncultured Acidimicrobiia bacterium, assembly GCA_964196605.1. Lineage (GTDB taxonomy): Bacteria > Gemmatimonadota > Gemmatimonadetes > Gemmatimonadales > GWC2-71-9 > N074bin45. Next base: position 7,664 of record CAXMUQ010000255.1, read on the forward strand.
GTGATTTAGCAACCGCCGCCGCGACGTTGTTCGGCACCGATTTCCTGAGTTCGGTGATCGGCCGGGCGTCGTCGGCGATGATCTTCATGATGATCTGCTGAGCCGAGTTGCCCAGGTGCGGCGGCTCGCCGGCCAGCATCTCGTAGAGCACGCTCCCCAGCGAGTAGACGTCGGCCCGGGCCGTGATCTCCTTCTCTGCCGTGGCCTGTTCAGGACTCATATAGTGCGGTGTGCCGAGACTGAGTCCCGTCTCGGTCATCCGGCCACCGGCCGCAGCGCTCACCGCCAAGGCGATGCCGAAGTCGGCCACCATGGGCCGGCCGTCGTGCAGCAGGATGTTCTCCGGCTTGATATCGCGATGGATGATCCCGTTGCGGTGGGCGTAGTCGAGTGCATCGGCCACGTCGGAGGTGATCTTCACGGCTTCGTCTATACCGAACTGGGTTTCGCGGTCCAGCTTGGAACGCAGTGTCTCACCTTTGATGTAGGGCATGACGTAATAAAGGAAGGAGTCGGCTTCGCCCGAGTCGAACAGCGGCAGGATGTGCGGGTGCTGCAGGCTGGCGGTGGTGGTGATCTCCTGCACGAAGCGCTCGGCGCCGAGCACCGCGGCGAGTTCGGGCTTGAGCACCTTGACCGCGACCTGTCGTTTGTGCTTGAGGTCCTCGGCCAGATACACGGTGGCCATGCCGCCTTCGCCCAGGCGGCTGAGGATCCGGTAGCGGTCGGCGAGAGCCGTGGAGAGTCGTTCCGTAGATTCGGTCATCGAGTCCCACGCAATCTCGTCGCTGAAGCGACGGCTCGGCTGATGTCACTCAAGTGACCAATGTCCCTTGATCTCGCACGTCGCTTCAGCGACATCAGCCGAGCCGTGACTTTAGTCACGCGGAACGCGAGACGGTTAGAAGTACTCACCGCCCGGTGCCGCCCTGCGCCGAGACGAGCCGCGTGACTTCATCGAACCAGTTGAGCACCACGACGGGCGTGAGGCGACCCACGGCCTGTGACCGGCGCAGAGCGAGGATATGCTGGCCA
>CAXMUQ010000256.1:0-14181 GCA_964196605.1 uncultured Acidimicrobiia bacterium
CTGGAGGAGCCCGGCGGGCCGGACAGGTCCGGCACCTTGAGCCGGAGACTGGATCCAAATCGTTGCAGTAGCGGTGTACTCGGGCTGGATGAACCTTGAAGCCAGCACCGCGCCAGCGGTGCCCAGCGCAGTTACCGTCAAGATCAGCCACTTGTAGCGTCTGAGCGCGGCAAGGTGCCTGTCCCACGGAATCCCCTCATTCGCCTCGTCCAAGGATGCGAAATTCGGCGTCGGTGGAGCCATCCCCAGCGGCTGCTCGTTCTGGGCGACCGCCTGGCCGGTCTCAGCGTCAGTGAGGCGGACTGGGAAGTTCTCGTTGCTATGATCTACCATAAGAGTCTCGTTGTCGCAAATGAAGTACCGTTTCCACTCCGGACGTAGAAACCCCGCCGGATAGACCCCATCATGTGACTGTTGTCACATCGCCACACCCGTGTGGTCCCCAGTTTGCAGGTATATGTGGCTTGCGTCAAACGGTACTGGTTGACCCATGCTGCACCGTGTGGTATCAAGTACACTGTTTGACGCATTTTGCGGTAATTGCGTCGGTCTGAAGAGAGCGCTTGGCCCTTGCCGCCAAGCCCGTCGCCGAGGCATCTTTGTCGCCTCTATGTGCATAATTCATAAGGAGTTGCAGGATGGCCAGTTCAGTTGCTCGATCATCGACTTCGTCTTCTCAGGGTGAGAATTCCGCCCGAGACCCGCTTTCCATACCCGCGGATGTCAAGTCGAGCATCCGCATCCTGGTTATCGACGACGAACGCACCCTACGGGAGAGTTGTGCCACGGTCCTGAAGATGGACGGGTTCAACGTTACCTTGATCGGCCGAGGCGAAGAGGCCCTCGACACGGTCAAGCGGCGCCAATTCGATATCATCCTGTCCGATCTTTACATGTCACAGGTCTCCGGCATGGACCTGCTGAAGGCTACTCTAGAGCACTTCTCGGATACCATAGTAGTGGTAATGACGGGCAACCCGAGCGTTGCCAGCAGTATCGAGGCGCTACGCGCCGGGGCCTGGGATTATCTACCTAAGCCCTTTTCAGCCACACACCTGCAGGTCTTGATCGGGCGGGCCTCGCACGCGGTAATGGTGGCCCGGGAAACCAACGATCTCAGGCAGCAGCTCCAGCAGCAGAACGGCCAGAGTGATTCCAACGCGCTCATCGGCATATCACCATCGTTCCTCCAAGCGGTCGACATGGCCCGCAAGGTGGCCGCCACCGATGCCTCGGTGCTTATCACAGGCGAAAGCGGCACCGGCAAAGAAGTGATCGCCCAGTTCATCCACCAGAACAGCCGGCGCACCAGTCGCCAGATGGTGCCTATCAACTGTGCCGCCCTCCCTGAGGCGCTCCTCGAGTCGGAGATGTTCGGCCACCGCAAGGGTGCCTTCACCGGGGCCGATCGTGACAAAGTGGGCTTGCTCGAGACGGCCAACGGGGGAACGCTGTTCCTGGATGAGCTTACCGAGATGTCGCCGCCGATTCAGGCCAAGCTCCTCCGGGTTATTCAGGACGGTGTGGTCCGGCGGGTAGGTAGTGAAGGGCAGGACGCCGTAGTGGACGTCCGTTTCATTTCCGCCACCAACAGGGACCCGATGGAGGCCGTCAAGGAGGGTGTCCTGCGGGAAGACCTGTTCTATCGCCTCCGGGTGGTGCCAATCGTCATCCCTCCGCTGCGCAACCGGCAGGAGGATATTCCATTGCTGGCAAATCACTTCCTAACCCGGTACTGGTATAAGCACCGGGACTCAGGAGACTTGGCGCCCAAGCTGAGCGACAGCAGTATCGCCTTCCTCCGCGCCCGCCCGTGGCGCGGCAATGTCCGTGAACTGCAGAACGTGATCGAACATGTGGTGGTGTTGGCCGAACCCGATCAGGTCATCGAGCCGAACAACATCCCGATTTATGATGACAACACGGATTGGCCGGCCGAGTCCGCCGCCAACGCGGCGGTGCTCGACGAGGCGTTTCATACTGCCAAGGACAACGTAATCGCCCAATTCGAACGAGAGTATCTGATTCGTCTGGTGAGTCGTGCCGGTGGCAACATGTCTAAGGCGGCGAGACTCGCCGGTGTCGACCGCACGACGCTCTACCGCCTGATGGACAAACACAACTTTCAGCGAGACGATCTGGCCAGGAAAGGCGAGTGAAAGCAAATCCCGTGTTGTCCGGAGAGCATTCCGGGCAGCGTGACAGTGGGCGACCAACTTCGCCCGATGAAGCGGGCTCCTCAGAGGGGGGTGGTGAAATCAATCCTCCTCTCTGGGAAGCGCTCGCGCGTGCGGGGCAACAGGTGCATGACGGGTGGTGCTCGCTGTCCGAGGATGCCGTCTCCGCACAGGAAGTCGAGGGGTTGGTCGAACGGCTTGTTGCGGGCATTCGGTGTGTCGCATGTTCTGAGGCCGACCGACCAAAACTCCCGCTCACCATTCTGGCGCGGCGCGTCCTGGTCCTGATGCGACGCAAGGCTTTGATCGAGATCGAGCAACTTGCCGACCCTCCTCCTGCGGCCGAAATCGTAACATTCCTGCAGGCCTTCGAGTTCATCGCCGAGCAGTTGGAGCCGGATTGGTCCGGCCACCTGGCCAACCGTCTGTCCGGTCCTGACGGATTGGAAATGGTGGTAGAGGTGGCCCACGACCTTCGGTCACCAATCACTTCAATCCTCTTTTTGGCGGAAATACTGCAGCAAGAGCGCAGCGGTCCAATCACTGAGTTGCAGGAGCGGCAGTTGGGTCTCATCTACTCGGCCGCGTTCGGTTTGAGCGCCATGGCGAGTGACGTCCTGGAGCTTGCCAGAGGTGGTGACCGGTTGGTCGACCTCGACCCGATCCCGTTTTCCATTGCCGACATCATGGAATCGGTACGGGACATCGTTGAACCGATCGCCGAGGAGAAGGGCCTTACGGTGCTGCTGTCCGAACCGCCATCCGACTTCAGGGTGGGCTACCCGGTTGCCCTCAGCCGTGTGTTGCTGAACCTCACCACCAATGCCCTCAAGTTCACGGATGAAGGGGAAGTCCAGATTCTGGCCACCCAGAGCGGGCCAGATTCGGTGGAATTCACGGTCCAGGATTCAGGCCGGGGTATCGCTCCCGCCGCTATGCGGACCCTGTTCGAGCCTTTCCGAAGGCGCCAGAGCGAGGGCGAATACACTTTCTCCGGATCCGGATTGGGGTTGTCCATCTGCCGCAAACTGGTCGAGGCAATGGGATCCGAGATGCAGGTAGACACGGTACCCGACAAGGGCACCCGGTTCTATTTCGATTTGCCGCTCCCGCTGTCAAGGCATGGCTCCTGAACAACCGCTAGCCTTCAGATCGACCCCCATCTGCCGTCCGATGATGTATCCCTTATATTACAAGGCTGTACCCTGTTGGTCCTCGGTCCTCACGGGGTTGTGGCGAGAATTGAGGTGTCGGAGTCGCTGGTCCTGCGGATTCGGCAGTGGTGTGATGTGCAGGTGGGGTATGGCCTCACCGAGACTGGACCAACCGTCAGTATCACGCGTCCGGACGACCCGGTCGGTATGCGTGAGGCGGCGGTGGGCCGACCGTTCCCGATGTGGAGGTTGAGGTGGTGGACGTGGGAACCGGTGCCCTGCTCGGTCATGAGGCCGTTGGCGAACTCGCGGTGAAGAGCGCCAGCGTGATGATGGGTATCACCGCATGCCCGGCGAGACGGAGAAGTCGTTTTGGCCGGAGGGGTTCTTTCTCACCGGTGACCTGGCAATTGTCGACGACCAGAGGTTCATCCGGATCATCGGAAGAAGGAAAGAACTCAGCATCACCGGGGGATAACGAATCCCCCGGGAAGTGGAGGACGTCCTCCGCACGCACCCCGCTGTAGACCAGATCTGTGTCGTTGGCGCGCCCGACGATTCTTTGGGAGAAATGATCTGTGCGTGAGTGGTGCTGGTGGATGGCGCATTGATAACCGGAGACGAACTCAAAGAGTTCTGTCGCTAACATCTCGTGGATTACAAAGACCCCGACGTGGTCCGCTTCTTCGACGCCTTCCCGATGACCGGGTCCGGGAAAGTGCGTCGCCAGGAGCTGGCGCGCGCCGTGGAACTGGAGCTAAAACCAACGTGAATCAACAACGACACCGGGTCGGCGCAACGCCGGCCGCCGAAGCACACGCGCCCAATGCGGCGCTGCTGATCGATTTCGACAATGTCACCCTCGGGGTCCGGTCGGACCTGACCAAGGAACTTCGCACCCTGCTCGACAGCGATATCATCAAGGGGAAAGTGGCCGTACAAAGGGCCTACGCCGATTGGCGACGCTATCCGCAGTACATCGTACCGCTGTCCGAATCCTCGATTGACCTGATCTTCGCTCCCGCGTTCGGGACCAACAAGAAGAACGCGACGGACATCCGCCTGGCTATCGACGCCATCGAGTTGGTGTTCACCCGGCCCGAAATCGGGACATTCATCCTCCTGTCGGGGGACAGCGATTTTTCCACCATGGTCATCAAGCTCAAGGAGTACGGGAAGTACGTCATTGGAGTCGGACTACGCGATTCCGCCAGCGATCTGCTTATCCAGAACTGTGACGAGTACTACTCATACAGCGACCTTGCCGGCTTGACCAAGGATGAGCGAGTCTCCACCGAGCGCGATCCGTGGGAGCTGGTGCAGGAAGCGGTGGCCAGGATGGGCGTGCAGGGTGACGTCATGCGATCCGACAGGCTCAAACAGGTCATGCAGCAGATCGATCCCAACTTTGAAGAGCGCAACGCCGGGTTCAATCGCTTCAGCCGGTTCGTCACTGAAGCGGCCAGCCGAGGCCTGCTGGTATGTACCAAGCTTGAGAATGGCCAGTATCAAGTAGCGCCGGTGGGTGAAACGGCCCCTCCGGCGGCCGCAGAAAGGAAATCACGGCGTGCTCCCGCCTCCGGCTCTACCGAGAAGCGAGTGCGAAAGAGCCGGACTCGCGGCGCCCGTGGTGGTCAGGAAGGGACTGAACGGACCGAGCAACCCAAGCGGGCTACTCGGGAGCAGCCGTCAGCGTCACCGGGTCGCGGTAGGCTGACACTGGCCAAGGCGTTCTCGCTCATGTCTGAGGCCCTGCAACAGTTGGATCGCCCAGTAGACCACGAGATTCTCCGCCTACGGATGGTGGCCATCCACGGCAAGGAAGATGGCCTCCTTGAGGCCAGCCGATTCCAGCGACTCCTCCGGCAGGCCAACGACGCCGAGGTAGCCGATGTCCGAAAGGTCGGTGATGACGGCTACGAGGTAGATCTCACAGCTGTGGCCGCAGAGGTCCATAAGGCGGTCGAGTTGTCTGCTGCTCAGGCTAAGGGAGAAGCCGCTAAGGGCAGCAAGGGTGCATCCACACCGGAGACAACCCCGCCGAGCCCGCCAACCGATGGCCGGCGTAGAACGCTCCGTCCCCGGCGTGGGTCACGGGCTCCTGTCGCCTCCGGCGCTGCGCCTGATATCCCCATGGTGGGTGTCGTGAAACTCGATTCGGCCTCTCCGGCAAAGGCCACCGCCAAGACCAAGAAGGCAACCAAGAAATCTCCGGCCCAGAAAAAACCGACAGCCAGGAAGCCTGCGGCCGCCGGGACCCGGAAGAAGACCGCTGCCAAGAAGGTCGTCAAGAAGAAAGTGGCCAATCGCCGTTCCGGGGCCAAGAGAACCAGCAAAAAGACCGCACACGCGGCCACATCGGAAGCTTGACGGATCTTGCCGCGGGCAGCGTGCTGCCCGTGGCGTTCTTCCAGCGGCCAGCTGAGGACGTTGCCAGGGCACTGCTTGGGATGATAGTGGTGTCGCGGGTGAGTGGCGTTTTCACGGCCGGCCGACTCGTGGAGACCGAAGCCTATCTCGGTGCCATCGACCCGGCCGCTCACGCCTACCGCCGCCGGCTCCACGCCGGGAACGCCTCGCTCTACTCCCCTCCTGCAACCTGGTACGTCTACCGTTCATATGGCATTCACTGGTGTGTGAATCTGGTGTGCCAGGGACCCGAAGCCGGGGCCGCCGTGCTACTCAGAGCGGTCGAACCCTTAGAGGGGCTGGCCGCCATGCAGCGCCGCCGGGGAAGTCGACCCGATCGAGAGCTGGCGGCGGGCCCGGGGCGGCTGACGCAAGCGCTGGGGATCACCCGGTCTCTCGACGGCCGACGCATGCCCGAGGCGAGGGTAGTGGTGGTACAGGGGGAGCCGGTGATTGACTCCGATGTGGCGGTCACGCCGCGCATAGGCATAACAAAAGCGGCCAATTGGCCGCTTCGTTATGTGATCGCTGGATCGCCCTGGGTATCGGGCTACCGGGCTAGTAGGTCTCGCGCGCAGGTCCCAAGCTCAGGCGGACGCCGCCGGTGAACGAGTGGGTGGGACCGACAAAAAGGCTACCCTCGTCAGGCGCGCTGGTGATCTGCCAGGTCCCGAACACGGCGACACCCTTCATGCGGATTTGCAAACCCGCCATGGCGGAACCGAAACCCACGCTCCCGCGATCTACCGCCTCCTCGCGCGCGGCGACAGGGTCACTGGGGCTGCCCAAGACGTAGGTGTTGACCGTGTGCATCCAGCCTACTCCCAAGCCGAGGTACGGTTGAATCGCTCCCTGGAGGGGAATGCCAATCAGCATCAAGCTGTACTTGCGGATGTTGTTGAACGAGACCTGCTGCACGCCGCCGGGAGCGGAGGGGTCCGGATAGGCGGCAAGGTTGTCGTTGGTGAATGTCTCTTCCACCGATAGTCGCAGAGCCGTGCGTCTGGCGGTCACGAAGATCTGGGCGCCGATGGTCGGATCGACCTTGTCGTCCTGTGCCGTGGTTTCAAACATGGTTGCACCGGCATAGGCGCCGAAGTAGAACTTGAACGAGCCCGTGCCCACATTTTCTTGGCCGGCGAGCGGCGATACCATTATTGCCGCACCCACTACCAGCGCGGGGAGTCCGCGGGTGTACGTTCCCATAGAGGTTGCCTCCTGGATGATTGGCGCACGCCACGCCGCTCGGACTCTTATCCGGCGCGGCGACCCAAACGTCATTGCTTCGTTGTCCAGTCCAGCAAATCCCTTGCCTGAATGGGGCGTTGTCGCAAGCCCCGCCCTCGGCCTAGGTCAGGAAAGGATGGTTAGGCTCTCCAAGATAGGAAAGTCCCGCAAAAAATGCGAACTTCTCGGCTGCGACACCTAATGGCCCTAGTCCGTTGACTTGTCGAGGCTTGGGGCATTTGGTTGTGAAACTACTTGAGGCCGCGCCCCTGGGGCGCTGCTGGTTCAGGTAGCAACGTCACAAGGACCGGTCCAATCCGGCCTGATTTCAAAATGGGTCGCTAGATCAGCCCCAATTTGCCACCAATTCGGCGAAACGCAGCCAAGGCCTCGTCCAGGTCGTCCCTGGAGTGGCTGGCCGACACCTGACAGCGCACCCTGGCCTGTCCCTTGGGTACGACCGGGAATCCGAATCCGGTAACGAACACGCCCTCATCGAGCAGAAGATTGCTCATCTCGATAGCCTTGGCGGTTTCGCCGAGGATCACAGGAATAATGGGGGTTTCCCCTGGGAGCGGCTCGAAGCCGTCCGCCTTGAGCTGTTCCCGGAAGTAGTTGGCGTTGTCTCGAAGTCGAGCTACCAACTCGGGCCGGTCTTCGATGCACCGGATGCTGGCCAGGGCGCTGGCGGCGACCGTGGGAGGGAGGGCATTGGAGAACAGCTGAGGACGTGCTTGCTGGGTCAAGTAATCGCACACCGCTTCCGACGCTGCGGCGAAACCGCCGGCGGCCCCACCCAACGCTTTCCCGAGTGTCGATGTGATCATGTCGACTTCGCCGAGGATGTCGAAGTGCTCTGCTGTTCCGCGCCCTGTGGCGCCTAGGACACCAGTGGCGTGAGAATCGTCAACCACCAGATACGCGTGGTATTTCCGGCACAGCTCGACGATGTCCGGCAGGTTGGCGATGGCCCCCTCCATCGAGAATATCCCATCGGTAATGACCATGCGTGCGCGCTTGTCTCTTGACGCACGCAGCTTTTCTTCCAGGTCGGCCATGTTGGCGTGTTGGTAGACGGCGGACTGACACTTGGTGACGGACTTTGCCAGACGGACGGCGTCGATAATGGAGGCGTGATTTAGTTGGTCGCTGATGACTATGTCGTCCGGGCCCAACATCGTTGCCGGGACCGCTTCGTTGGCGTTCCAGCAACTCACGAACGACAAGGACGCCTCGGTCCCCACGAAATTGGCGCAGGCGGCTTCGAGTTCACGATGTACCGTGAACGTGCCACAGATGAACCGCACAGACCCGGTGCCGGCGCCGAAGCGGTCGAGCGCGTCCTTGCCTGCGGCAACCACTGCTGGGTCTGCCGACAACCCGAGGTAATTGTTGGAGGACAGGATGATGACTTCACCGCGTCCCTCCATGTGCACGCGAGGACCTTGGGGGCTGTCTATGTAGTTCAGCTGTTTGTACACACCGTCCCGGCGGAAGCCATCCAGTTCGCTTCGAATTCGCTGGTCGAGGCTGTCGCTCATGACGCGATCTCCAGAATGACTTTCCCGGCAGCGCCGTCCTTGATGACCTGGATGGCCTCAGAGATCTGGTCCAGCGGAAAACGGTGAGTGATGACGGGTGTCGGGTCGAGTTGCCCTGCTCGGAGGAATCGCTGCATCTGATGCCAGGTCTGGTACATCTTTCGACCGGTCACGCCATACAGGGTAAGGCCCTTGAAGATGACGTCCCTGGCGAAATCCACCTCTGTCGTCGTGCTGGGCGTGCCAAGGAGGTTGACTCGACCACCGTGGCGGGCTGTCGCGAACGCTTGGGCGTGCCCGCTCGGATGGCCGCTCATCTCGCAGACCACGTCCACGCCGATGCCGTCCGTGAGGTCCATGACACAGGCCACGACGTCTTCGGTTTGCGGGTTGATGATGGTATGCGCACCCATCTTCTTGGCGATGGCCAAGCGACGGTCGTTCAGGTCCGAGGCTATCACCATGGATGCGCCTGCGGCGATGGCGACCCCGACGGCAAAGCACCCGATCGGGCCGCAGCCCAGCACGAACACCGTACTACCGGCAACGTCCGCCTCGAGAACGGTGTGGAAGGCGTTGCCCAGCGGATCCATGATGGCCCCGATTTCGGTGGGGATGTTGCCAAGCTTCATGACGTTCGACGCAGGCATCGCGATGTATTCCGCGAAGGCTCCGTCGCGGTCTACCCCAATTATCTGGGTTAGCTGGCAGAGATGTGCATGCCCCGTACGACACTGGAGACAGTGGCCGCACACGATGTGGCCCTCGGCGGTAACGAGGTCGCCGATCTCGAGTTGTTCTGTGGCCTTGGCTTCGTTGCCCATTTCGACGATGGCGCCGGCGAACTCGTGGCCAACCGTTACCGGCAGTCGCATTCTGCCACTGGCCCAAGCGTCCCATTCCCAAATGTGGAGATCTGTTCCGCATACCCCAGCGTGGTGCACACGGATCAAGACGTCGTTGGGACCGCAGGCCGGGCGTGGAACTTCCTTGACCGTCATGCCGGTCCCGGGCGCCTCTTTTACGACGGCTAGCATGTGACTCCGAGGTCGGGGGTTGTGGATCTTAAGCCCGGGAAATATGTGTCGGGGATCGGCCTGGGTGAAGGGTGTGGCCCTCAGGCCGGCGCGGTCACCTCGGCCTCGATGCGGACGGCACTCACCTTGAACGAAGCGATCTTGGCGTACGGGTCGAGGGCCGGGTTGGTGAGCAGGTTGACGGCGGCTTCCCGGAAATGCATGGGGATGAAAATCTGTCCTCGGGCCTGTCGTTGAGAGATGCGGACCCCGATGAGGACCGTCCCTCGACGGGAGGTCACCCGGACCGTGTCTCCATCCTCAACCCCGAGGGCGGCGGCGTCCTCGATGTTCATATCGACCACCGGCACAGGCTCCCGGGAATCCAGTCCATGGGACCGACGAGTCATGGTGCCGGTATGCCAGTGGTACATCTGGCGTCCCGTCCCCAGGATGAACGGATACTCGTCGTCCGGGAGTTCGTTGGGAGGGAGGTACTCAACGGGGACGAGTCGTGCCCTCCCGTCGTCGGTGGGGAAGTGGTCTTCGAACAGGAAGGCCGTTCCCGCGTGGCCTGGTTCCGGAACCGGGTATTGCAGCCCGGCGGGTTTGAGACCCTCGTAGGTGATACCGGCCCACGATGGTGTCACCGTAACGATTTCCTTCATGACGTCCTCAGCATCGGCGTAGTCGGTGGTCAGTCCGATGCGGTTGCTCAGGTCTATCAGGATGTCAAGATCGCGCCGCGCCAACCCGGGCGGGTCCACCGCGGCACTGAGGTGCTGTATACGGCGCTCGGTATTGGCGAAGGTCCCATCTTTCTCGGTGAACGAGGAGCCGGGAAGAATCACATCGGCCCAGCGGGCTGTCTCGGTCAGGAAAAGGTCCTGCACGGCCAGAAAGTCCAAGCCTCGAACCCAGTTTTCGGCGTGGGCGATATCGGGGTCTGAGATCACCGGGTTTTCACCGAAGATGTAGAGACCACGGACCTGGCTGTCATCGTCGGTCATCTCGGTGACCATCAGGCCCTTTTCAAGCGACAGCGTTTCTGCCGGGACCCCCCATGCCTGGGCATACTCCGACCTGATCTCAGGGTCGGTGACGGGGCGATAGTCGGTGTAGGCGAAGGGGATGGCGCCCATGTCGCTGGCGCCCTGAACGTTGTTCTGTCCCCGGATCGGCATCATGGCGGCGCCCCATCGACCGATCATGCCACATGCTAGGAGCATGTTCAACAGCGATGTGACGATGTCCGTGCCGCTCGAGTGCTGCGTCAGACCCATGGCCCACAGGGTGGAGGTATTGGGTCCACGCGCGTATTCCTCGGCCGCCTTGCGAAGGACTTCGGTGGGAATGCCGGTGATTTGCTTGCCCATCTCCAACGTGTACGGCTCGACCGAGGCCCGCACGGCGTCGAAGTCATGGGTCCGATTGGCAATGAAGGTTTCGTCGGTTAGTCCAGCGTGAATCATGTGGCGTAGCATGGTGCTGTAGAGCGCCACATCGCTTCCAGGAGCCATCTGGAGATGGATGCTTGCCAGAGCCGCCAATTCCGTCCGACGCGGATCCGCCACGATTAGGGTGGCGCCCCGGGCGACCGCCCGCTTGATGAGAGCGCCGAACACCGGATGCGTCTCAGTCGTGTTGGCGCCCGATATGAAGATGACGTCGCAGGCTTCTTCGATTTCCCGCATTGAACCGGAGGCGGCTGCAGTGTTCAAGGCACGATTCATGGCCGCGACGGAGGTTGAGTGGCACAGCCGAGTGCAGTGGTCCACGTTGTTGGTCCGGAATCCGGCACGGACCATTCGCTGGAGGACGTAGTTTTCTTCGTTAGTGCACTTGGCCGAAGACAGTGCGGCCAACGCGTTGGGACCGTGGCCGTCACGGATTCGTGTCAGCTCCTGAGCCGCCAGACTCATCACTTCTTCCCAAGTTGCTTCACGGAACGCGGTGTACCAGTCCGGTGGCGTAACGGCCTGGTCATGGATCCCTGGCTCAGCCTCGCTTGGTTGCCCCGTCTGAGGAGGTTTCCCGACACTCCGCTTCGGGGGACGGGGTTTACGCGTTCCGCCCAGGCGTTCGATGGTAGGCCAGGGGCCTTCGCGAAAGCGGGGAGATTCCCCGGTCCAGGTCCAACTGTCGGCATCACGCACCCAGCCCTTGCGGATGAGCGGAACCTTGAGGCGGTCGCGGTGGTCGATGAAATCGTAGCCGAAGCGCCCCTTCACGCAGGTGGAACCGTTGTTGGGTGTATCGTCCTCGATCCACGGCGAAGTGACTCTCATGACCTGATCGTCCTTCACCGCAATGTCGAGTTGACACCCAACCCCGCAGTAAGGACAGACACTGCGAACGACCCGGTCGGGGTTTCTAATAGTCTCGGAAGTGAATCGGTGCCGCGGCATGAACTCGAAAATGGCGTTGGTGGGACATACTCGAACGCACTCGCCGCACCAGGTACAGTTCGCGTGATCGGGGTCGCCGTCTCCTCCTACGATGATTTCCGTACCAGCGCCACGTTGTCCTACATCGAGGACGCCAACCTCTTGGATCGATTCGCACGCTCGGACACAGCGAGTGCACAAGATGCACAAGCTCATGTCGTGCTGAATCATGACATCACCGGGTCGCTCGTCTCCCGTGCGAAGCGAAAGTGTTCTGGTGGCCGGCACCGGAACATCGTATCGAACCACATATTCCTCGAAAGTATTTCTGGGAGCGGCACGGCCACCGTTGGCCAAGTGGTCTCCGGGATAGCGTTGCAGCAGGAGGTCGAGGACACTTCGGCGATTGGCTACTGACGCCTCATCCTCCGATTGGATGACCATGCCGTCCTCCGCCAGTGCCGCGCAGGCAGGCTGGAGCTTATCGGATCCGGCGACGGAAACCAGGCAAATCCGGCAGTTGCCGACAGTCGGCAGCTTGGGATACCAGCAAAGCGTGGGGATGTCGACTCCTCCTCGGCGCGCCACGTCGAGGATGGTGTCGTTCTCCAAAATGGGGAGTGTGCGGCCGTCGATTGTGAGTGATGCCATGTCTTTGGGCCTCGTGGGATACGTCGAGGATACGGCGGTTATTTCCATGAATCAAGTGGAAACGCAATGCTGTGATGCCGTCGCCCCTTGTTCACTAGTCAGCTGCACGACATGGCGAGACACTTCGGCTGTACACAATTGACGATGCGGCCACACGTTTTCTTGCTGCATTTTTCACCGACTGGTCGACGAATCACCGATCGTACGATTCAAATAATGATTCGCGTCGCGGAACCAATTCGAACGACTTTCACAAAAGGTATTGCGTATTTGAAACTTTATATGATTTTGTTACAGGTTACATTCGCCATCGCATGTCATCGAGAGGAAACGACACGGACAAAATGCTCGGAGAACCACGCGGAACCTTCGACACATCGAACTGTTTCTGCTTCCGCGTCGACGTATCTACCGAGGATCTACAGTCCAATCGTTTTCGAGGTGTTACCGGTTCTGTGTGCGGACTGCGTCCGCCGAGGTAGTTGGCCCGGTCAATCATCGCCCGGGCAAACTGGAGGGCCTGCAAGCTCTCCAAGCATCGCTTGACCACATCGGGTCAGGCGAGTTCACTCCCTCCGGAGGTTTAAGATGGCGGTAAAGAGGAAGAAGGCTAAGAAGGCGACCAAGCGTAAGAGCGCCAAGAAGCGCACGACCAAGCGCAAGGCTGCCAAGAAGAGAACCACCAAGAAGAAAGGCAAGAAGAAGAAAAAGGCTGCCAAGAAGAAGAAGTAGCATTCTTCAGACGCAAAAGGGGCCGGCCAGCTGCCGGCCCCATGCGTTTCCCCCACCGTCCTAGCCCAAAAAGCCAAACGCCCCCGACCTAGTGGCCAAGGGCGCCCCATTCATTGTTCGAACGGCCTGATAATCAGCCGGCCGGCCCTACTGGGACCAGGTCATGCCAGTGACCAGGGCTGTCTTCCTCATCCTCGGCCCACATATACGCCCAAAACCGAACTGCTGGCTTTCGCCCCTTGCCGTCCTTGATGACAATCCCCAGGGGCTTTTCACGAACTACGAATGGTAGGCTGGTCATTGTGTACCCTTCCGGTTTCTCTCTGCTTGCCTATATAAGGAACGCAGGGCACGTGCCGTGAAGGGTACATCGGCTAACCACTTGTGGGATAGTGCGTTACGCTAATGGGACCGAAGCCATGATGTGTTTGGTACACGGGTGGGAATTACCCGGGTGTGTCGATTCAACGCAGGCGCTTCGACCAGTATCGCGCCCGTGAGCCGTTTGAGCCTGGCCCGTCGAGGTCCAGTTCCCACGACTCGCTCTCATATAAGTCGGCGGTGCTCGCCGCAGAGGTGGCGGTTGTCGACGTGGCGTGGAGATGGATTCCGCACGGGCTGGTTCGGATCTGGAGTTTTCTGACCAGCTCAGCCGTGAGCGCTGGGGCCAATCCGGACAATGCCCCGGGGTCGAGCACGAGGAGATCAATAGGCGTCAAATCGGGGAGCCACCCAGCCAGGGTCACGTAGGCGGCGAACTCTGTCCCAAGGGTCTCCATTACCATGCGGGACTCGAGTTGCTCGACTGCGTTCATATCATCGGCCAAGTAGGTGACGCACAGGTCGTGGGCAGCCAGCAGGCAAGGGAGCCGTGCAAGACCGGTCCC
>CAXMUQ010000257.1:0-9728 GCA_964196605.1 uncultured Acidimicrobiia bacterium
GCGACGGTCCTCGGCGTAGCCGTCTGGCTGTGGCTCGGTTGGCCCGGGTTGGTGGTCGGGTTCATTTGGAGTACCGTGGCGCTGTTCCACGGCACGTTCTTCATTAATTCGCTGGCCCACCAGGCTGGTACACAACGCTACGTCACGGGCGACGACTCCCGTAACAACTGGTGGCTGGCGGTAATCACTCTGGGAGAGGGTTGGCACAACAACCACCACGCCTACCAGTCGTCTACTCGTCAGGGGTTCCGTTGGTACGAGATCGACATCACCTACTACGTGTTGCGCGTCCTTTCATGGCCGCGGATCGTGTGGGACCTGCGCTCGCCGCCGCCCGAGGTGATCAACAATGAGCAGCGCCTGGGTCGTAGTGTGATCGAAAAGGTCTCGCGTCGGCTGGCGGCGTCATTCCCCGTGGAACGCATTTCGGCCGAAGTACACGCCGCGCTGGAGCGCACCCCGAGCCTCGAGGAGCTTCGGGAGAAGGTGCGATCGGCTACCGATCACGCCCACGTGCTCCTGGCTGAGTTGGAACTTCCGGAAATCCCCAGCCTGGACGAGATTCGCGAGCGCGCTCGCGAGAAGCTGGTGGCAACGTCATCGCTCGACGCCATCGCCGAGCGGACCAGGGAATTGTTGTTGGAAATGTTGGCCGTTCGCCTGGAGCTCACTCCACAGAGCGCCTAGAACGGTTACTGCTGGCTCAGCCGATCCCGTGCTTCGGGGTCGGCCCGGTGCCAGACAAGGTCGAGCTGCGCCGCGGCCCGGGCCGCGGTCCGCACGTCTCCCGCCTGGGCGGCGGCCATGCTCAACCCCAGAAGTGACAGCGAGCGTTTGGGGGCCAGCAGCAACGCAGCCTGAAATTCCCTGCTGGCTTCCGTCGGCCGCTTGAAAGCCAGCAACATCTCCCCCATCAATTCGTGCGATGGTTTCACGATATCGGGTGGTCCGAACTCCAACGGCAGTGCGTCCTCCAGCTGAGTGGCCTTGCGTGCCGCCAGAAGCGCCTCGTCCATCAGCCCGGCATCGTACGTCAGCATCGCTTCCAATTCGAGTTGCAGAATTCTGGGAATCGCCGCCGCGTTTGGAGTTTCGTCCTCGCCCGGCTCATCCGCGATGGCGCCCAATTCTCCCAGAAAATGTCCCGCCGTTTCCCGGCGCCCCAACTTGAGTGCGGCGTACCCGCGAGTAAATGCGTTAATGGCCCTGGTGCTGCGGCTGGCGTCGGTCACTTCGATTTCCCACCCCATGACCTGGTCGTCCCACCGTTCGCTACCGAAGATGTACTGGGCCCGCATACCTGCCAGGTAGCTGCGCTGCCCTAGTCGGGCGTCGTCGGGGAGGTTGGCCCAGGCCACCACCAACAGGTCCACGGCGTCGGTGTAGCGTCCCTGCTGGATCAAGCCGTAGTTGAGCCACGCGGTGTAGTGGCCCGGCCCGCGGTGGGTCAGTTCAACAGCTGTTTCGTTTCGCTCCACCACTTGATCCCACATCCCCAGGGCCAGGAAAATATGACTCGTCATGTGCATCGCATGTGGAGCGGCTGGAGCGATGTCGGAGTAAGCCCACGCGGCCTGCAGGCCGAGCGGCGCGTGCAGCGCGTCGTCGAACGAATGAATGACGTAGTGCGCCCCGCCGGGATGGTCGGCGTTCACCCGCCGAACGTCCTCGGCCAGCGCCCCGGCTTTCATGTACGACGAATAATCCCGAACGCCCTGATTCAGTCCCAGCAGCGACAGCGCGTAGAACGCCTGCGCTTCGAGGTCTTCCGGATATTTCAGCGACAAGTCATGCATGGCGTACATGTACGCCGTATCCCGCTTGGCCTTGGGCCCGTCGGCGAACAACGTCTCCACCGCCTGCAGATACATTCGCTCCCGTTCCGTGGGAGCGGTGGCCAGCCGTGCCTCAGGAGTCGCACCCAGTTTCGTCAACGCAGCCAGGGCCTGGGCTCGGTAACGACGGTTCCACACCGGGTGGTTCCGTGTCATCGCCTCGCCCCAATAGGCCATGGCGAACGAGGGATCGACTTCCTGCGCCTCCCGGAACGCCTCACGGGCGCTTTGATATTCGAAGCTATGCAAATACAACACGCCGCGGACAAACAAATCCTGCGCCGCCGCCGACCCGGACGTCGGAAAGTTGATCCTACCCAGACGGACTTCCTGCGCCTCGAGCACACCTATTCCAGCAAGGCACAACCCCACAAGAAATTTCAGGTAACGCATCATGACCCCAGTAAGTAATCTCAGCTATTGAACTAAACCTACCGCCTGACCACCTGACCACCCGACCGCCTTACCGCCCGCTGAAAACCCGCCCCGTCACATCACCCCACGTCCCTCCATCCTCCCGCACTCGCAACCTCAACGCCTTCCCTCCGCCGGCCTGAAAATACTCGATTCGGATCGTGTGGTACCCGGCCGCCAGAGCCACCATCCCGTGCTTGGCGCGGGCCGAGTGTAGTCCATCGTGATCCACCACCAGCGTGTCGGCCAGCCACAACCGGCTGCCGTCGTCCGACAGCAGTTCGAATTGATAGACACCATCGGTTGCCACGTGCATCAACCCCGACAGCCGTACGGCGAATCCCTCTGGCGGCTCGTCACCCACCAGATCCACGTCCGACACAACCCGCTCCCGAGAAACGGTAGGAGTCTGGGCACCAAACTGCTCGAGCGAGCGCAGTCGAGCGTCGAAAAACTGGTAGCGTAACCCGGGCTGAATGGTGGCGCTGTCCACCTTGATGGCCGGTCGCAGTGTCCCCCGGCGGATGACAGCAGCGCTGGCGGGGCTGGTGCGGCCGCCCGGCAGGAACGCCCGGGCCATCACCGTCACGCCTTCGTCGGGAACTGCGATTACTAGTCCGGCCTGGTACCGGGCCGACGTGGTATCAGGATCGCTCCCGTCCAGGGTATAGCGGATGACCGCGTTGGGCATCAAAGTAGACAGCGCAAGTGAGTAACCCGGCGTCAGGCTCAGCCGGTTCACTCCCAGACCTTCGACTTCCGGCACGCGGTAGTTCACCCCCAGACGGTCGAGTTCCTCGAGGCGAAGGGGCAACCGGCGGCGAAACACCTCCCAATCACGTGCCTCCGCAGGCGACCACAACACCTCCGACAGCGCCAGCATCCGCGGAAGCGCCATGTATTCGACGTGCCGTTCCGTGGTGATGTATTCGGTCCACACGTTGGCCTGGGCTCCGATAACGTGGGACGCTTCTGTGGCAGTCAGTTCCTCTGGTACCGGCTCGAAGCGGTAGACCTTTTCCATCGGGGTATAGCCACCGATCGCCAGGGGCTCGAATCGGGGGTCGCCCTGATAGTGATCGAAGTACACGTGGCTCCCGGGAGTCATGATCACATCGTGTCCCTGCCGGGCCGCCTCGATGCCGCCGGCCATTCCGCGCCACGACATTACCGTGGCATCCGGCGCCACTCCGCCTTCCAGGATTTCGTCCCAACCGATCAGCCGCCGGCCATGAGCGTTGAGGAACCGCTCGATCCGCTGAATGAAGTAACTCTGCAGTTCGTGCTCGTCTTCGAGGCCTTCCCGCCGAATGACCGCCTGGGCCAGGTCGCTTTCCCGCCAGCGTCGCTTGGGAGCCTCGTCGCCGCCGATGTGAATGAATTCCGACGGGAACAGGTCCATTACTTCCCGCAGCACGTTCTCCAGGAACTCGAACGTCGTCTCACTGGGACAGTAGATGTCCTCGAACACACCCCAGCGGGTTCCAACCTCGAACGGGCCCGGAGTACAGGCCAGTTCCGGATACGCCGTCAACGCCGCTAACGAGTGCCCCGGCATTTCGATTTCGGGAACGATCGTCACGTACCTGTCCGCGGCATAGGCCACTATTTCCCGTACGTCATCCTGGGAGTAAGAACCGCAATACCGTACGCCGTCCCCGACGTAGGGATCGAAGTTCTTCTCGACCATCGTCTCGGTTCTACACGACCCGACCTCGGTCAACCGCGGATACCGTTCGATCTCGATACGCCAACCCTGATCTTCCGTCAGGTGCCAGTGGAAGGTGTTGAATTTGTAGCGCGCCAGGAAGTCGATGTACCGCTTGATGAACGCCACGGAAAACGCGTGCCGGCCCACGTCGAGATGCATGCCGCGATAGCCGAAGCGGGGCTCGTCTTCGATGATCACCGCCGGTATCTTCACCGAGCTATCCGCGCCCGGCGTTATCAATTGCCTCAAGGTTTCCAGTCCATGGAACAGCCCGGCAGCGTCGGGAGCAGTCAAGACCACACCGGCTTCCGCTACCCGCAACTGATAGGATTCCGCGGTGCCGGCCCCAGTGAGCTTCAACAGAATCGACTTGGTATCTTCCGCCTCGGTCGAAACGGCAACACGACTCGCGGCGGCCTCTCGAAAAATTTCCGCGGCCCGCCGGGCCAGTCGTCCGGCATCCATCGAGTCGGCCACTTGAACCACCAGCGAGGTTGTTGCCGTCACCGGGAAAAAACCTTCACCCCATGTGACTTGGGCCGGCGCCGGGATAGGTATTTCGTTGACTGATTGCCCACTGGCAGCAACGGGAGCTACCAGACACGCCACCAGCAACCACGATCGAGCCAGGATCACTCAGCCTCCTTGGCTGGCTCGGATCGCATGGTGTAGCACCAGGCGCTCCCTTCCAGGACGATCTCACCGTCTACCCGCGATACGGTCATCCCGAGTTGGGTGACTGGTTTGGATTCATGCACGCTCAGCACCTCGGCCCGAGCGGTGATGGTATCTCCGATGAACACGGGGGCGGTGAATTTCCACTCCTGGCTCAGGAACACCGTCCCGGGGCCGGGCAAGTCCATCGCCACCAACGCGTGAAGCAGTCCGGTCGTCAGGCCGCCCTGGGCCACCAAGCGCCCGAATTTTGTTCCGGCCGCGAAGGCTTCGTCGAAGTGGAGCGGATTGTAGTCGCCTGATATCTCGGCAAACTTGGCCACGTGATCGGCGGTGACGGTCAGCGTCCGGCTGGCCGTCTGACCTACCGTGATGGTCGAGTCCATGAATCCTCCAAAAAGAAAATGCCACTGACCCGCCACAGATCCGGCAGGGCGATCAACCATACGCCCGTCATCCCGGCATGGCCAGTTCGAGGTCGGCCACGATCTGGACCTGGCGCCCGACCACGGTACCTTAGGCACTTCACTCACGATCGGACCGACCACATGGACCAGCAGGACCGCAGCGCTCCGCTCGATCTTCCGCCGGATACCTTCCGTGCTCTTGGCCACCAGCTGGTCGACGATCTGGCCGATTTCCTGGCCAGCCTCCCCAGCCGCCCGGTAACCACCGGTGAAACGCCCGCCGACGTGCGGGCCATCCTCGGAGACTCAGCCCTACCTGGCGAAGGGATGGATCCCGCGGCGCTCCTCGGGGAAGCAACCGAGCTGGTCATCGACCATTCGACATTCAACGGCCACCCTGATTTCCTGGCGTTCATCACCTCATCCGCCGCGCCGATCGGCGCGCTGGGAGACCTGTTGGCCTCCAGCGTCAACCCCAACCTCGGCGGTTGGCCGTTGTCGCCAATGGCCACGGAAATCGAACGGCAGACGGTTCGCTGGATCGCCGAGTTCCTGGGGTATCCCTCGCCCCATGGCATCTTGGTCAGCGGCGGCAACATGGCCAACCTGGTGGCGTTTTGGGCCGCGCGACGCGCCAAGGCCCTATGGGACATCCGTACCAGCGGCGCGGCCGCCGGCCCGAGGTTGGTGGCCTACGTCTCGAAAGAAACCCACACCTGGGTCCAGAAAGCCGCAGACTTGTCGGGCATGGGCACGGAGTCGATCCGCTGGATCCCCACGGACGACCGTCAACGTATGGTGACCTCGGCATTGGAGGAGGCCATCGAACGGGATAGAACCGACGGGCTCCATCCAGTCCTGGTCGTCGGCACCGCCGGAACGGTGAGCACCGGCGCGGTAGATCCCCTGGCAGACATCGGAGAACTGTGCCAAAGGCATGACCTGTGGTTTCACGTAGACGGGGCGTACGGAGCCCCCGCCGCCGCGCTCCCCGAATACGCGGAACAGTTTCGCGGCATGGCCGAGGCCGATTCGATCGCCGTCGATCCCCACAAGTGGTTCTATACGCCACTGCAAGCGGGCTGCTTGCTAGTGAAAGACATGGCCCACCTGCGTGACACCTTCAGCTACCATCCGCCGTACTTGCCGTCCGTCGATGAAGCCGCAGACGCGCCGCTCATGTACTACGAGTATGGTCCGGAGAATTCGAGAGGGTTCCGAGCGCTCAAGGTGTGGCTGGCGTTCCGGCAAGTCGGCCGTGATGGATTCGTCACCATGATCAGGGACGACATAACACTGGCGAGACGGTTGTTCGACCGGATTACCGAGCATCCCGAGTTCGAGGGCGCCACCCAGGACCTGAGCATCGCCACGTTCCGTTACCTGCCACCCGGCGTTGACGCATCCGACGCTACGACCGTGCAATACCTCAATACCCTGAACGCACAGATCCTTGACCGGCTCTTGGAGGCCGGCATCGCCTACCTGTCCAACGCGGTCATCGACGACGTGTACTTCCTCCGTGCCTGCGTCGTCAACTTCCGCACATCGGCCGCATCAATCGACCTCCTCCCTGAAAAAATCGCCACAGTAGGGCGAGACACACACGAACGCCTACAGCACTCCGGATAAACAAAATCGTGCTCCACGGGGCGTGAGGCACCGCACTCCCGCCCTTTCTCTTTTCGGGCCCTGGAGTGCATACTGGCCGCGGGGCAAAGACCGTCACCCCGTTCGTGTAATAGGGATGTGAGCGCTACCCGACCCCATTCGAGGATTAGAGCATGAAATTGCCATTGATCTGCGCCGCCATGGTCGCGGCCACCGTCCCGTCTGCACCGGCCTTCGCGCAAGAGCTGGCGCGAGATTCTTCGTGGACCGTCACCTACGACGATCCATCGGTCGCGGATTCGTCGCTGTTCTTGGTGGTCATGAAGCCGGGGTGGCACATGACCACCCCAGCGGGGTCTGGTGCGACTCTGTCTCAACCCGACAGCAACGCGACCGGGAGCTTCCTCCTCAAGTCAGTGATCTTCACATTCAATCCAGACGCCAAGCCGTTCGGCCCCGTGTTCGCCCGTAGGGGTGACGGCGGCGCACCGACGGAGTTCATCAGTGTCCTTCTCAACAATGACGGAACAGTCGGGTTGTTTCACAACGCCGGGACCGAACGTCACACCATCGTCCCTTGGACCGCCAGCGACGCCATCGTTCGCCAACTCAATGCCGGAGGCCGCCCGGTCAAGAACGTCGTGACCGTGCTGGTTGGGTCCAGCACACTGCGCGTCTATGTCAACGGGACAGAGGTAATCCAACAAGCCGTGGAGCACGACTTCGACGGAGGGATCGGGTTCAGGGTTGGCGCGGGCACCAACCTGCATGTTTCCGAGCTAACCGTGGCGGCTCTGGGTCAGGATTGAGGAGGTTGGGAGAGACTGCTTCTCAACTATGTTCCTCGCCGTCACGGCCCCTGGGCAGAGGACGCCTGAGTAATCGGTGTACCGTCGTACCTCACCCCAGGCGGCAGGCCTTGGGGATAACGCGCGTACGGCTGCAGGGCCTCGTAGGAAAGTGGCTCCAGAGAACGAGATGCTGAGCCAGAGGACGCGGCGCCCGCTATCGCCCCGACCACCAGCCACGACCCCATCATGCCAACGAAGACGCCGCCACAACCGTCGGATACCGAGGAGCAGGCCGCAGTCATTGCTGCGCCGGTGACAAATCCTCCAATGGCTGCAATGAGCATCGCCTTGCCAAAGGTGAAGCCGTGGTGGCGCACCTGGACCCGATCGAGATCACCCAACGCCATCGCTCTCACGCCGTCGTCCTGACGGACCCACAGGCTGTCGGCCCTGACGGCAATCAGTTCCCCCTTGACGGCTCGGGCCGATGCCGCGTTCAACCGCAACTGCATCTGGTACCCCTCGCCGGGCGATTCGCGATTTTGAGCCCAAAGACCGGCAGGTAACACCAAGGCAAGCGCAAGTGTGCTAGTGAAACACATTCTCATGGTGCCCTCCCCCCAAAACGGCTGGCCCAGAATTGCTCGTCCAGCCCTGCCTCTCGACGCTTGAACGCGGGCGCCAGCACCTTGAGCGCGGCAGCCGGATCAGCTCCTATCAGGGCCAACATGGCCGGGTTTTCCTCGGCCAGCCATTCGGGGCGCATCCATTCGTAGTAGTATCCCCGACTTTCCAGAAACAACTCGACCGGTCCTTGGTCGGCCGGCACCTGGAACCGAAGGCGATAGCGATCGCCGGGATATGTCACCAGATATTCGTCCGGCTGCCGCAGGCGTTCCAGTGCGTCCTCATCGGCCAAGCCATCCGCCCCGAGGACCTCCTCTGGCTCGAGCATCTGTGCCTCGACTGTATGGCCGAGTGCCACCAGCGCCAGATAGTCGACACGCCAATTGCCACGAGCCAACCGGAGCCGAATGTGGATCGAGTCCTCGGTCTCAGGCAAGACGATCACCTGGACGTCTGTGGCAATGGGGCCCTGCTCGCCATACTCGGCCACCGGGAACCATTCTCCGGCTTGTTTCAGTTCCACCTCGATGCCACCCAGCATGTCCATCATGGTAAAGCCACCAGGGAAAGCCTCTAACCCGTCGCGCTCCAATCGAGCGAGCCAGGAGCCAGCCGACCGGCCGGCGAAGGCCATGGTCTGATAGAACAGATAGGTGCTGACCAGCGAGTGACGCGCTCCGATTACCAACCCCGTCGCGCCTGGCACCGCGGGGAAGGTCAGTTCAATCGTCTCACGCGCCGCCAGGTCGGCTGAGTCCGTGAGCGATCCCCGCTCGAGGCCGTCCATTTGCTTGACTAGGGACAGACAATCGCCATCGGTCGCCCAACAGGAGACCGGTTCGACGAAACGGGTAGTCTGATGGAACCGACCCTCACCGTCGGCCAGGGCCCTCCCCGTCTCGGGCCGCGGCACCGCCAGCAGCCGGACCGAGCGCACGGCGTGAGTTTCAAGCGCCTCGTTGCGCATTTCGAGTTCGAAGGGTCCGGGGTCTGCTAGAGCGTAGTACAGTGCATCAGTGTCCGTCGCCTCGAGTGACCGGGCGATGCTGCCGGAGAACCCCTCGGCCCACGGGCGTGCCACCACTGAGTCCGTCGGATAGAAGGTCGGGCAGGATCCGAAACACGCCTTCGGGTCGGCGATACACACGCCTGTGGTAATACCAGTGAGCACAGCCCACACCGTGAGGATGGTCGGTCCGGTCGGGTGAGTCGTCTTGCGTGTAGTGACTTCTACCAGCGCAATGGAATCGACCGAGAGGTCGAAGTCACCTGGTGAGGAGGCGGATCGGCCAACAGAATAGTGGGTACCCCTGCCGGACAGTAGTCGCTCTTCCTGGGACTCGCTCCAGGTACTGAGGATGTACAGCTCTCCACTGTACATATGAACACGGAGTGGCTCCGACGGTGTGGGAGTCGCTGGCGGGATATCAGTATTGGCACGTACCGACGGATACTTGACGGTAGAGCCACAACCAGCGGTTGCCAGCAGGACCAGCAGAACTGCCAAGTTACTTCGGAATGACATCGGTGCCTCCGGAACCAGCGTAGGCTGTCATTCGCTACCCGATCTTCTCCAGGATACCTCAAGGGGTATTAAGCGAATGTGAATCGGGGAGGAAGATCGGCTCCGCGAAACTGACTGTTGCCCGCGAAACAG
>CAXMUQ010000258.1:0-8796 GCA_964196605.1 uncultured Acidimicrobiia bacterium
GGCGTGGATAGGCTTGCCGTGGCGCATATATATCACGGCGCGGTGGTCGAGGATCGGCTCCAAGGCCCGCATGTCGTCGGGCCGGCTTGGATTGGGAAACTCGAGTTCGTCGATGGTGAGGGCGCTATTCTGGGTGCACGGACCCACTTCCTGGATCAATGGCGGATTCAGCCAGGCGCGTTGCCACGGTCGGGTGGTGCGGAACATTTGATGCACCACGTGCCAGCGCCGAAGGTGTTCGCGCAACCGCTCCCCCGGTGCCTGAAGCTCTTCGGCGTCCAGTAAAGCCCAAAATCCCTTGACCCATGACGCGATGGAATCCGCCGCCACGGTATCGAATGCTCGCAACTCGTCGAAGGTGGTGATCCACGCCAGGTCCGCACGGTAGAACGCCCGCCCAACGCTGTCGACCTGCCTCAGGCCGGCCTGGTAGGCCGCAACGGCCGCCTGGTCTTCAGCCATGCCGGACAGGGTGCGGGCGCGTTCCACCGCTGCCACCCCCTGATTGCCGCCGAGGACCTGGTAGAACTCGAACGCCAGCAGCGCCTCCGGTAGGTCTCCGTTCTTCCGGTACGCCCGACCGAGGAGGAGTTCCACTCTTGGGTCCGGCGCTACTGCCATGCCGCGCCGGGCTTCCAGCGCCCTGATGCGCCACGGCTGTTGCGCTCGCTCACCCTCGTCGTCCATGAGGTCTATGAGAAAATCGGTCATGGGTCGGAAGGTCGAGTCGTTCTGCCAACTGTGTTGCAGCTGCCGTTCTCCGCCGAGATAGAACGCGGTGTAGTCGGCCATCGTTTTTGAAGTGACCCTGCGGTTCTCGAAGCCGTATCGTTTCATGCCGAACAGGGACAGGGCCATGCCGAAGCGCGGGTATGGCCAATCCGTGGCCGACCCGGTGGCCCACTCGAACTGGCGGAACGCTTCGTCGAACAATTCCTGATTGCTCTCGATCTCGCCCTGTCGCAGAAGGTGGAGCCCGTTGCGGAGTTCTTTCATGACGCCAGGAACCTTGTGGTCCCATGTGGGAGATATCCGCGCGAGGTCCTCCGCGGTGGCGACCAAACGGAGTGAATCGCTATACGTCGCCAGTGCTGTTTGCTGAGCCGGACTCTGGCTCCATGCGATGCCCACATATCCAGCGACGAACGCTGTGGTCAGGATTCCTCGACGATGGATGGGTGAGCAGGGCATGGGGAAACTCCAGGGTGCTACACGATGCGATGCAACTCCACTGGGGTCAAGCGGCGGTGGGCCTCAGGGAGTCCGAAATCCTAGTTACACTATCTCCGATAGGACTCGATCCATGGTGGTTGCTACCCGCTCCGCGTCGCGCTCCGTGAACACCATGGGCGGCTTTATCTTCATTACGTTGTGGTAGGGTCCGTCGGTGGACAAGAGAATCCCCTCCTCCTTCATCCGTTCGACCACATAGGCGGCTTCACGGTCCGCGGGCTCCAGCGTGTCACGATCGCGAACCAGCTCCACGCCGATGAACAACCCCCGTCCTCGTACGTCTCCAATCCACGAATGACGGTCGGCCAACACGCGAAGTCGATCGACGAAGTACTCACCAACCGTCGCCGCGTTGTCTCGTAGCCCCTCATCCTCGATGACGTCTAACACTGCGAGTCCAACGGCGCACGAGACCGGGTTGCCGCCGAAGGTGTTGAAGTACTCCATTCCGCTGTCGAACGAAGCCGCGATCTCCTGCGTGGTGATGACCGCACCCAACGGGTGGCCATTGCCGATCGGCTTCCCGAGCGTCACGATGTCTGGCACCACCCCCTGGGTTTCGAACATCCACATGTGAGTCCCGGCGCGTCCGAACCCTACCTGGACCTCATCGGCGATGCATACACCCCCCGCTTGGCGCACGTGTTCGAACGCCGGTTCCAGGTAACCATCGGCCAGGAGAACTTGCCCACCACACCCGGAGGCAGATTCGACTAGGAACGCCGCAATCTGCCGCCCACCGTCCACCGTCTGCTCAATGGTTCGCGCCACCTCGTCGGCATACGCGCGACCAGCCCTTGGACCGCGGTGGGGACCACGGTATGGATCCGGCAGCGGCACCACGTGGACCCAGTCCGGCGGCCCTGACCCGCCCGGTCCATCATGCTTGTAGGGACTCAGGTCTACCAGCTCGCCGGTGTTGCCATGGTAGGCGTGGTCGAGCACGAGGATATCCCGCCCACCCGTATGCGCCCGTGCCAGTCGGAGCGCCAGCTCGTTGGCCTCGCTTCCCGAATTGACCAGGTAACAAACAGACAGCGGGTCGGGAAAGAGCGCAGTAAGCCTCTCGGTGTAGTCCGCCAGGTTGGGGTGCAGGTAACGGGTGTTGGTATTGAGGACCGCCGCCTGCCTGGAGGCTGCGGCTACGACCTTCGGGTGACAGTGACCCACGTGGCACACGTTGTTGACGCAATCGAGGTAGGCCAAACCCTGTTCATTATAGAGGAACTGTCGCCAGCCTCGGACGATCTCCAGAGGAGCGTCGTACGCCAGTGACAGAGACGGTCCCAAGTGGCGCTCGCGCGAGGCCATGACGTCCGCCTTGGAAGAGTCGAGCGCTGGGCCGCTGGCTCCGGAAACTCCCAACATCGGGCCGGGGTGTGGGCTCAGGCTGCGCCACAGGGTCCGTTGTGACGGCGCCGCCACGCCCGGAAAGTTCCCGCTGTATCCTACCAGGTCGGTGATGAGCTGGCAGTGTAGGTGTGGTGGCCAGCCACCGTTTTCACGTGGCTCACCCAGCCAACCGATTCGGGCACCTTCATCGACCATACTCCCCGCTTCGATTTCTAGCGACGCCTCGCTCAGGTGGCCGAACAGAGTGTAGTAGTGGATTCCCGGCGCGGGCTCGTGTTCTAGGATGATCGTCGGGCCGTAGTCGAGGCCGAGGTCGTTGTTCTGGACGCTGTGGACCCGGCCGGCAAGAGGGGCGTGTACCGGAGTGCCTGCCGGAGCGAACAGGTCTAGCCCCATGTGCACCGTACGCCACTCGCCGGTGCCCTCGTCGGCGAATTGTTCACCGGTGTAGCACAGCCGTGGCTCGTCGTAACGTCCCACGGCTACGTCGGCGCCCGCCTCGCTGATCTTGTCGGCGATCTTTCTTCTCCAGATCGCGACATCGTTCAGCGTGTCCAGCCGTTCGATGTCTCCGCTCGCCGGTCCGAGGTCGAGCACGACGTGTCGATTCACATCAACCCCCGGTCCCAGCACGGGCGCAAACTCACGATCCGGTGAACCGAGCCAGTCCGTTACCGCCACGCTGGCAGGGCAGGGCACCAGGCCGCACGCGGCCCGCAACCGGTAGTGGACCAAGTCGGGATCTATGGTAGCTAGGCGCCGCAGTGCCTCCCACGCTGGTTCCTGGCTGACTGAGAAGTAAGGGTCGGCCCGGCCCTGCCGTGCTTGCCAAGCCGCCATGGTGACGCTCACCGACAACCGCCCGTGAACCAACGCGAACAACACCTCGATTTCCCTATTCGACAGGGGGTACTCTGCGTGGTACCCCGCAACGACCTGTGCCATGGCCGCGAGGGGATCAGCCTTGCCCATCAGGGCGTATGTGGCCCCAACCGCTAGCTCGATTACCGTGGCACTCCTTACCATGTCGCCAAAATCGATGATGCCCACGATGCTGGGCGCAGGCCCGGGATTTCCACCGACGATGAGGTTGTAGTCGTTACCGTCACCGTGGATCACGCTGTGCCGCAAGGCATCGAACGCAGGCTCCGCAACTTCGGCGAAGTGTCGCATGGCGTCGTCCACCAGTCGGCGGGGTTCCCCGGGTTCGATGGCATCGATGTGTGTGGCGACAGTGTTGGCGACGTGTCGCAGGTCCCACTCCATGGTTCGGTTGGCTCCCGCATGCTCGAATCCCTCGAGCGATCGGTCGAGCCGCCCGAGGAACCGGCCGATACTTGTCAGCAACCCCGGCGAATGGGATGGGACATCCGCCAGGAGCCGACCTGGCAGGTAGCTGAGCAGGCGAACCAGATGGCTGTCGCCTCCGGCCTCTACCGTCCACAACTCTTCGCCACTGGTCGTAGCGATGACTTGGGGACACCCGACCGACGGCTTGGCCGAGGTCAACCGTGCCAGTGCGGCACTCTCGGCGCGCAGCAAGTCGCTGCATTCCGTCCCGTTGGAAATCTTGAACACAAACTGGCGACCGCCGTCCATCGCCTCCCTCAGCCGAAAGTTCTGATCCATGTAACTCGGCAGGGCGGTTGCGCTGACGGTAAGCCCATAACGCTCGGCGGCCATCGCGATGACCTCATCCGGCGTGAACGCCGGGCGGCGGGTTTGTACGTCGGGCATGAGGGAAAGCTATCCGGAAATTGGAAATTGGAAATTGGCGGCGTTCACCCACCAAATTCCAACATCCAATTTCTCCCCGTTATTGGGTTCGCCGCCAGCGGGTGCGCTCAGCAGAGTGGTCAGCCCGGGAATCACGCTGGTATTCGCTAGAACAGTCCGAGCAATCTGCGGATCACCCAAATGGCGACGAAGATGGATGCCATCCCCATCCCCACGACCGCGCCCAGGACGACTACCAGGAACCAGCCGCTGGCCCGTGCAGTCTCATCCGGGTTCTGGAGGTGCCGTTCCAGGAGGCCGACGTTCCTGAGGTTGGCCTTCCATACGACGTCGTGCCAATCGCCCAGGAGAGGAACAGCACCGAGGATGCCGTCGATCCCCACGTTGTACAACATCCGGGTCAGCAGGCGCTTGGATGCTCCCAGGCGGAAGGCCTGGTACAGGATCACCGAAGCGAACACCACCCCCACGGCGTCCCCCAGTCCTGGTACTAGACCGATGACGGCGTCGACGCCGAAGCTGTACTTGGTACCGGGTATGGGTATGGCGGCGTCGAGCACGCGCGCTGCCCGGCGGATCCGTTCGATGCGAACGACAGCCGTTCCTGGGGGTTCGGGTGTTGTCATCGCTTGGTTCACTGCCGGAGACTTCCGCTCCGGAACATCATTGCCACACCCAGCAGGATAAAGAACCCAGCCGCAAAGGTCATCAACGACGATCCGCCGCCGGCAATGTCGAAGGCGGTCAGCCCGAACCTGATGGCCATGAGGAGCACTCCGAAGATGGCCAGTGACTGGCCCAGCTTGGTAATGCGGTTTGGTTGCGACCCCATCGATCCTCCGCGCGGCGAGAAGCCTGTCCGGCTGCGCCGCCGTGATAGTAGATTTCGGCCCCAGCGCGACCATGACACCGGATCGCGCATCTACTACTCTGACTCCAGGGGCTGAGCCCCGCAACTACCGAAACCGGACTACCTGAGGATTTGCCATGACCCGACTCACATCCCTGGCCCTATTCCTGGGGATGGCCTTGATGGCGATGCCCCATAACATAGCGACGGCTCAGGAGCGACATTTTTCGTCTGCCGAGGCTGAGTACCCTGAACCTTTCGATCTCATCTCCGGCTTTCGCGCCCTTCCCGATGGACGGGTCCTGGTGTCAGACGGCATCGGCGAAGTAGTGGTGGCCGTTGACATCGCCGCCGGCGTGGCGGACACCCTCGGGCGCAAGGGCAAGGGCCCAGGCGAGTACACCATGCCCGACCAGTTGTTCGCTCTTCCCGATGGCCGCACGCTGCTAATCGATTTGGGAAACGGACGCATGACGACAGTGGAGGCGGACGGGTCCTTCGGCAAGTCCCGCAGCATCGCCCAGGACGACGGGGCAGGGTTTTCCATCATCATGCCGCGGGCATCCGACGCGGCGGGAAATCTGTACTACCAGCCGATGGGTGGTGGTCCCGGCCGGCAGCGGCCGGATTCGGGAGCAGTTGTGCGTTGGTCACCCAATGGTGCCGCTTCCGACACGGTCGCCCAGGTCAAGCTGCAGGAGGTGAAGATCGAGACCAGCGGGAGCGCCAACAACCGTAACGTCAGCATGCGGTTGGTGCCCTATAGTCCTCAGGGTGCCTGGGCGGTTGCCGGCGATGGTCGCATCGCCCTGGCGCGTTCCGGAAGCGAGTATCGTCTGGATTGGGTGTCACCCGAAGGCCAGCTGGTTCGCGGGACTCCGGTCAGCTACCGGCCGGTCAAGATCGGCAAGGCCGAAAAGGAGGAGTTCATCGAGAACCGGGGTAACGGCCTCGCCATCATGGTCGGCATGGACAACGGCCGGCGGAGCGTAAGCTTCGGTCGTGGCGGCAGCATGGGACCACCCCCGAGCGTCGATGAGTACGATTGGCCCGAAACCAAACCGCCGTTCCCGGCCAACGCGGTGACCGTGGCCCCCGACGGCAACGCCTGGGTTCGACGGAGTACCAAGGCGGGTGAACCCGAACGCTTCGATGTGTTCGATGCCTCGGGCAACCGGACGGGCGAGGTGGTGCTTCCAGCACAACGTCGGCTGCTAGGCTTCGGCGACGGTGTTGTCTACCTGGCGTACGTGGATGAAGACGATCTTCAGTGGCTGGAGCGCTACGATCTCTAGGCGGGTGGGCGGTAACAGGCGGTATCGGTCGCGCCACTACCGCCCAGTACCGCCCTCTACCACCCAATACCGCCCGTCAGGATCCATCGAGTTGCGCTCGTAGCTCGTCAGGCTCAACCACTGGTAATTGACACACAAACCCCTCGCAAACGTAAGCCGTCGGACGGCCGTCGATGGTGGTGCGGCCCTCGAGCAATGGAACTTCACCGAGGCCTTCCGGATCCTGTAGCGCAACTACGGTGTTGGGTCTGAAGGTGCCACGCACGACTTCGAGAAGAGCCTTCGTTTCCTGTGCGAGCGGATCTCCCAGGATTGCGACCTCCCGACGATTCCCGGCCAACAGGTCGTAGCTTGCGAGCCACTGCCCGAACGCCAGAGGGTGTTGCTGCAGGCTTCCGGCAATCTGGTCAAAGGCGGCTCTCGCCTCGTCCTCGTATCGAGACTCGCCCGTCAGCGAGGCCAGTTTCAACAACACGGTGCTCGCCATGGCGTTGCCCGACGGTACAGCGTTGTCCTGTAGGTCGCGCGGACGGACGATCAACTTTTCGTGGTCGTCGCTGGTGTCGTAGAATCCTTCGCCCTCGGCCCGGAAGTGTTCTATCATGACATCGGCCAAGTCTCGTGCCGCCGCGAACCAGCGGTACTCGAAAGTGGCTTGATAGAGCGCCAACAGCCCCTCTATCAAGTGGCTGTAGTCTTCCAGGTAACCGTTCAGGTTACTCCCTTGACGTTCCGTCCACACCCGTTGAAGCCGACCGTCTTCGGTCCGCATGGTGTCCAGCAGAAACGCCGCGTTGGATCGGGCTGCCGTCAGGTAGCTTTCCTCTCCCAACGCGCTGCCTGCCTCGGCGAACGCCGCTAGCATGAGGCCGTTCCAAGAGGTAAGCACCTTGTCGTCCAGGCCTGGCTTAACCCGCTTCTCGCGATCGCGCCACAGGTGTTGGCGGATCTCATGAAGCTGCTTGGCCACCTGCTCCGGATCTGCGTCCCACTCAGCCGACAACACAGCCGGGTCGGCAACCCAGTGGAGGATGTTATTCCCCTCCCAGTTTCCTCCACGGCTGGCGTCCCACGCCTTGGCTGCCAGCGGGGTGTCATCTCCCAACAGTTGTTCCAGCTCCGCGTAGGACCACACGAAGAACTTGCCCTCCACCCCCTCCGAATCGGCGTCCTGCGAGCTGTAGAAGCCGCCCCGGGGATGGCGCATCTCGCGCAGCACGTAGTCGAGGATTTCCCGGGTGACATCCCGAAATCGATTCGATCGGCTCACCTGCCAGGCGTGTAGATAGACGCGCGCCAGTTGAGCGTTGTCGTACAACATTTTTTCGAAGTGTGGTATCAGCCACTCCGCGTCGGTGGCGTAGCGATGGAACCCGCCGCCGAGGAGGTCGTAGATGCCGCCGTCCGCCATGGCGATGAGAGACTTGTCGAGGATGTTTCGGGGCCTTGGGTCTCCCTCATCAGCGATATGCCTGACAAGAAATTCCAGTGCCATCGGTTGGGGGAATTTTGGTGCAGTGCCCCAGCCTCCGTTGCGGGCGTCGAAATGTTGTGCCAGCTGCCCCACGATGGCCGAGGCCTCGATGGTGGCGGGATCGACTCCTCCGGCATCGGCGCCGTCGGCAGCCGAGATGTCCCGCATTGCCAATAGCGTACGCTCCGTGGTTGCCGTTATCTGGTCCCGGCGCCCGTGCCACGCACCGGCCAGTGTCTTGACGACGTCTTGGAATGACGGCATGCCGTGGCGCGGGGTCGGCGGGAAATAGGTGCCGGCGTAGAACGGCGCCCCGTCCGGGGTGAGCCACACGCTCATGGGCCAGCCTCCTTGGCCGGTCATGCCGACCGTTGCTTTCATGTAGATCCCGTCGATATCGGGGCGCTCTTCGCGATCGACCTTGATGTTGATGAACTTTTCGTTGAGCAGCGCTGCGGTCCCCTCATCTTCGAACGACTCGTGGGCCATGACATGACACCAATGACAGGCGGCATAGCCGATGGACAGGAAGATGGGTTTGTCTTCCTCTCTTGCCCGTTTCAACGCCTCGTCACCCCACGGATACCAGTCCACTGGGTTTTCTGCGTGTTGCAGGAGATAGGGGCTACTTTCGTCGCGCAATCTGTTGGGCATAGCTTCTCACTAATCGGCGTCGCGCAAGGTTTATAGTGATGCGGGGCATGTAATGTACTCACCGCCCTTCAGAACCGGGACAACCCGGTTGGAAGTCGCCCGATGGACGGCTTAGTTTCCTGTCTATCCGTCAACGCCATTCGACCGCTGAGCGAACCGGGGAAGCCATGACGATAATGACACCCTCGTTGACCGCCCTC
>CAXMUQ010000259.1:0-4643 GCA_964196605.1 uncultured Acidimicrobiia bacterium
GTGGGCGAGGGCAAGGAAAAGAAGATCCTCGTGTTCCGCTTCAAACGCCGCAAGAACGTGCGCAAGAAGACCGGACACCGGCAGAAATTCACCGAAATCCGCATTACCGGCGTAACCGCCGGCTGAGGTCGATATGGCACATAAAAAGGGCGTCGGATCCAGCCGCAACGGCCGCGACAGCAATCCCAAATACCTCGGCATCAAGAAGTGCGGTGGCCAGGGCGTGCGGGCCGGAAATATTCTCGTCAAGCAACGGGGCACCAAGTTCCACCCGGGTAACAACGTGCGCCGGGCCAACGACGATTCGCTGTTCGCCTTGATCGACGGCGTGGTCAAGTTCGAGCACAAGGACAAGAAGCGGAAGCAGGTATCGGTCTACGCGGTCATGGCCAGCTAGGCCGCTAGCCAATTTCCCAGCGGTTCATCAACAGCGCGGCCCCAGCAGGCCGCGCTTGTCGTTTCAGAGCGATACGTTCTTTACGCACTACGCTCTCCCGATCCCAACCGCTTGTCTATAAACACGTTATCGTTGTAGTCCGAACACCTAAGAACATTTTCTCGGTTCAGGGTGAATCCCCCTTGAACCCTGGCGCGTACCTGCGTATCTGAAAGAGACCAACGACCCGGATTTCCGATGCGTGTAAGACTTAACCTTCAGGTGCTGCGCGACGCCCTGGCTCATAGTTCCCGGAGCCAGAACCACTGGGCTCTGATCATCGGATTGTCTCGTGGGCATCTGTCGGACCTGGTCAACGGTACCCACCCTTATCCGTCGGCCAAGACCCGCGAGAAACTGCTCGAAGCGTTCGACGTGTCCTTTGACGAGCTCTTTGCCATCGAGACAGAAGGCGACGAATGGTCGGAAGCTTCCAGCTCCCGGTTTCAGGCCACCTTGTCGCATGCTTACACCATCGACCGGGAGATAGCCCGCGGCGGCATGGGGAGCGTGTATCTGGCCCGCGATATCAAGCTGGGTCGCCAAGTGGCCATCAAGGTGTTGTCTCCAGAGGTGGTGCGCCATGTAGGGAGCCAGCCTTTCCGCCAGGAGATCAGCCGGACGGCGAATCTCCTGCACCCTGGTATTCTCCCGCTGTTCGATGCCGGAGAGGCGGGCGGCTACGCCTACTATGTTATGCCTTTCCTGGCCGAAGGGTCTCTTCGCGACTACCTCGATCAGCATCCTCAACTACCGGTAACCGAAGCCGTCTCACTTATCGGGAAAATCGCCGGCGCGCTCGATCATGCTCACCAGCGTCGCATCGTCCATTGTGACATCAAGCCCGAAAACATCCTGTTGGCTGATGGACACCCGTATCTGGCCGATTTCGGCATTTCCCAGGTGGTACAGGCAGAATTCGAGTCGTGGCGCAAGCGGGCGGAAGTTGCCGGTTATTCAACCGGGACACCGCTCTACATGAGCCCCGAACAAGCCTCAGGCGAAGAAGGCGTCGATGCTCGGTCCGACGTGTTCAGTTTGGCCTGCGTACTGTTCGAAATGCTGAGCGGAGAACCCCCTTTTCTGGGTGACACGGTCGAGGAGGTAATTGCCGGCCGTTTCGCCCCCGAACCTCCGCGGCTCGAATCGCGGGCTCCACACATCCCGGTCGCCGTGGCAGACGTCGTGGCCCGTGCCATGGCCGTGAGCCCAGCCGATAGGTTCACCGACGTTCCCTCCTTCCGCCACGCGTTGGACCGAAGTGTCGCAGCCACGGGGCCGAGGTTCTCTTGGGCCCGCCGGTTGTGGTCCGGGATGACGCTGCGGATGCGCCGCCTGAGTGCCGCCGTAAAGGAGTCCCAGTTGATGAGGTCACCCCAAATATCGCAACTCCTGCGTGATGTGCAGCTGGCTGTTCGGTCTCTTCGGAGACGCCCATCGGCCACCGTTCTTCTAGTCCTCACCCTGGCCATAGGCATCGGCCTCAATGCCTCGATGTTCAGCGTCGCCAGTGCGGTCTTGCTGCGACCGTTGCCGTTTGCCGAGCCGGACCGATTGGTGACGGTGACTGAGGGAGTGGCAGGCGGCCGTGCCGGCTCTCGTGTGACCCACCCGAACTTTGGTGATCTTCACCGTGACGCAGGCAGCCTCGATGGTTTGGCCGCCTTCTTCGGTGGCGAGCAACCAGTAACCGGAACCGATGTGCCACTCAGGGCAAATGTGTATATGGTGACTTGGGATTTTTTCCCGCTCCTGGGAGTCACTCCCTATCTCGGCGCCACCGTCCCGCCCCTCTCAGGCGTACCGCCCTCGCAGGCGCTCATCAGCTACTCTCTCTGGCGCTCGGCTTTCGGTGAGGATCCAGCAGTGCTCGGTCGCGAGTTGGTCGTGGCTGGGCAGTCGACCACCATAGCCGGCGTGATGCCCAAGGGGTTCGACTACCCCAAGGGCACAGCGGTGTGGCTGCCGGCGGACATAACACCGATGTTCGGTCCCAGCCGGACGGCCCACAATCTCCGGGTCATCGGCCGGTTGGCCCAGGGCGTCTCCTTGGCTGAGAGCCAAGCCGAATTGGCGACTATAGCAAGCCGCCTGGAGGCCAGCTATCCGGATGAGATTTCTCAGGGCTTCATGTTCCGTGTCACGGGGCTTCACGAAGACTTGGTGGGAGAATCACGCAGAACCCTTCTCCTGTTATTAGCAGTCGTCGGTGTGGTCTTTCTGATCGCCTGTGGCAACATGGCAAGCGTACTGCTGGCCCAAATGATGGGACGAGGACGTGAGATGGCGGTGCGTCGCGCGCTGGGAGCGAATAGCGGTCGGTTGGTGCGCCAGCTGCTGACCGAGAGCCTGGTTCTTGGCGCGGTCGGTGCCGCGCTTGGATTCCTCGTAGCCGTCGGCAGCCTCGGGATGATGAACCGCATAGTACCGAGTGAGTTTCTCCACTCCGGTCCGATCTCCCTGGATTGGCGGGTCGCGCTGTTCACGCTGACGCTGGGGCTGGTGGCAAGTCTCTTCTTTGGCGTGGCTCCGGCTTGGCGCGCCGCCAAGATTGAGCCAAACGACGCTTTGCGGGCCGATGGTGAGGTAGCTGCGATCGGTCGCCGACGCCACTGGACCGGTCTGTTTGTCATTCCACAGTATGCCTTCTCGTTGGCAGCGCTACTGGTAGCTGGAGTGATCCTGAAGAGTTTGCTGACACTCACCCGAGTCGATCCCGGCTTCTCCGCGGGAGACGTCTTGACTGTCGACTTGGGGTTGCCGGCACGGGCACCGTCGCCCTATGCCGATCGAACGGTCGTTCTACAATTTCATCATCAACTCCTCGATCGCGTCTCGAGCTTGCCCGGCGTCACATCGGTCAGCCTGGCGTTTTCCCCACCGCTGTCGACGGCGTCACGTATCAACGGCGCGGCGCAGCTCGAAGGTCACGGGCCTGAAGAGTGGCCCAGCTATCCCGACTGGCGTCCAGTTGGCCCCAACTACTTCCGGACCACGGGCACCCAGTTGATCGCTGGACGCGACTTCACTTTGCGAGACGACCCGGCGGCCATTCCGGTGGCCGTCGTCAACCAGTCACTCGCGCGCGAACTGTGGCGCGACGAGACACCGATCGGCCAACGGATCCGCCTGTCTTCGCTCGACAACAACAGGGCCGAAGCCGGTCGCTTTCTCACGGTTGTCGGCGTCGTGGCCGATGTCCGTCATCGGGGTCTCCACCTGGAGCCACGGCCTGCCGTGTACGTCCCCACTGATCAGCATTTGGATCGGGCGCGAACGATGGATCTGATCGTGGCCTCAGAGGTTCCGACCGCATCCCTCGTTCCTCAGGTTCGGGCTATCCTGCGTGAGCTCGACCCCAACCTCCCGATCGGCCGCGTGGATACCTTCAGCGGATGGCTGAGTTCGTCGCTGGAGACCCCTAGATTCCGAGCCGCACTCCTAGGGGGCTTCGGCTTGGTCGCTCTGGGGCTGGCCTTGGTCGGGGTCTTCGGAGTGATATCCTATTCTGTCGGCACCCGTAGGCGTGAGATGGCCGTCCGCTCCGCTTTAGGTGCTGAGGGAAGCCACATTGTCCGGGTGTACCTCCGCCAAGGCCTGCAATATGTCGTCGTGGGCCAGACAATTGGGTTGGCGGTCGCCTTTGGCTTGAGCGGGATGCTTCAAGGGTTTCTGTATGGCGCCTCCGGTCTGGACGGTACGGTGGTGTGGCTTACCTCTATCCTCCTGGCGGCCGTCGTGCTCCTCACTTGCTATCTTCCGGCTCGTCGAGCCGGCCTGGTCAGCCCGCTCGAGGCTCTCAAGGACTAATCGGCTGATCGCATAAACGCTGGCAACACAACTAGTTATGCAAGTACGTTGTTATTTGAAACATCCTGGGGTTATCTTGCGTCTGTTGAGATATCGCCAAGCCGAGGAGTTATTCGATGACGAACCTGTTTGATAAGCTGAACAAAGAACTGGAAGACTTCGGCAAAAAGGCCCAGTCGGCCTTCGATGAGGGTCGAGTGCGGCTGGATCTGATGCGGCTCCGGCGAAAGCAGGAGAATACCGCGCGGGACCTGGGGCTACTCTACCATCAGAAGGAGCGGGGCGGGGAAGGTGACCAGGAGCCGATAGACGCCATGCTCACCCGGCTTGACGGTCTCAAGAGCGAGATCGCCGAACTCGAGGAGCAGATTCGAAACGCCAAGGCAAGCGCCACGGT
>CAXMUQ010000260.1:0-7034 GCA_964196605.1 uncultured Acidimicrobiia bacterium
GACCTTGTCGAAACCATGCTACCGCTGTTTGTGTTCATGGTGGTCACTATAGGTGTCTACTTCACCGTCAAGGTATGGCGAGGGAAGGGTGCGTCCCAGAATACTCTCGAAACCATCGATGAAAAACTGAACCTGCTCCTGGAACACAGTGATACGGTGCGTGGGGAACTGAGCGACATCCAGGATCGTGTGGAATTCACCGAGCGGTTGTTGACCGACACCACCGGCAGAGAATCTCCCGGGGCCCGAGATGGTGGCTAGCCTGTTGGCCTGGAGTTCACCGCTTGGTGTGCGGCATACGGTTGCCGGATTGGCTTTTTCGAGTCTGATGCTGGTGGTTGTTGGCTGTAGGCAGGTGCCCGACCTTGCGGCCGAGCGTATGGCTCTCCGGGGGGCGGATTCACTATTTGGCGTGGAAACTGAGGCGCGCGGGGCGGACGGTTGGGCGGATTTCTTCCTTGCCTCGGGGGTGATGATCCCCCAGCATGGTCGGGTAGATGGTCGAGAGGCGATTCGCGACTCCATGGTGCCGGCGTTCGCCCCCGGCCAGCCTCGGCTGCGGTGGCGGACGACCGACGTTCAGGTTGGCGCCGGAGGCGACTTGGGATACACGCTGGGCCGATGGCAATCGGTCGGCACGACGGCCACTGACGAGGATACGGTTCTGAACGAGGGCCACTATGTCACGATCTGGCGAAAAACGGCCGACGGAGTGTGGCGCGTGGCGGTAGATATCGGTAACAATGACGAAACTAAAGGGACGGCGGCCGGCCAGTGACATTTCTCGACCGGTGGTTGGGCCGCGGCGACGGCGACCTCCTCGAGCAGCAAGAAGAAACGCGCCGCATAATCCTGATGTTGCGAGAAGGGCTGACGCCGGAAGAGGTGGAACACGAGCTGGTGGATCGGGGAGTGCCCGCCCGCCGGGCGCACCGCCAGGTACAGTTGGTCTTGAAAGTACGGCGCCGGGGGGTGCATCTCTTTGATCCGCCATCGTCCGGAACAGGTGAGTAGCCCAGGGGAACCATGTCATACGGTCGACATTTTCGGATAGCGGTGTTTGTGTGGATTGGTGCATTGGCATCCTGCGGGCGGGTCGACGACCGTCTCGCGGCCCGAGTCATGTCGGGAGTTTGTGTTCCCGACAGCATAGACATGGGTGCCGGTGACACCCTAACCGCCGTCAGTCAGCGGGCAATCTACGACGCCGTACTCGACAGTTTGCGGAACCTCTATGGCACGACCGCTCTCTACCTGGATCCACGGGTAGAGACCGTCGGACAGGATGTGGAATTCACCAGGCTGCACGAGGGCGCCTTGCTGGATCATCTGTTGGCGAGTGAGCGCTTCGTCCAGCCGTGTCAGGCAGATGACGACAGCCGGTGTGACGTCGACTCCTCTGGAGTCAATGTGCGGTTCTCCGGGTTGATGCGGGTAAAGGGAACCGACAGTGTGTTGGTGGACGTGACGCAGCAAACTGTGCGGCCCATGCGCGACTCTTCAGATTGGTATTTCTGGGCTTCCTGGGTGAGGTTTTGGGTTGAGCGGGAGGGGCGGTGTTGGACGGTGGCCAGCACTGAAGTGAAGGGGACGGTGTGAGAGTGAGGGTGTAGGGGCTCAGTGCCACTTCTAAAGGGATAATCGTATGGCTGAGGTCACTCTCAACGTCAACGGTAGGGACTACACGATCGACGTACTGCCGGATACGCCGCTACTCTGGGCCATCCGTGACAACATTGGTCTCACGGGGACCAAGTATGGGTGCGGCATCGCCCAGTGTGGCGCCTGTACGGTGCATGTCGACGGCCAAGCGGTTCGCTCTTGCGTCCTGCCGGTGACCGCCGTGGCCGGCAAGATCATCGCCACCATCGAAGGATTGTCTGACGATCGGAGTCATCCGGTTCAACGTGCCTGGATCGCTGAAGACGTTCCCCAATGCGGCTACTGCCAGTCGGGGCAGATCATGTCGGCCGTGGCCTTGCTGGCGCGCGAACCCGATCCCAGCGACGAAGACATCGATGCAGCAATGGCGGGAAACATCTGTCGGTGTGGTACCTACCAGCGGATCCGGCGGGCCATCCACCGTGCCGCGAGGGAGGATTGAGATGACGGACCTGTTCAAGGTTAGTCGCCGAGATTTCGTTCGAGCCGGCGTAGCCGGTGCTGGAGGTTTGGTGATCGGGTTCCGGATTCACGACCTCGTTGCCGAGCCCGAATCCGCGGCCTCCTTCCAGCCCAACGCGTTCCTTCGTATCGATCAGGATGGCGCGGTCACCATCTGGTTCCCCAAGACCGAAATGGGGCAGGGGATCAAGACCGCGCTCCCCATGCTGGTGGCCGAGGAACTCGGCGTCGCCTGGGATCAGGTGACGGTGGTCCAGGCACCGGGAGACGTGCGGCAGTTCGGTTCACAAGGGACCGGGGGGAGCCGCAGTATCCGGACGACGTTCGAACCGCTGCGAAAAGCGGGTGCCACCGGGCGGGTGATGTTGGTGCAGGCCGCGGCCCAGCGACTCGGCGTTTCTATCGAAACCCTTAGGGTCCAGTCGGGGCATGTCATCCACGGGCCAACCAGCCGGCGCATCCCGTTCGGCGACCTGGTAGACGACGCGGCGTCCCTCGATCCCCCGGCAGACCCCCCGCTGACCGATCCGGACGACTTTACCATCTTGGGAACTCCAGTGGCCCGGGTGGACACGCCGGAGAAGGTCGACGGGTCCGCCGTGTACGGCATCGATGCCCGGGTAGACGGGATGCGCTACGCCACCGTGGTGCACCCGCCGGTATTCGGTGGCCGGGCCACGGCCGTGGACTCCGCAGGCGCCCTCGAGGTCCCCGGGGTCGACGAGGTTGTCGAGCTGGCGACCGGCGTGGCCGTCGTCGCCGCGACGACGTGGGCGGCGTTCAAGGGCGCCCAGGCGTTGGAGGTGACTTGGGGCGACGCCGGTTACCGCGAGGGCAGCGATGCCGTAGAGGAGAAGCTCGCCCGATTGGCGGCGGTCCCCGGCGCCCCGGCTAGGAGCGACGGTGACGTCGAGGGCGCCCTTGCCGGATCGGCCCAGCGGGTGGACGCGGTGTACCATGTGCCCTATCTGGCACACGCGACCATGGAGCCGATGAACTGCACGGCCCACGTCGAGGCCCGGCAGTGCCGGATCTGGGTCCCGACACAGTCTCCCCAGGGAGTCATTCGGGAAGCGGAGCGCATTACCGGGCTGTCACCGGACCGAATCGAGGTGCACCTCACTTATCTCGGGGGCGGTTTCGGACGCCGGTCGAGTATGGATTTCGTGACCGAGGCTATCACAATTTCCAAGGCGGTCGGCGGGCCAGTCAAGATGCTGTGGACCCGTGAGGAAGATACCCGCCAGGGACAGTACCGTCCTTGTACGGTCAACACTTTTGCCGGCGGCCTGGACCAGGCAGGCAGGCCAACGGCTTGGCGCAATCGTATCGCCGGTCCATCGATTCTGGCCAACAAGGGCCGGCGCTTGCGGAACGGTGTCGACCCGAGTTCGGTAGAGGGGGCTGCCAACATCCCCTACAAGATCTCCAATATTCAGGTAGAGTTCGCCAAGGCCGACATTCCGGTGCCGTTGCACTGGTGGCGGTCGGTCGGCAGCTCGCAGAATGCGTTCATCACCGAAAGTTTCATCGATGAACTGGCACACGCGGCCGGCGCCGATCCATACCAATATCGGCGCAGCCTCTTGGACGGATCCCCGCGCCACCTGGGTGTCCTGGATGTGGCCGCGGAGCGGGCGGGCTGGGGCGGCGCGCTCCCCCCAGGGCGTGCCAGGGGCATCGCCGTGGCGTTCTCATTCGGGACATACGTGGCCCAGGTGGCGGAAATTTCCTTGGACGCCGGAGGCTTTCCCTGGGTACGCCGCGTGGTTTGCGCAGTGGACTGTGGCCAGATCGTCAACCCCAACACGATCGAGGCGCAGATGCAGAGCGGCATCGTGTTCGGGTTGAGCGCGGCCTTGTTCGGACAGATCACACTGGACAGTGGCCGGGTACAGCAAGGAAATTTTCACGACTACCCGGTCGTGCGGATGAAGCAGGCGCCCGCAGTCGAAGTTCACATCGTTCGCAGTCGGGAGGCGCCGGGCGGCATCGGCGAGCCCGGGACGCCCCCAATCGCCCCGGCGGTGACAAACGCCTTGTTCGCGCTTACCGGGATCCGGGTCCGGCGCCTCCCGATCCGTGCGGCATTGACCGCGTCGACGCCTTCCGGCGGCAGGTAGCGTGCCGGGCACACGCCGGCCCGTCGGGCTTGCCGTCTCTCCTCGGAATGTCGAGGCGGCAGGGTACTTCGATCCTCTAACCGCGAGCGCCACCATGCGTCTGGTCACCATCGTCTGTTTCGTTGCGGCGTTGACAGCCTGCCAACCTGAGCAGGAGACAATCGTCGAATACTTCAAGGCCGATCCTGCTTCTCCGCTGCCGTTTTCCGATGCTGTCCGTGTCGGGGATCTGCTGTTCGTCTCCGGGCAGATCGGCACGGTCTCGGGCATGACGCTGATCGAGGGCGGTATTCAGGCAGAGACCCGCCAGACCATGGACAACATCCGTGCCATACTCGAGCGTAACGGTTCTTCGATGGACCGAGTGGTGAAGTGCCTCATCATGATGGATGACGTTGGAGAGTGGGGTGCGATGAACGAAGTGTACGTCACTTATTTCGACGCGCTCCCTGCCCGGAGTGCCATGGGAGCCAACGGACTGGCCCTTGGCGCCCGAGTCGAGATCGAATGCATTGCCACGGTAGGGACCTGAAGGGACGTCACGGAAACTGCTCCAACGCGGAGGTCCGTCGATGCACGCTATCAACCTGGCCGAAAAGCTCTCACGGTTCTCTTCTCACTGGACCCCGCATGTCGTGGCCGAGCTGAACGGCCAGATGGTCAAGCTCGCCAAGATCAAGGGCACGTTCGACTGGCACCGCCATGAGCAAGAGGATGAGTTGTTTCTGGTCCTCCAGGGCCACTTTCGGCTCGAATTTCGGGACCACGCGGAGGAGGTCGGCGAGGGCGAAATGGTGGTGGTACCCCGAGGCGTGGAGCACCGGCCGGTTTCTGACCAGGAGTGTCATATCCTGTTGTTCGAACCGGCCAGCACTCGCAATACTGGGAATCTGGTCAACAATCAGACCATCGACGAGCTCGAACGGCTCTGATACGCTCTCCCATCGGCAGGCTCCGATGGCCCCTTGTCCTGTCAATAGTCCCTCAGAATCGCTTCACGCCGGATTCACCGGTGCCTGGCAATGCTGAAGTTGAAATCCTAACACGAGGTGATGGTGGGAGAATACAAGCAGCGTAAGATCGGCGACCGAGAGCTGCACCCGGAAAGCCTAATGATGAGCTATGGGTACGACCCGAAGCTCTCTGAGGGTGCCATCAAGCCTCCGATTTTCCAGACGTCGACCTTCGTGTTCGAGAGCGCCGAGGAAGGGAAGGCCTTCTTCGAAGTTGCATATGGCCTGCGGGAAAAGGGGCCCGGCGAGAAATTGGGGCTCATCTACAGCCGGCTCAACAACCCGGACCTCGAAGTCCTCGAAGACAGGTTGACCCTGTGGGACGGGGCCGAGGCGGCCGCGGCTTTCGAAAGCGGGATGGCGGCCATCGCCACCTGTTTGCTCACCTTCGTTCGGCCCGGTGACGTGGTGGTACACAGTGAACCGCTCTACGGCGGCTCGGAGTACTTGTTGCGTGTGATTCTGCCTGAATTCGGTATCCACCCGGTGGCGTTTCCGGCTGGTGTTCCCGCGCGAGAGGTAGCAGCCGCCATCCAGGAGGGTGCCGACGGGCGTCCAGTTGCGGCCGGATTGATCGAGACCCCGGCCAACCCAACCAACGCCCTGGTCGATATCGAAGGCATCGCCGACATCCTAAGGGGTATGGCGCCGAGCGACAAAGCGCCTGTGGTCATGGTCGACAACACCTTTCTGGGACCCCTGTGGCAGCACCCGCTCGAGCATGGCGCCGACCTGGTGCTCTACTCCGCCACCAAGTTCCTT
This sequence comes from uncultured Acidimicrobiia bacterium, assembly GCA_964196605.1. GTDB lineage: Bacteria > Gemmatimonadota > Gemmatimonadetes > Gemmatimonadales > GWC2-71-9 > N074bin45. Next base: position 6,023 of record CAXMUQ010000260.1, read on the forward strand.
GGCGGACATAGTGATATCATCGCCGGCGCCTGTCTGGGGAGCGCCGAATTGGTGGGCCGGGTAAAGGTCCTGCGGACCTTCATGGGAACCATGGCTGGGCCGTGGACGGGGTGGTTGCTGATGCGCAGTCTCGAAACGCTCAAGATGCGCATGACCGCCCAGATGAAGAACGCGAGGTACGTCGGCGATTTTCTGGCCGAACATCCCCGGACTCGCAGTGTGTATCACCTGGACATGCTCGATCAGAAAGATCCGATGTACCCCGTATTTCGCAAGCAGTGCAAGGCGGCAGGCTCGGTGATCGCCTTCGAGGTGGAGGACGGCGAAGCGGGCGCCTTCCGCTTTCTCAATGCCCTGCAGTTGGCCAAACTGGCTGTGAGCCTGGGTGGTACCGAGTCGTTGGCCGAGCATCCCGGTACCATGACGCACGCTGACATCCCGCCGATGGATCAGGAACGTATGGGGATCACTCCGGGCATGGTCAGGCTGTCGGTCGGGGTCGAGCATTACGAAGATATTCTGGCCGACCTGGAACAGGCGCTGGCCGCTGTGTGATTCCCCTTTACCACTGGCATCCTACACTGTACCGTCCATCATGACTGGATCGAGTACCTTCGTGGATCTGGCGGCCGAGCGGGTAGGTGGCATCGCCATGGCCGCCAACGACGAGTTCTTTGCGCCCAAGGAGAATATCCTCAAGGAGGGGAGGGGCGTATTCCGCGCGGACGAATACACCGAGCGCGGCAAGTGGATGGACGGTTGGGAAACGCGCCGCCGGCGTGAGCCCGGGCACGACTGGTGTTTGGTCAAACTGGGCATTCCAGGTGTGATCCGGGCGGTGACTATCGACACCAATCACTTCAGGGGCAACCACCCGGAAGCGTGTTCCCTCGAAGCGTGTGAGGCGTCCAGCGAGGTCGATGCCACCGCTCTCGAAACGCTGGAGTCGTGGGTCGTGATACTACCGGAGTCGCCTCTCGAGGGACATTCCGAGAATCGCTTTGGGGTGATT
>CAXMUQ010000261.1:0-18159 GCA_964196605.1 uncultured Acidimicrobiia bacterium
CTCACCATTCCCAACCCGCCGTTGCCTGATGTGCCCCAGGGTGACGAGTCCCACAACGTCGTAGTTCGCACCTCGGGCGAGCCGCCGAAGTTCGACTTCGAACCCAAGCCGCATTGGGAGCTGGCGGAAAGATTGGGGATCGTCGACTTGCCGCGGGGGGCGGGCCTCGCAGGCACCGGCTTCCCTCTGTACGTGGGCTTGGGAGCCAAGTTGGTCCGCGCCCTGGCCAATTTCATGCTTGACCTGCACGCCGAACAGCACGGCTACATCGAAGTGAGCCCGCCGCTGTTGGTGAACCGTGATACCCTCACCGGTACCGGACAGTTGCCCAAATTCGAGGACGACCTGTACCGGATGGACGGGGACGACATGTTCCTCATTCCCACTGCAGAAGTCCCGCTGACGAATCTGCACCGGGGAGAGATCCTCGACGGAGATCGACTGCCTTTCGGGTACGTGGCGTTCACACCGTGCTTTCGGCGTGAGGCCGGTGCCCACGGGAAAGACACGCGCGGCCTGATCCGACTCCACCAATTCGACAAGGTGGAATTGGTTCGATTCTGCCGCCCGGAAGACTCGCCATCTCAGCACACGTTGCTCACCGGTCATGCGGAAGAAGTGCTTCGGCGTCTGGAGATTCCCTATAGAGTGGTGGCGTTGGCTACCGGCGACACGGGTTTCTCGAGTGCCAGCACGCTCGACCTCGAGGTGTGGGCCTCGGGCGTCGAGACGTGGCTCGAGGCGTCCAGCTCGTCCACCTTTGCCGACTTCCAGAGTCGGCGCGCCAACATACGGTACCGGCCAGAGCCCAAGGGCAAGCCGGAGTTCGTCCATACCCTCAACGCATCGGGCGTGGCCTTCCCCCGGACCATCATCGCGCTGCTGGAAAACAACCAGACGGCCGAAGGCGAGGTGCTTCTCCCGGAGTCACTGGTGCCGTACATGGGGACCGACCGCCTGTCGCCTCGTGCGTAGCCCGCGTTTTCGCAGACTAGCCCCAATTCTGGTGGTGTTGCTGGTGGCGTCGCTCACCGGCCTGAGTGTCGCCGCCAGCCTGGTGATAGCACGCCACTTCCGCCGGGACGCCGTTGCCACCAGCAGGATATACTCGCGCGTTTACGAAGGCCTGCTGAGCGGACGGGCCGGCGCCGAGGTTGAAGCACTGTTCAATCTGTCCGAGGTGGTTACCCGATCCGGCATTCCCCTGATCGTAACCGACGGCATGGGCAACGTTACGGCGGCCGAGAATCTGCCATTCGATGCCACGCTCGACGACCCCAGAGTGATAGAATTGGCGCGCGAACTCGACCGGCGGAACCCGCCGGTTCGTGAAGGTGTCAACGTCATCCACTACGGGCCCGTACCGGCTGTCGGCCAACTCAAGATCCTGGCTATCCTGCAAGCCCTGGCCATTGCCAGCATGGTCGCCGTGGGTGTTATTGCCTACCGCAACGCCATGATGTCCCAGCGCGACCGTCTATGGGTTGCAATGGCCCGCGAAGCTGCCCACCAGATGGGCACCCCGTTGACCAGCTTGCAGGGATGGATAGAGCAAATCCGCTCGCGGCCAACACCGCCGGAGGGTCTGGCGGACTATCTGAGCGCGGACGCGGAACGGCTCGACCGGGTGGCAAAACGTTTCGAGCGCATCGGCAATCCGGCACACCGGGACGTAATCGCTCTTGGTGCACTGGCCGATCGGGTGGCGGGATACTTCCGGCCCCGACTTCCCCAACACGCCAACGCCATCGAGTTGCGGGTCGACGCCGCCGGACCCGGCCCCGACGTCGAAGGCGATCCAATACTCCTGGAGTGGGCGCTCGAGAGTCTGGTGAAGAACGCCATCGACGCGCTCAAGGGTCGCGAAGGCACGATTATCTTGAAGGTCGACTCACAGGAGCGGAAGGCGGTCCTGCGGGTCATCGACGATGGACCGGGTGTCCCCAAGGAAACCCGCGGGGACATCTTCCAACCCGGCACCTCCACAAAAGAAGGCGGCTGGGGGATTGGTCTGGCCTTGGCCCGCAGGGTCGTGGAGGACAACCACGACGGGAAGCTGGTCCTCGAACCCACCGAGGACGGCGCAACGTTCGCGGTCACCCTCCCTATAACCAAACAGGAAAAAGCATGACCCAGTTGCTGGAACAGGCACTTAACCCGGCGCAGCAGGAAGCCGTCGACCACGTCGATGGGCCTCTGCTGGTGCTTGCCGGCGCTGGGTCGGGGAAGACGCGCGTCCTGACAATGCGGATCGCCCGGCTGATCGAACAGCACGGGGTCCTACCGTACAGGATCTTTGCGGTCACCTTCACCAACAAGGCCGCCGGGGAAATGAAACAGCGGGTGGGCCGGCTGCTGGGACGCGACCCCGGGGGCTTGTGGATCGGTACCTTCCACTCGCTGGCGGCGCGCCTGCTGCGCAGAGAGGCCGAGCTGCTCGGCTTCACCTCCAATTTTACCATCTACGATGAAGACGACCGTTTGGCTCTCATCAGGCGGCTCCTCGCCAGGCAAGGCTACAAGCCCAAGAATTTTTCGCCCAAAGCGGTCCAAAGCATCATCTCAGGCGCCAAGAACCGTCAGATGCCTCCCTCGGAGCTTGCCGCAGAAGCCGGCTTCGACCGACTGGTGGCGGTCGCCGCCGAGGTGTACGCCGAGTTGGGGCCGGCGCTCAAGACGGCCAACGCCATGGATTTCGACGACCTGTTGCTGCATCCGCTCACTCTGTTCCGTGAACACCCCGACCGGTTGGCCGTGTACCGGGATCGATTCGCCTTCCTCCTTGTGGACGAGTTTCAGGACACCAACCGGGCCCAATACGACCTGATCCGTCTTCTGGGAGGACACGGTAACGTGGCGGCCGTCGGCGACGACGATCAATCCATCTATGGGTGGCGTGGTGCGGAAGTTCGCAACATGACGGATTTCCAGCGTGACTTCGCCGGAACCCGGTTGGTCCGGTTGGAAGAGAATTATCGATCGACCCAGGTGGTGCTCGCTACCGCCAACGCGGTCATCGCCGAGAACGTGGGCCGCATCGGCAAGACCCTCCGCACCACTCGAGCGGGCGGTGAGGATGTCCACGTTACCACCACGGCCGACGAGCGGGATGAAGCCGAGTGGATCGTCCAGGAACTGGGACGGCGCCACCGGGCGGGTGATTGGCTTTATTCCGAGGCCGCCGTCCTGTACCGCACCAACGCCCAGTCCCGGGCCTTGGAGGAGGCGTTCCGCAGGGCGGGCGTACCCTATCGGATAATTGGGTCGATCAGCTTCTACGCACGGCGGGAGGTCAAGGACCTCCTGGCCTACCTGCGGTTGATTACCAACCCCGATGACAACCAGGCGTTCTTGCGCACCATCGGAGTGCCGAAGAGAGGACTGGGACAAACCACGCTGACCGGCTTGGCGGCCGCCGCCGATGGGTGGAAGATGTCGCTTCTGAGTGCCGCCGCCATTGCAGAACGTATCCAGGATATGCGCCCCAGAGCACGCCGTGGTTTGCAAGCGTTCGCGCAATCGATCGACAGCATGCGTGCCGCCACTATGGACATGCCTCCGGCGGAGGCGTTGGAGTATCTCATCGAGTCCATCGAATACGAGGCATTGCTGCACGCCGAAGGCCCCGAAGGAGCCGACCGGTTCGACAACGTCCGTGAACTCGTCTCCAGCGCCGCGGCGTGGTCGGAAGTGGTGGAGGATGACGTTCCCGGCGCTACGCCGATAGAACAGTTCCTGGCCGATGCGGCTCTGATGAGCGCCAATGATCGGGAAGCGGGTACCGAGGAAGGGGTGACCCTCATGACGCTCCACACGGCCAAGGGGCTCGAATGGCCGTTGGTGGTTATCGCCGGTCTGGAAGACGGACTGTTCCCGCTGGCTCGGGCCGAGGAACAGGAGGACGGGATCGAAGAAGAACGGCGCTTGTGTTACGTAGGGCTGACGCGGGCCAAGGACAAACTATATCTGACGTGGGCCAAGACGCGCCGGCGCGGAGGACAACTCCACCCCAACAGGGCGTCCCGCTTTCTCGACGCGCTGCCCCCGGGCTCGATGAAGGAGGAACGCACCTCGTCTGTCTGGTCGCCCCGGCCCAGTGGCGGTCGTTCCGCCGGCGGGTGGGGCGGGCAGGATTGGATCGGTGGATTTGCCGACGTCGTCGCTTCCGATGACACCTCCGCCGAGCACGAGTCCCAGGATGCGCCACGCTACATCAAGGGAGAACGTGTGCGCCACCGCAGGTTTGGCAGCGGTACCATTCAGGGGTTGAGCGGCCAGGGGAAGGCGCTCAAGGTGTCGGTGGCCTTCGATGACGAGGAGGTCGGGGTCAAGCAGCTTCTCGTCACCTACGCCGGACTCGAGCGAGATTGGGAGAGTGCATGATGATAGATCGCAACGAGGTACTCCGAGTGGCCAACCTGGTGGAGTTGGGAGTTTCGGATGAAGAAGTCGACCAACTGGTGCAGGACCTCGGCAACATCGTCGATTACGTATCCCAATTGGCCGAACTTCCGGCGGGCGACGAGGCGCCGCCGTTTCTCCCGGGGCCATCCCAGATCGAGTTGCGCGACGATGCCGTGGCGCCGATTCCACTGGCGCGAGCGCCGTCTGAAATGGCTCCGGAGTTCATCGATGGTTTCTTCGTCGTTCCCCGTCTCGAAGCGTTGGGAGATTGAATGGATAGCGTCGCAAAGATCGTTGCAGCGGTCAAGGGTGGCAGGACCACTGCAGGGGCTGTGGCGCACGCCGTTGGCGGGCGCCTGGGCGCTCCCGACGTTCAGCAGCTGAACGCAACCCTCGATTGGTCGCAGGAAGTTCTCGATGGGGACGCGGCCCGGGCCGAGGCCGCGGAGACACCAGGTCCGCTTGCTGGTGTGCCGGTGGCCATCAAGGACAATATCGTCACCATAGAGCAACCGACTACCTGCGCCTCGCGGATTCTTCAGGGGTACCGGTCACCCTACGATGCTACCGTCGTCAACCGGCTGCGGGCCGCCGGCGCTCTGGTCGGTATCAAGACGAACCTCGACGAGTTTGCCATGGGTTCCTCAACGGAGCACTCGGCCTTCGGCAGGGTCTTGAACCCGCTCGACCATGAACGAGTGCCGGGTGGGTCGTCGGGTGGATCTGCCGCACTTGTTGCGGCCGGAGTGGTGCCGGCGGCGCTCGGCTCGGAGACCGGTGGCTCCGTGCGCCAGCCGGCCAGCTTCTGTGGCGTCGTCGGCGTCAAGCCGGGCTACGGTAGGGTCAGCCGCTTCGGCTTGGTGGCGTTCGGCTCCTCCCTCGACTGCATTTCCGTATTCGGGCGGACGGTGGCCGACGCGGCCAGTGTGCTCCAGGTGATCAGTGGCCCGGACCCGCACGATGCCACTACCGTGTCCGCACCTCCGGTTGCAGCACCGGCACAGCGCCAGGATCTGGCTGGGATCACCATCGGCCTACCCAAAGAATGTTTCCCCGCCGATCTGGATCCCGGAATTCGCGCCGCGTGCGATCGCACGGTTGGCATCCTGCGCGACCTCGGTGCCGACGTGCGCGACGTTTCGTTGCCGCACACCCCCTACGCCGTTGCCACGTATTACGTCATCAACCCTGCTGAAGCGTCGGCCAACCTGGCGCGCTACGACGGCGTTCGCTACGGACTGCGGCGGGGCGACGGCGCCGATGTGCGGGCACTGTACCGGGCCACGCGCGGAGAAGGTTTTGGGTCGGAGGTGAAGCGGCGCATCATCATCGGCACCTACGTGCTCAGCGCCGGGTATTACGATGCCTATTACACCAAGGCGCAGCAGGCGCGGGCACTCATCGCCGGCGATTTTGATCGGTTGTTCAACCAGGAAGGTGTCTCGTATCTGTTCACACCAACGACACCAACCGTGGCATTCCTGGCTGGCGAGAGAACCGACGACCCGGTGCAGATGTATCTGGCCGATATTTTCGTGGCCGCCGTAAGCCTGGCGGGGCTCCCGGCCTTGAGCATGCCCATCGGCCGCAGCGGTGGCCTCCCGGTCGGTGGCCATCTGATAGGTCCGCATCTTGGTGAGACCGGGTTGCTCGAAACCGCGGAAGTGCTTGAGCGAGTAGTGCCGGCCACCGAAGAGGCGGTGGCCTGATGTGGGAAAGCGTAATCGGGCTCGAGGTTCACATTCAGCTGGACACGCTAAGCAAGATGTTTTGCGGTTGCTCCACCAATTTCGGCGACCCGCCCAACACCAATGTGTGTCCCGTGTGTCTGGGGCTTCCGGGCGCGCTGCCGGTACCAAACGGCGAGGCTGTGCGCCTGGCCACCGGGGCGGCCCTGGCAATCGGTTGCACGGTTCATGAGCGCAGCATCTTTGCTCGCAAGAATTACTTCTATCCCGATCTCCCCAAGGGCTATCAGATTTCGCAATTCGACGAGCCTCTGGCAACCGGTGGTCAGGTCTGGTTCGATCAGCCCGATCGAGAGCGGATGGCGGTATCAATCACCCGTCTCCATTTGGAAGAAGATTCCGGGAAATCTCTGCACGACCGAATTCCGGGTAAGACCGCAGTCGATCTGAACCGCGCCGGCGTTCCGCTGGCCGAGATAGTGAGCGGCCCCGACTTGCGTACGCCGGCCGAGGCGCGAGCCTACCTCACCGCGCTGAAACAGATCTTGCTGTATACCGGAGCCAGTGATTGCAGCATGGAAAACGGCAGCCTTCGGGTCGACGCCAATCTGTCCATCCGCCGTCCCGGCGAGACGGTGCTGAACACCAAGACCGAAGTCAAGAACATGAACAGCTTTGCCAACGTGGAGCGGGCGCTGACCGCGGAGCGTGAACGGCAGATCGCCGTGGTCGAATCGGGCGGCGAGGTGGAGCACTTCACCTTGCTGTTCGACGCCGGCTCCGGAGCCGTACGCCCGATGCGCTCCAAGGAGGAATCGCACGACTACCGCTACTTCACCGAACCCGATCTCCCGCCACTGGTGCTCAGTCGCTCCTGGATAGACAAGCGGGACGCCGAATTACCGGAACTTCCGGAGGCCAAGCGACAACGGCTGGTGGAAGCATTCGACCTGTCGGACTACGATGCCAAGCTGCTCACCAGCGACGTGACCCTGGCCGGATACTACGAAGAAGTCGTGGCAGAAGGGGCGGACCCAAAGAACGCCGCCAACTGGATCATGGGGGAAGTCATCGGCCGCTACAACCAGGACGGGCGCCTGGTGGTGACGGCAGATAGTCTGGCGCAACTCATCGGCATGGTACAAACCGATGTAGTAAGCCTCCAGGCCGCCAAACGCGTGTTCCAGGAACTGGCCGATACCGACGGCGCCGGTCACCCACAAGCAATCGCCCAAAGTCTCGGACTACTCCAAGTGGGCGATAGTGACGCTCTGGGAACCTGGGTCGACGACGTGCTCGCCGACTTCCCCGAAGAAACGGAACGCTTCCGCAACGGCGAGGCCAAACTGATGGGCTTTTTCGTAGGTCAGGTCATGAAGCGCAGCAAGGGGCAGGCGGATCCCAAGAAGGTGCAGCCGGTGCTGAAGGAGAAACTGCAGCGCTAAGAAGGCAAATCCCCTCTTAGCCCTCTTAGTCCTCTTTTCCCTCTTCTCCCTTTTTTCCCTCACCCAACAAATCATCGAGAACCCGATCAACCACCTCGGAAACTGACCCGGTTAGGATCGTCGCAAGCACGTCCATCGCTTCTCCGGCGAGGTTGTCCGGATGTTTACGATCCTTGGTCATACGCACTATGTGCCCCAAGAGGATCGGTACCGTGCCTTCCGGCTCTCCCATTGCAATGGACTGGTCGCCATCTCCCATGGATTCGAAGTCGGGGCGGGGGACTGAAGCCTGCCACGGTTCTTCTTTGTCTTCCTCGTCCATGTCGGGCGGGAGCAGTGTGCTGTCGATGAACGCCAGCAGGCGGCATTGCAGCCCCGGGGTTTCCTCGAAGCCGAGCAGGCCGAGGTGTACCGGGCCGGCGAACAGGGAGTGGTCCTCGACCGCTGACAGTGCCTCGGGCGGGACTATGCACCGGGCAATCAGGCGTCCATCGTAGAAAGTCCCAAGACACACGGCGTCATCCGGCGTGCGTTCGTCGAGCACCTCGCGCACCGTGATGTCGACGGCCGAGCTGGTGGTGACCATCACGAACGGAGGTGGCGAAGGTTCGTTCTGGTCTTCAGACCATTCGTTCATGGCGCCACCCCGTGGCTGGCGACCGGCTCATGCCATGGTCGCACCTTGGACGATGCCTGCCAGTGACCCAGGGCATCAGTGGGGAGCCCGAATTCGTCCGAGACCGCTTCTGTCAGTGATTGACCGTTGGGCCGGCCACCGATGCGCCGATACTGGCGGCGCAACTCTTTGGCCTGTCTGAGAGACTGGTGCCCCGCGGGGTCCAGTTCCCGGGCCATCCGGTTCTCGTTGGTCAGCATGTCCACGATGAGATCGAACGACCATGCCATGTGGCTTTCCACGTGATCGTCCTGGAGATCCCACCTGCTTTGTTCGCGGGCCACCCGAAAGGCCGTCTGCCACCCCTGGGTTTCCGTCAGGTGGACCATGCCGCGGAACAACCGGCGATTGGTACGGACGCTGAAGATGGTGGGCGAGATGATCTGATCGAGCAGGCCGTCGGCCTGGGAGTGGTCCATCTGGATGACGGCCTTGGCCTGTTTGGCGTAGCCGTCGCCCAGGTGTGCCTCGAACCGGCTCTCCCAGTAGGCGTGTCCCACCGAGGGCGTGCTGCTGGTCAGAGCAAGCTGTCGGGGGACGAAGTAGTTGTGTGCCACCGCGTCGGCCGAAAGGTGGGACAGGTAGCCCAAACCGAAGGCCCGGAGCGCGTCGCTGCCCGCGTGGTCGTGGATTTCCTGGCCCACATGCCAGTGGTGGCAATGCCGGCTCACGGGAGCGTAGTTCTTGGCTATCGAACTGTCCGCCGCGATGTTGCCGTAGAGGAAGTCGAAGGGGAACGCACGCAACAGGTCGGCCACGGGAGCGGGCAGGAGTGCCAGGTTTTCAAGGACGCTTTGGCCCAGGTAGACGTGGGTCGCCGGGGTCCACGCGTGCAGTGCTTCCGGCAGGACCACGCCGGCAACCACCAGCACCAGCAGCGCCGTGGCGATACGACCTACCATCATCGGCGTCGTCCGCGCCACAGACGCGACAGGGGGCTCAACAACTTGCGCGTCCGCTTGGCGGTTCGCAGAGTGGCCGCCACGCCCAGGGCCGTGTCTTCCACCTCGTCGTAGACCACTTCATAAAGGGTGTCCATATCCTCTAGACGCTCTTCAACTCGGTCTGCACCCCGGCGCACCTGTTTGCGCAACCGCTTGGATGTGCGCACCACCGACTTGGCCTCCCGGCGAACCAGGGCACTCACCTCCCGACCATCCTGCGCCACTTCTCGAATGGCCTGCAGGGCAGGGGCTGCGTCCTGTTCGAGTCGGTCCACCGTCTCGGCAACGGACAAGCTGGAATTGCGTAGCGCCTTCGCGGTCATGGCCGATATGACGGCCATCGCGATGAACGCCCCGGCGATGATGGCAAGTGAAATGGCCACCGTGGGACCTACCCAACCAGCCACCCCCACCGATGCGGCCTGCAACACGAACAACACTGGACGCCCCCAACTCGTTTCAGGTTCGACAACACCACCTTGGAAGTTTACCCCAGCGGCCGGTTTACGGAATCCCTTCCTGGTGCTTGACGACCTCCTTCGCCCTGGCGAGCTTGGGGCCATGCCACCACGATTCGTCGTTACCGGGGGAGCCCCCCTCAGCGGAACCGTTCGTCCTGCCGGCAACAAGAACGCCGCCCTGCCCATCCTGGCCGCAACCATGCTGGCGGAGGGTCCGGTCGCCCTGGACAACATCCCCCGAATCCGGGATGTCGAAACCATGCTGGCTATTCTGGCCGACCTGGGGGCCGATGTCGAATGGACCGATACCAACACGGTGCGCGTCGATACCGGAAACTGCCAACCCAAAGCGCTGGACGCCCAGCTGTGTGCCAACATTAGGGCTTCGATCCTCCTGGCAGGACCCATGCTGGCCCGATTCGGCAAGGTAATCCTCCCTCCTCCCGGCGGAGACGTCATCGGCCGGCGCCGGATCGACACCCATTTCCTTGCCCTGGAACAACTGGGGGCTCAGGTCACGGTCGGCGACCGATATGAACTGGAGGGGCCGGAGCTCACCGGGGCCGACATATTCCTCGACGAGCCTAGCGTCACCGGAACAGAGAACGCCATAATGGCGGCCGTGGCAGCAACGGGGCGAACGGTCATTCGCAACGCCGCTGCCGAACCCCACGTGCAAGATCTCGCTCGCATGTTGGTGGCCATGGGGGCCCACATAGAAGGAATCGGCTCGAATGCCTACATCATCGAAGGCGGCCGGGCGCTCACCGGGTGCAGCTACTCCATTGGTCCGGACCACATCGAGGTCGGCAGCTTCATCGGCCTGGCGGCCGTGACGAACAGTGAAATTTCCATCGACCCCGTGCGGGTGGAAGATTTACGGTCCACCCTGATGGGATTCGAGCGGTTGGGCATCGTGCCCCGCATCGACGGCAGCAGGCTCACGATAGACGCGCGCCAGGAACGCAGGATCAAGATGGACCTGGGCGGACACATCCCCAAGGTGGAGGACGGGCCCTGGCCGGCTTTTCCGGCGGACTTGATGTCCATCGTCATTGTCACGGCGACACAGTGTGAAGGCCTGTTGCTCGTCTTCGAGAAGATGTTCGAATCGCGCTTGTTCTTCGTCGATAAACTGATCGGCATGGGCGCCCGAATCGTTTTGTGCGATCCGCATCGGGCCGTGATCGCCGGACCTTCCCCTCTGCGTGGAGGCACGGTCGAATCACCGGACATCCGGGCTGGGATGGCGATGTTACTGGCGTCTTTGGGCGCCGAGGGGCAAAGCACCATCCACAACATCGGACAAATCGATCGGGGTTACGAGCGCATCGACGAGCGCCTCCGGGCACTCGGCGCAACGATTGAACGGATCGATGATTAGCGTTACCACCGTGGAAGAGCGTGCGTCCACCGTTGGCGAGTTGCCTGGCTACCAAGTCCCGGTATGGGAAGAGCGCTTCTCCGTGGTGGCCGGTATCACCGGGCGCCAAGGCTCCGATGGCGACGAATTCGATATGAGCCTGCTGTCGGACCGGCCCGCCGGCGAGGTGATGGGGAGGTGGCGCACGCTGCGAAACGCTCTGCCACAGTTCACCGGGATGGTGCAGGGGCACCAGGTCCACGGCACCGAGGTTCGATGGCACGACCAGGTAGACGGGTGGCTCCGGCTCGAAGGTGTGGACGGTCAGGCTACAGGAACCCCGGGCCTCTTGCTGACCGTCACAGTGGCCGACTGCATCCCGGTGTACCTGATCGATCCCAAGACGAGGGCCTGCGCCCTGCTGCATGCCGGGTGGCGCGGGGCGGCGAATGGGATTCTAACTCGCGGTATGGAGCTGTTGGCGGCTCGCGCCGGGTCCAACCCAGCTGATGTCGTAATCCACTGTGGCGTGGGCATTTGCGGGGCTTGCTTTGAAGTAGGTTCTGATGTCCTGGAAGCGTTCGGTCTTCGGGGAGACTTCCCCAAACCATGGGCCGTAGACGTGCGCGAGCGGCTGGCCGAAGAGGCGCAAGATCTCGGAATAGGGGAAGTTTCGCTTTCCCGATGGTGCACGGTCCACGATCACAAGAGGTTCTTCAGCCACCGGGCATCCGGTGGGGCTCCCGGCCGGATGGTTGCCTACATGGGATTCCTTGACGGCCCCTAGGCAAGGGGATTATTATCTGGTGCTGTGGGGCGGGGATGGGCAAGTCGGCAGTTCGTCGATGTGGGGGTTTTCCCTCACATTTTTTTTTACCAAGGTCCAGCCACCGTGTCCGACGACGGCCTTTTGGAGCTGATCCGGAGCCACATCACCGAGGCGGGGTTCGAGCTCGTGGAGTGCGAGAGGGGTGGAACCTCACGGCGGCCGGTGTTCAAGGTCAGGGCGGATCTCCTCGATAGCAAACCGGGCCATGGCATCAGTTCGGCCCAGTGTGCGGCGTTGAGCCGATCACTCGAACAGGTCCTCGAAGCCAACCCGGCGGTTGGTCCCCAGTATGTACTCGAGGTGTCATCGCCCGGCCTGGAGCGGCCGGTCAGGTGGCCCGAACACTGGCGCCGCTTCGTGGGGCGGCAGGTGCGGGTAAAGTCACCCAGCCTGGGTGGCAAACTGACGGCTGAAATCGTGGCCGTCCCCGATGACGAACACGTGGTGTTGCGGCACGACGATCAGGAAGTAACGGTGGCACTGAGCGATATCCGCCAGGCCACTCTGGTCGTAGATTGGGATACGATAGGAAAACCGTAGGAGTACGCATCAGATGTCTAGTTCTCCGGAAGTGCTGGAAGCGTTTCGCGAACTGGCCGACGCCAAGCAATTGGACCGCGAGGAATTATTCGACCTCCTGAAGGACGGGATTCAGGCAGCGCTCATGCGCGCCTACGGTCCGACGGTCAAATTCGAGATGGAAGTGAATGAAGACGACGGCACCATCCAGGTGCTCCGCCTGCGCCAAGTGGTGGAAGAGGTCGAGGACGAAGCCTGGCAGATCCCCCTCGAGCAAGCCCGCTTTTCCGATCCTGACTTCGAAGTCGGCGACATGCTCGAAGAGGAACTCCCCTTCGCCACCTTCGGCCGTCTGGCTGTCCAGGCCGCCAAGCAGCGGATCATTCAGCGTGTCCGAGAGGGCGAGCGCACCCGCATCCGGGAAGAGTTCGGCAACAAGATCGGTGAACTCCTGTCCGGCGAGATCCAGCAAATTGAGCGCGGCAAGCTGGTCATCATGCTGAACAAGTTCCGCGAGGCCGAAGCCATCATCCCCTACCGGGAACAGAATAACCGGGAGCGGTTCCATCAAGGCGACACCATTCGGGCGGCTCTCAAGCGGCTCGAGGAGACTCCCAAGGGGCCGCGACTGATATTGTCCCGGGCTGATCCATTGTTCGTCAAGGCTCTGTTCAGGCTCGAGGTGCCCGAAATCCAGCAGGAGATCGTTCAGATACAGGAAATCGCCCGCGAAGTAGGCAGCCGGACCAAGGTCGCCGTGGTCTCGCGGGACGATGCCATCGACCCCGTCGGTGCCTGTGTGGGCCTAAAGGGTTCACGGGTGCAGGCCGTGGTCAACGAGCTCGGCTCGGAGCGGATCGATATCGTGCCCTGGTCGCCGGATCCGGAGCGGTTTGCTCGGCTGGCGTTGGCTCCCGCGCGGGTTGCCAAGGTCTACTTCGATCACGACAGCAGAACCATTCAGGCCATCGTGGATGAGGATCAGCTCTCCCTCGCCATCGGCCGTAACGGCCAGAACGTGCGCCTGGCCTCTGAACTGACCGGCTGGAAAATCGACCTCTATTCCAGCCGGGAGTGGTTGGAACGGGGTGGCGAAGGCCCCTTCCTGGGTGGGCCGGCCGGCAGCGTAGAAGAAGTACAGGTCCCGTTGTCGGAGGTGGCCGGACTGTCCGCCGGCGTGGTAGAAATACTCGGGGAAGCGGGGCACTCTACCCTGGACGATCTCCTGGGACTCGATCCCGAAAAGATCGCCGAGTTGCCCGGGATGGACGACGAATCTGCCGCCGAGGTGCAAGCCATTCTGACTGAAATGTCGAAGGTGCCGGAGGAAGTGGCAGAGGAGCCGGCCCCGGTTACCGCCGAGACGGACGAGGCTGAGGGCGGCGGGGAGACTGACGAGCCCGTGGTTGCCGACGAGACGGACGAGGCTGAGGGCGGCGGGGACACTGAGGAGCCCGTTGCGGTTGACGTTGTTGAGGAGGAACCGCAGCAAGGGCCGGTGGCTACACAAGAGCCGGTGGCTACACCTGACCCTGAGAAGGCGGAGGGGCCGCCGCCCATTACATGACCGATATAGTTGGGCTCCTCGGTTTGGGGGCCCGATCGGGGCGGTTGCGAATAGGAGTTGACCGGGTACGGCGAGCGTTGCAGCTGGACGAGCTCAAGTGCGTTGTCATTGCTGCCGACGCCACGGGAAGGGTCGAAGACAAGGTCGTCAGACTGGCACTGGCGCGCCGGGTGCCGCTGGTTCAGGGGCCCAGCGCGAGTCAACTCGGAGCGAGTGTTGGCAAGCCACCAGTCATGGTGGTTGGAGTGGAGGAGCGGGCGCTTGCGGCCGGAATAATCGGTCAGGCTCCGCGCAGAGAATTACGGGAGGATTGAGTGGTCAAGACGAGAATCCATGATCTGGCAACCGAGTTCGGCATTCCCTCGGAGCAGCTGCTTACCATGCTGCGAGAGATGAACATTTTCGTGCGGAGTCATCTCTCCGCTCTGGAGCCGGGTCAGGTTTCACAAGTCCGGGTAAGGTGGGAACGGGATAAGCGCCGCAACACCGATGACCCCAAGCCCAAGAGGGGCCGCCGCAAGGCCAAGACCTCCGAAGTCGAGGAGGTTGCCAAGCCGGCTGCTCCCCGCAAGCGCCGACGCACGGCAGCGCAAGTTGCCGAGGCTGATGCCAAGGCCGAGGCCGAGGAGGCCAAGCGCCTGGCCGCGGAGGAGGCCCGGCTCGAGCTGGAAAGAGATCTGGAAGATCCCACCGCGGGGGAACCGCCGCTGACCCTCGAGGAGCGGGCGAGGGCACTGTTCCTGGACATCCCGCCGGTTGAAGAAGCGCCGCCGCAGGAGGCCGAGGCACCTGCCGCCGTCGAAGAATCGGCTCCCGCCCCGGTGGAGGAAGAGGCTGCTGCTGCGGCATCCGCCCCGGCGCCTGCCGAATCGGCCAAGCCCGCCAAGCCGTTCATACCGCCGCGCATCGCCAGGCCTCCTGGATCCTCCCAGGCCCCTCGGCCGGTATTCAGTAGCGCCGGGCCTGGCACCAAGCCGGGCGAGCGCCAAAGTCGTAAGAAGGGCAAGAAGTCACGCCGGTCAGGTGTAGACCAGGGCGCTGTCAAGGCAAACATTTCCAAGACCCTGCGCGGCATGAAGGGCGGCAAGCGTTCGCGAGGCGGACGGTCCCAGGATCCCAAGTATCGGGAGATCCAGGCGGGACTAGCTGCCGAGGAACGGGAGAAAGAGAAGACCCGGATTCGGGTGAACGAGTTCATCTCGGCCGCCGAATTGGCCGAGCTCATGAAGGTATCGGCGACCGAAATCGTCACCTTCGCCTTCAAGGAACTCGGCTTGATGATCACCGTCAATCAGCGCCTGGATTTCGACCAGATCGAGCTGATCTCGTCGGAGTTCGGATTCGAAGCGGTGAAAGAAGACGAATACGTTGCCGACATCGTCGAGGAAATTACGGAAGAAGTCGACGATCGGCGAGTACCGCGGCCTCCGGTGGTCACCATCATGGGCCACGTCGATCACGGCAAGACGTCGCTGCTGGACTACATCCGCGAGGCCAACATCGTTGCCGGGGAGGCGGGCGGCATCACCCAGCACATCGGCGCATACCACGTCGAGTTGCCGGGAGGTCGGCAAGTCACCTTCCTCGACACGCCAGGCCACGAGGCGTTCACCGCCATGCGTGCTCGCGGAGCCCAGGTGACCGACCTCGTGGTGCTGGTCGTGGCAGCGGACGACCAGGTCATGCCGCAGACGATCGAGGCCATCAGTCATGCCAAGAACGCCGGCGTCCCGCTGGTGGTGGCCGTGAACAAGGTGGATCTCCCTACGGCTAACGCGCAGAAGACCATGCAGGATCTCTTGCAGCACAACGTCGTCCTCGAAGAGTTCGGCGGCGACGTGCTTTCCGCTCCAATCTCGGCCAAGACGGGCGAAGGTGTTGACGTTCTGCTAGAGAAGATCATGCTGCAGGCCGACCTTCTGGACATAATGGCCAACCCCGATCGCCGCGCCAACGGCACCGTGCTAGAGGCCACTCTCGATCCCGGCAAGGGGCCGGTGGCCACCATTCTGGTGGAGCAGGGCACCCTCAGGCAGGGCGACAACTTCATCTGCGGCAAGTTCTCCGGCCGGGTACGCGCCATGTTCGACGAGCGCGGCAACAAAGTGAAAGAAGCCGGCCCATCGATCCCAGTCCAGGTGCTTGGATTCGACGGTGTTCCGGCGGCAGGTGACGCGTTCGTCAACGTTGCCGACCCTGCGGCTGCTCGAGAGATCGCCCAGAAGCGCCAGCGCCTCGAGCGCGAAGCTCAGAACCGGCGCGGTGCTCGTGGCGGTTCGCTCGAGGACTTCAGTCGTGCTCTCAAGGAAGGCGAAGTCAGTCAACTCCGCATCATTATCAAGGCGGACCAGGGAGGCCCGGCTGAGGCACTGGCCGATGCGTTGGCCCGACTCGGAACCGCCGAGGTCCAGGTCGATGTGGTTCACCGCGGTGTAGGCGCGGTGTCGGAGAGCGACGTGCTCCTGGCCAAGGCTTCGAAGGCTGCCATCCTCGGGTTCCACGTCCGCCCCGACGCCAAGGCACGAGCCGCGGCCGAACGGGAGAAGGTCGACATCCGCACGTACACGGTCATCTACGAAGCCGTGGAAGAGGTGCGCAATGCCCTCGAAGGATTGCTGCGACCGGAACAACGGGAAATGATTCTCGGCGAGGCCGAGGTGCTCCAGACTTTCAAGGTCAGCAAGGTCGGCACCATCGCCGGTTGCAATGTTACCAGCGGCGTGATGCAACGCGATGCCAAGGTCCGCCTCGTCCGGGAGGGCGTGGCCATCTACACCGGCGCCATGAGCAGCCTCAAGCGTTTCAAGGACGACGTGAAGGAAGTGCGCGAGGGGCTCGAGTGCGGTATTGCAATCGAGAACTTCAACGACGTGAAAGTCGGCGATCGCATCGAGTCGTTCCTGGTGGAGGAAATCAAGCGCACGCTGGAGGATTCATCCACCGCCTCGTCGGTGTGACGTGCTCGTTGCTGTGGGAACTTGGGAACTGCACTTGCCGGGATGTCACTCGCTGAAGGAGAAGCGCGGAATCTTGAAACCGCTTACTTCGCGGCTCGGCAAGACGCTCAACGTCAGTGTGGCCGAAACAGCTCATCAGGACCGCTGGCAGCGTGCGGAAGTTGCCTGTGCCGCGGTAGCTAGCGACCGACGGGTCGCTGAACAAACCATCCGGGCAGCGGACCACGTAATCCAGTCCGCGGACGGTGTGCGCATCATAGATTCGGCTACGGTATATCAATGAAGGGATCGTCACGCAGGCCTGAACAGGTTGCCGAAAACATCCGGCAGGTGCTCGCCGCAGCGATTGGCCGTGACCTGAGAGATCCGCGCGTGGGTAGCGTGACCATCACCAGAGTCGAGGTGAGCGGCGATCTGGGACACGCCACGGTGTATGCCGCTACGTCAGGCACGGACGACGAACAGGATCGCGCGCTGAGTGGACTGAAAAGCGCCACGGGGTTTCTCCGGTCGAAGCTGGCCCGGGTGCTGACCACGCGAACGGTCCCGACGCTCACGTTCATGCTCGATCGAGGTTTGGAGCACGCAAGGAAGATCGACGCCTTGCTCGACCAGATACACCGGGAGTCGCTCGACTGACAGGCGCCCTGTTGATAGACAAGCCCGCCGGTGCAACGTCCCACGATGTGGTACGCCATGTCCGGCGAGCGCTCGGCACACGAGCGGTAGGACACACCGGAACGCTCGATCCGTTCGCCACCGGACTCCTCGTGGTGTTGATCGGAAGAGGCACCAGGCTGGCGCGGTTCATCGAGCAGCAGTCGAAGATCTATCGGGCCACCATGCGGCTCGGCGCATCTACCGACACCCATGATGGCACCGGGGCGGTCGTGGAGGAATGGCAGGGCGCGCTGCCGGACGAGACAGCCATCCGGGCCGCGCTTGAGGGGTTTACCGGACGCCAGCTTCAGGAGCCGCCAGCTTACTCGGCCAAGAAGGTGGCCGGCCAACGTAGCTACCGGCTGGCGCGCAAAGGGGAGGCGGTTGCGTTGCAACCAGTCGAGGTAACGGTCCACACGCTCGACGTGCTCGAGGTCGACGGCCGGGACGTCACCTTCCAGGTCGATGTCAGCGCCGGGACTTACATCCGGGCACTGGCACGCGACTCCGGCCGCCGGCTGGGTGTGGGCGCGCACCTGACGGCGCTCCGCCGGGAAGCCATCGGCCCGCTGCGGGTGGACGACGCGGTCACACTGGAGGAGGTCCAGCCCGGCATCGTCCTTAGGCCGCTGGTCGAAGTAATGGG
>CAXMUQ010000262.1:0-3061 GCA_964196605.1 uncultured Acidimicrobiia bacterium
GGTACGTCGAGCTTGGCGGCCACCGGCCCTACCATAGCGGCCCGCACCCGTTCGGCGGCCTGAATGGCCGCTTGCCCCGTCATCAGGGTTACCCGCGACGAGTAACTCCCCAAGTCCACGGGCGTCAGGTCAGTGTCGCCGGTAACGACGGCGATCTCCATCGGCTCCACGCCGAGGACTTCGGCCACGATATAGGCCAGAATCGAGTCCGATCCCTGGCCGATGTCAGTCGAGCCGCAGAACACCGTGACGCCACCGCCCCGGTCGCACTTCAACTGCACTCCGGAATGCGGCATCGAGTTCCAATAGATGGGGAGGCCGGCGCCGGTTATGTAGGAAGAACAGGCCAGACCCAAGCCCTTTCCATAGGGAAGCTTGCGGAAGCGGCTGTTCCATTCGGAGCCCTCCACCACCTTGTCGATGCAGGGTCCGAGCCCCATCGACCCGATCTTGAGCCAGTTGGCCGTCAACGAGTCCGCGGGCTGTAGCTGCTTCAGCCTGAGCACAGCGGGATCGATGTCCAGCCGCTCGGCGATCTTGTCGAGCGTCACTTCCACGGCAAAGCGCGGCTGGGGGGTACCGTGCCCTCTCTTGGGTCCACAAGGGGCCTTGTTGGTAAAGGCCCGGGCACCCCGGAATCGGTATGCGGGGACCTGGTAGGTGACCGTTTGGAGCGCCCCGGTGTAGTAGGTCGAGGCGACTCCGTACGACCCGTAGGCGCCGCCGTCGAGATACGACTCGAAGTCCATACCGGTGATGGTGCCGTCCTCGGCGACCCCGGTTCGCACTTTCATCAGTACCGGATGACGTCCCCGATGGCAGTAGAACACCTCTTCACGGGTGAGGCATATCTTGACCGGCCGACCAGTCAGTATCGCCAACTTGGCCGCCACTATCTCGTGGGAGAACGGGTCGCTCTTGCCACCGAAGCCCCCGCCATTGGGCATGGCCACAACCCGGATGCGGCTCCGGGGTATTTCCAGAACCTTTTCCAACGCCCGGTGGACGTAGTGGGGAGTCTGGCTACTTGACCAGAGGGTCAGTCGCCGGTTGCCGCCGTACTCGGCCACTGCGGCGTGCTGCTCCATGGGGAGGTGGGTATTGCCCTCGTAGAAGAACAGATCTTCCTGCACCAGGTGGGCCCGGTCGAGCGTTTCCTCCACGGGCCCAAATTCCAGGTGGACCAGCTTGTGGAGGTTGCCCTCATCCGCGTAGTCGTGGAGCTGCGGCTCCGGCTTGGCCACCGCGTCGGCGATCGATCCGATGACCTCGAGCCGGTGGTAGACGACATCGATCAGGTCGAGCGCCTGGGTAGCGGTATCTTCGTCAATAGCCGCCACGGCAACTACCGGATCACCGATGAACCGTACGTGATCGCTCTCGAGGGCGTGCTCGTCCTGGCTAACCGGGAGGATGCCGAAGGCGATGGGAACATCGCGCCCGGTGATGACTGCCTTCACCCCGTCCAGAGCCTCTGCCCTACTGGTATCTATCGAGACGATGCGAGCATGGGGATGGGGACTCCGCAAGATCTTGCCCGCGAGCATCCGCGGCAGCACGATGTCGTCGGCGAACTTGGTCCGACCCAAACACTTGGCCGCCGCGTCGACTTTGGGGAGCGGCTTGCCGATGATTGAGAAAGGCGGACTGGTGGACTGGCGGACTGGCGGTCGGACCTGTTCCGCTTCTGGTCTATCGACCGCCTGACCGCCTGACCGCCCGCCCGCCTGGCTCTCCGCCTTATTCCCCATAAAATGCCTCCCTCGCCGGCTCCGCCGTCTCGCCCCTCATCCGCGCCGCAGCCAGTTCAACGGCCTCATAGATCTTGATGTAACCGGTACAGCGACACAGGTTGCCGGCCAAGGCGTCCTTGATATCCTGCCGGGCCGGCGCCGGGTGCTCTTCCAGGAGGGCCTTGGCGGTGAGCAGGATTCCAGGGGTGCAGTAGCCACACTGGGCTGCGCCCATCTCCACGAACGCGGTCTGTAGCGGGTCGAGCTCTGACCCGTTGGCCATGCCCTCAACCGTTTCGATCGAAGTGTTCTCGTAAGCCTGGGCTAACGCCAGACACGAAAGGATCGGTTGTCCATCGATCAGCACAGTACAGGTACCGCACTCCCCCAACTCGCATCCATGCTTGGTCCCCGTCAGACCCAACTCTTCCCGCACCACCTCGAGCAAGGTCCTGTGTGATGGATAAGTGACGTCATGTTCCTCGCCATTGACGAGGAACGTGCCCCTTACCTTGATGGGCCGTTTGGAGATTTGAACCGTCTCTGATGACATAAGTACACCTTGAACATGTGCGTTGTGACTGCCCCCGCTGCTCTCGCCGCCCTCGCCGCCGCTAGTCAGAGCGGCCTGAGTTTCGCCAACACGTCCGCCACCACCCTGGCCGGCACTCGGCCAACGATCTCTGCCTGCCGCGCCAACCAGTCGGTGCTCCGAAGATGGTCGGCCAGCACCACTCCTTCAAGCAGATCATCGGGCAACCGCACCTCGAAGGGATAACCCTTGGCCTTGGGACTGACGGCGCACATGAGGGCCAGGCCCGATCGGCGATTGTACCGCTCGGGTGAAACCACCAGCGCCGGCCGCCGCTCACAGGGGGCGTCGTCATTGCGGCGGATGTCTACCAGCACCAGATCACCCCGGTCGGGAGCTACCACACTTCCTTACCTACCGGGTGGCCCCAGTCGGTCTCATCGTGTTGGTTGTCGTTGGTGATGCGTTCGACCAACTCGCCCAGACGATAGTCCTTACCGACCGGAGTGATGACGATGCGGCCGCCTTCCATGGTGATCTCGACCCCGTCTCCATCAGCCAGTCCCGCATCGGCGGTAAACGCCTTGGGGATTCTGACGCCAAGACTATTGCCCCATTTGGCAATTCGTGTCCGCATGGCCGGTCCACTCGAAAAAGGTATTTGGCGCCACGAGGGCGCTGTACTATGTATATACTACGTATATACGGAACGTGCTAGAGGCCCGGCTTACGAGGGCGGCGCGCCGGGTGGGACAATCCAGGCGCAGGGCCACACCTCTTGGTGGGATAACCTCGA
>CAXMUQ010000263.1:0-4231 GCA_964196605.1 uncultured Acidimicrobiia bacterium
GTGGAGACGGTCCCGCTAGGCTAGGCCCACGGCCGATTGCAGTCCGCCGCTGCTGGCTACCGAAACGTTTCCAACCTCGTGTCTGTCTCAGTAATCACGGCGTACCGATACCCTTCCATCCACGCCCCCGGGTTGACGTACGTCCGTCCCGGATAGATATCCTCCAGGGCCGGCCGGTGCGTGTGCCCCATGACTATACCGCCCAGGGTTGGGTCGTCCTGTAGCCGCCGGGCGGCCCAATCGCGCTGCCTGGTCGAAACGGCCTCGAGCACCCTCGGGTCCCGGGTGGTATTCCCCAGCACCCGGCTCATCTTGTCGACGATCCAGAAGCCGAGGTCCGGGTGTAGCGCACGCCAGGTGGCGGCGGTGGCCGGGTGACGGGTAATGCGGTGCATCAGCTGTGCCGACCAGTGTTCTTCGGTAAGGCCGTCACCGTGAATTGCCAGGATCCGGCGCTCACCGATGGTCAGGGTCGTTTCCATCGGCACGAACTCGATTTCCAAGTCCCGGTGCCAGAAGTCGTCGCCCCAACGGTCATGATTGCCGCCGGTCATGACCACCGGCATGCGTTTACGCAACGCGCCCAGGGCGGCTGCGACGGCGAAGCCTTCCCGGGGAATAACCCGTTTGTAGGAGAACCAGAAATCGAACAGGTCGCCGTTCACCAGCAGAGAGTCGCCCATGGTCGGCGCCTGGTGGAGAAACTCCAGCAGCGCCTCTTCCACGGCCGGCGGGGTAACGCCCAGGTGGGCGTCGGCCACTACGAGCAGCTGGTTACCTGACACGGGGCGAAGATACCGGGGCCGAGCCCGTGGGTGCAAGCGCTTATGCCGTTTGACTTTCCGTTGTTGGCGGGTGAACCTTTCCGGTCCGGGTCGGGCCTCGAGGCTGGCCCGTTGGCACCTCGTTCCTGGAGTCGCTCCGTGCCCCTCTCGGCATCCACCTCACGCCGGCCTTCCGACAGCCCCGCCCCAGGGGTCATCTACCAGATCCACCACCGCGTCAACTACTCCGAAGTAGATCAGATGGGTGTGGTGTATCACGCCAGGTACCTGGTGTGGCTCGACATGGCCCGAACCGAGTACCTCCGGCAACAGGGGATGAGCTACCGGGAATTCGAGGAACGAGGCTATCGACTGGCGGTCGGCGAGGTCTCCATTAAATACCGCCACCCAGCCAGGTACGATGATCTGGTCGGGGTCCGCTGTTGGGTGCAGGAGGCCGGTTCCCGGCGGGTCACCTTTGGATACGCCATCGAGCACGATGAAACCGATCGCTTGCTCGCCACGGCTACCACTGCCATGCTGAGTCTCGACCCCGAATTCGCCTTCACCGCCATGCCGGAAGATGTGCGCCACTTGCTGGTACCCACCGCGCCTCCGGTTCGTCTCTAGCTGGAATTCTCCATCATGCCCCATCGCCGGATCGTCAGCTGCGTCATTCTCATTGGGACCATGGCCCAACTGGGCCCGCGTCCGGTCGAGAGTCAGGGCGTGGAGGAGTTGGCTCAGATCCTCGCTGTCGAAGACAGCCGGCGGTGGGATGGGGTACTGTTCGAAATCAGCCTGAATAATCCGGAGCCTTTGGTGCGTCGGACGGCTGCCCTGGCGATCGGCCGAATAGGAGATTGGCGCGGGACGGAGATGCTGTTCCCGGTGTTGCTCGATCCGGATACGCTGGTCCAAACTACCGCCATGTTCGCCTTGGGGCTCCTGGAGGACACGCTCGGCGTCAGGCCCATCATCGAGCGGCTGCGTGCCGCTCCAGCGATCAGCAGGGATCCCTCCGTCGAAGGGGTGACGGCGCTTACCAAGATCGGCGGCCCCGAAGCTGGAGCATTCATTGCCTCCCTGCTGGAGGGAGCCTCTCTGGTGACGGTCGAAGACTCCGACCCCCTGGTGGCGCAGGCCTTGACCGATGCCTGGCGGCTGCGCGACGAGGCACCGGTGAGTGCCCTGATGAACTACGTCGATCACGATAGTGAAGACTGGCGCTCCCGCGCGACTCTCAGCCTTTCCCGGTTGCGAGCCCCGGAGGCAGGCCGGTGGTTTCTCAGCGCGCTGGCCGACAGGTCGCCGAGCGTGAGGGCGGCCGCGGCCGCAGCCTTGACCAAGCGCTACGCTGAGCGTGCGGGCCTGGATGCCCAGACCTGCAAGGATCTCCTAGCCAACGCGGTGATCGATTTCGACGCCCGGGTGAGGATCAATGCGCTGCGGGCGCTCGCCACGTTTCTAGACCCCGAAACGGGGCCGGCCATCGAGGTTGCCCTCAACGACGTTGAACCCAACGTAAGAGTTCAGGCCGCACAGGCTCTGGGGAGGGTTGGGGGTCGGGCGGCCGCCACCGAGCTAGCCCGTCTCTTCACCGATTCTGATCTCTTTGCCGTGCAGCGAGAGGCCCTGCTCGGGCTTTCTCGGACCGACAGCGCGGCGTTCACTACGGCGGCCGCTGCCTGGGGACAGAGTCGTGATTGGCGCCTGCGCGCAGTGGCGGCTGACGGCTGGGAAAGGGTGCTCCCCGGACCAAACCCCGACAAGCCCGATTTCCTGACGGATCAGGATTCACGGGTTGTGGCCGCGGCTCTTGGTGCCTGGAGCCGCGAGGTCCAGGATCCTGACGCCGACTTGGTGCGCGAGTCCCGGCGTTTCATTTCCCATCCGGACGCGGTCGTCAGGGTAGCCGCCGCCGGTGTGCTCGGCGCCGTGGCCGACCCCGACGATATTGCCGCCCTGGGAGAGATGTTCCGCCAGGCTCAGGGCGACTCCATGCCGGAGGCTGCCTGGGCGGCCCTGGACGCACTCCTCATGATTTCCGAGGCCAGCACGGAGGGGGAGTCACGGGTCGCCTTGAGCTTCCTGGCCAGGGCACAGCGGCCGAAGAATTACCTGGTGCGCGACTGGGCTGAAAGCAACTGGCCCTTGGCCTCAGAGCGATGGGGACCGGCGTATCCCATTGAAACGCAGCTCACTCTGCAAGACTACCGTGCAGTTGTTGAGCGCTTCATCGTCAACCTGAGTGTAGCCTATCCGCACGTCTTCGTCGAAACGGAGCACGACGGCACCATCGAACTTGAGTTATTCGGGCCGGATGCCCCTCTGACGGTGCAACGGTTCCTCAGCCTGGTGGACCGCCGGTTCTTCGACGGCATGCGGTGGCACCGAGTTGTGCCTGGTTTTGTTCTGCAAACCGGAGACCCTCGCGGTGATGGATGGGGTGTTGCTCCTGGCACCGTTAGAGACGAACTCAACAGACGGCGATACCGGACCCGCTATGTGGGAATGGCTTCGTTGGGACCGGATACCGGATCTAGCCAATGGTTCATTACACTAAGTCCGCAACCCAGACTCGACGGGGCCTATACGGTGTTCGGCAGGGTCGTCGGGACCAGCCCAGGGATGTCACGGCTGACGCAGGGAGACCGGATTCGCACAATCCATCGATGATAGGTCGGTGGCTCATTCTTGCCGGGCTCCTCCTGCTCGGAAGCACCGTGGCGGCGACGCCCGCGGCGGCACAGTACTTCAGCTTCGGCAAAAACAAGATCCAGTATCGCGGATTCGAGTGGCGGGTTGCCAGCGGCCCCCACGTCGACCTGTACTACTACCCTGAGGAAGAGCACCTCGTTGGCGTAGCGCTGGAGTACGCCGAAGCCAGCTACGATACTTTGAAGCTGCGATTCGGGCATGAAGTATCCGGCCGCATCCCGCTAATCGTCTACGCCTCACACGTGGACTTCCAGCAGACCAACATTCTGCCCTTCATACCGCCCGAAGGCATACTCGGCGCGACCGACTTTCTGAAACACCGGATCTCCATGCCCTTCCGGGGCAACCTGTACGAGTTTTTCGCCACCTTGCGTCACGAGATGGTACACGTCTTCCAGATGGGCATCTCGGTGCAGGCCTACCACCGGGCTCCCCGCCTCAGCCGCCCGTTCATACCCCTGTGGTGGAGTGAGGGTCTGGCCGAGTGGTGGTCGTCCGGAGAGAACGCTCGCGACGAAATGATCATTCGCGACATGGTGTTGACCGGCCAGATGCCAACACTGTCCCAGTTGACCTACGTACGCGGTGGTCTGGAATATCCTCTCGGTGGCCGAATCCACCGGTGGCTAGCCAAGGAATACGGAGACTGGCGCGTCGCGGTGTTTTATAGGGAAATGTGGCGCTATGCCACGTTCGAAGAAGCCATCCTGTCCATCTACGGCAAGACGATCGAGCAATTGAGCGAA
>CAXMUQ010000264.1:0-19896 GCA_964196605.1 uncultured Acidimicrobiia bacterium
GCGGGGAAGCCGGTCAGCGTCATCATTCCAGCCCGGAACGAAGAAGCCAACATCGGGACGGTGCTCGAATCGGTGATGGCGTCATCATACGATCCGCTGGAGATCATAGTGGTCGACGACCGATCGACCGATGAAACCGCCGCGATCGTCAGAGCATGCGCGGCGGGGGACCCTCGGATCCGACTGGTGGAGGGCGAGGAGATTCCCTCGGGCTGGTTCGGCAAACCGTGGGCCTGCTGCCAGGGTTATGAGTCGGCGACGGCGGACATCCTGTTGTTCACCGACGCGGATACCATCCACGGCCCCGACTTGATTGGCCACGCGGTCGGCGCGCTGCACGCGCGCCAAGCGGACCTGCTCACGGTGGCGCCCCACCAACTGTGCCTCGGCTTCTGGGAGCGGGTCATCATGCCGCAGGTGTGGGCTCTACTCGGCGTGCGTTACCACCCTCGTACGGTCAACCGTGGCAAATCAAGCCGCTCGATGATCGCCAACGGCCAGTTTATCATGATGCCCCGCCGGTCCTACGAAGCGATTGGTACGCACGAGAGCGTGAAGGGTGCGGTAGCGGAGGACCTGGCCTTGGCGCAACGCACCGCCGCCACCGGCCGCCAAGTGTTTTTTGCCTTCGCCACCGAGTTGATGGCAACGAGGATGTACCGGGGTCTGGGACAACTAGTGGAGGGGTGGTCCAAGAACATGTACCTCGGCGGGCGGCAATCACTCCACGATCACCCGGCTCTCCGGGCACTATTGCCGGTGTTTTTTTCTTTGGTGGGGATCTTCTGGTTGACGCCATTGGCGTTGTGGGTTGCTGGAGCGATGTGGGGCGCGCCGGTCTTGATGACCGGCGGGGTTGTGGCCACGCTGCTATCGGTGCTGTTCTGGGCGCTGGTGTCGGCCGGAATGAAGATTCCAGCGTGGTACGGCCTCTTCTACCCACTCGGTGTGGTGAGCCTGATGTACATTGCGGGCCGATCGATCTTTCGCGGTGACCGGCGCGTGGAATGGCGGGGCCGCACCTACCGGATCCCCGAACCACACGACTGACCGGCCGCCACGGAGCAATCCGGAGGCGAAGAGAAAGGGCACCGCCCGCGCAAACCGGGTACGCCCCCCAGGAGTGGAACACACCATCGTGTAGCATCCACAACACGGAGCCACGGTGTCCCCGCTCTCCTGCCTCGAGTCGGTTCGCTCGGTGGTCGATGCACCATTGTTCATCAAAGCGATGGGGTTTCGGCCGGCGTTTGATGAAATCCCGATCGACGATTGGCTCGGGGTATCGACCCCAGAACCGGACATTACCCGTGCGGCCAGGGTCAGCTCGCCGACCGAGTTTCCGTGGTATGCGGTGGAGGCAAGAAACCCCTTGCGGGCGGCCCGCCGTATCTGCAGCGTGCTGTCGCGGCGCGGCGAAGTGGCGGCGGTTATGGCAATCGACTGTGCCGACGTGGCCATAGCCGTTGCCTTCGAAGACATCCCCGTTGCCGCTTTCCAGCGTGGCAACCATTCGGCCCTGGAGCGAAGCCAGCTCAACAATCTCGTCGGCTGCTTAGAGACCACCCACCTTGGCACGGCGGCCCGGATCGCCAGGATCCTGGCGACCGAGAGCGTCGGGCACCGGTTCTTCTGCGCCTTCGAAGCCGCGTACGTTCAGGTGGTCGACTCCATGGCTCCGACCGTCCCCATCCGCGACCGGCGACACGTTGCGCTGTTACAGCTGACCCGGATTCTCTTCTTGTATTTCGTGCAGGCCAAGGGGTGGCTCGACGGCAGGGAGGATTTTCTGGGCACCGAAGTGGACCGGTGCCTGGCGTCGAAGCGATCCGTCCAACGTCACCTGCTCCACCCTTTGTTCTTCGGGACGTTGAATCGTCCGGTTGGCGTCCGCAGTGCCTCTGCCCGACACTATGGGCGAATACCATTCCTCAATGGCGGCTTGTTTGAGCCGCACTTCCTGGAACGACAGCACAAACTGGTCATCGCCAATCCTTCCTGGCGTGACGTGTTCGACGATCTGTTCGAGCGTTATCGATTCACCGTCGCCGAGGGTACCGACCAGCATACGATCGCGCCCGACATGCTAGGGAGGGTGTTCGAAGGTTTGATGCAATCGGGTGAGCGCAAATCCACCGGGAGCTACTACACGCCGGCATCCCTGGTGGACGAGTTGCTGCACCACAGTTTCGGAGCCTTCGCGGCCAAACGAACCGGGATCGATTGCGCCCGAGCAACCGCCATGATCCGGGAACGCTCGCCAGATCTGCGGGAATTGTGGACAGATATCACGGTCCTGGACCCTGCGGCAGGATCCGGCGCGTTCCTACTCGGGGCGCTCACCCTACTGGCCGAGTTGCGGTTTGGCAAACGAGCAAACACGTCTGCCGCCAGGCGCCGCATCCTCAAGCATCATCTCTTTGGAGTGGACAAGGATCCAATGGCAGTTCGGTTAGCCGAACTGCGCCTGTGGTTGGCGATCGTGGCCGTTGAGGATGATGGCCCTTCCACCAGAGTGCGCCCGCTTCCCAACCTCGACTGCCTGGTTCGGCAGGGCGATTCGTTGCGCGATCCGCTCGGAGCCGCCTACGGGTCACGGCTCTCGCCGGACATAGACGCTTACGCGCACGCCAAGCTACGCCGCCAGGTGTTCGAGTCACATTCCACCACCAAGACAACTCGTGCCCGGAAGCTTCGCACGGCCGAACTCAAGGCCACTCGCACATGCCTCGTCAATGCAGAGGATCGACTCCGGGACATGCTGGCCGAGTGTCGTGCGCAGGCCGCTGATCGAAGCCTGTTCGGGGAACGGCGAGGTCCTGACCGACAGATACGGAAGCGCGTACGCCGCGTCCGGGATGGGTTGAGAACAGTGCAACGCCACCGAAGGAAGTTGGACCGAGAGGGGTCCCTGCCCTGGTTCCATTTCGAAGGTCATTTCGGAGACGTGTTCGTCAGGAGTGGCGGGTTCGACTTGGTGGTCGGCAATCCGCCGTGGGTCCGGGCCGAGGAACTTGGACGGGATGAACGCCGCCACTTGAGGGAGCGCTACGCGTGGTGGCGGGGAGGGTCCGGAACAGGCTACAAGCATCAGCCGGACCTGGCTGTGGCATTCCTGGAACGAGGACTGGAACTGGCGGCGCCTGACGGCGTGCTGGGTTTCCTGGTGCCGGCAAAGTTCTTGAAGACCGGCTATGCAACTACGGCCAGAGACCGGTTGGCGCACACCACGACCCTATACGTGTTGGCTGATCTAACGGACGCTCACGGGACGAGCTTCGGAGCAACGACGTACCCACTGGCCATCGTCGCGGCCAAGAGCGCCCCGCCAGATGATCACGAAGTGAAAACAGACTTGGGGTCCCAACCAACGGGGGCCGTGGCACAGCGCCGGTTACGGCGGGCCTCACGGTGGTCCCTGGGCAGTGACGCCAGTCAGGCAGTGGTAGACAAGATGGAGCAGTATCCCAGGATCGAGGAGTCCCTTGCCTGCCATCTGGGAGTGAAAACGGGGGCGAATCGAGTATTCCTTCAGATACCCGCTGCCGTTACCGAGGGCCCACTGCTGCGACGAGCTGTTCGAGGTCGAGATGTCGGGGCGTGGCGAGTGGCCGAAGGGATTCCCATGCTGTGGCCCTGCCATGAAGACGGGCGCCCACTCGAGCGCGTGCCCGCCGCCGTCAAGCGGCACTTCGACCGGCATGCACATGTGCTTCGGGCTCGCGCCGATTTCCACGGAGGCGTTCTCTGGCAGTTGTTCCGCACCGGGCCTGCTTGCTCCGTTCACCGGGTCATCTGGGCAGACCTGGCCCGCCGGTTGGAGGCCGTTCCGTTAACAGACGCGGCGGACCGCGACATCATCCCGTTGAATAGTTGTTATCTCGTTGCTGTTCCCTCTGCGGCTCAGGCGGTGGCGCTGGCAGCCTGGCTCAACAGTTCCCCGATCAGGAGCCTGGCGCGGAGAACCGCTGACGTTGCGCGTGGGGGCTATGCCCGGTTCAATGCAGCCGTAGTCGGCGGCCTGCCGCTGCCAACCGGCGTGTTGGACGACCAGACGCTGCACAACCTCGGCCGGCGGGCGCTAGCGGGCGTTGCTGTGCAGGGGGCACTCGACCAGCACGTCGCACACCACCTGAAGCTGGGAGGCTCTGACCGCCAGGCGCTCGAGCTTCTCGACTGATCGATGCCGCAACCGGTCCGCATAGCAAATGAGGGGGCAGAGCCCGTGACTTCTCTGCTCGAACCGGAGACCGGTATTGATTGCTTGATGGTGGCGCGGGCTCTGGCGAATTCCCTGGCACCAGGAGAGGCGGAGTGCCGCGCGCCTGAGTGGCTTCGCCCAGACCAGGGCCGTACGGTCCGCCGGGTGATTCATACCCTGGCGCTGTTTCGTGGGTGCCTGCTGGCGGACCCGGTCGGGACCGGCAAGACGTACATTGCTCTCGCTGTGGCTGCACTCCTGAACGGGCCGCGGGATACCTGTTGTATCGTGCCTCCCTCACTGGTCATGCAATGGAGGACCGTCGCCAGGCGCCTCGGGGTGAATATCCGGGCGTGGTCGCACGCTCGACTGAGCCGGGGGCGGCCACCGCCCACCATGTCCGGCTTGGTCGTCATCGACGAAAGCCATCACTTCAGAAATCCCGGAACCGTTCGATACCGCACACTCGCGCCATGGATCACGGGCAAGCCCACGCTGATGTTGAGTGCGACTCCTGTCGTCAACAGCGCCGACGACTTGATGCATCAACTTCGGTTGGCCGTTCGCGGGGACGCGCTGCGAGCCTGCGGCGTGGGATCGCTACAGGAAGCCATTGGCCAGGACGGGCCGCACGCTGCCTTGGGAAATCTGATCATCGTTGGTTCCATCAGTGGGGATCACTCACGGCCCGACGTTCGAGAATCGACGTGGGGTTGGCCGGCCGGTGGAGCCCAGGATCTCGAACCGGTGACGGACGCCATCCGCCAGCTAGAACTGTCGGATGAGGACTCGGTGGCGCAGCTCCTCCGCGGAGTGTTCTGGCGGGCACAGGCGTCTAGCCCCGAGGCGCTACACTCGGTGGCCAAGCGATATCAATCACTGCTGCTTCACGCGCGTGACGCGGCCGCAGAGGGAAAGTCCCTGAGTCGTGCTGCGCTGCGGGACTTCACGTCTGAGGCTCCGGAACAACTGGTCATGTGGTCGCTAGTGGCCGGCGGCGAGAGTCGATGCCAATTGGCGGCGGCGGATCTCCCTAGAGTAGCCGACCTACTGCGACTGACGGTCGAGCAACGCGGTCCACCGGATCTGAAGGTCCAGGGATTGCAAGCCATTCTCGAAGATGGCAAACGATCGCTTGTATTCGTCAACTTCACGTCCACCGTCGAGTACCTCCGGCGTAATCTGCGCGGCGTACCCGTCGCGTGGTGCACGGGGAGTGCTTCCGGCGTTGGCCATGCCCGGGTGGCCAGAGAAGACGCACTCGCCTTCTTTCGCCCGCAGGAGCGCCGGTTGGCGTGGGTGGAACCGCACGCACCACGGGTACTCATCACCACCGATGTCGCCGCTGAAGGGCTGGACCTTCACACCGCCGAACGGGTGGTGCATTACGATCTCCCGTGGCATGAAGTGCGTGTGGAGCAAAGGAACGGGAGGGCCGTCCGTGCCGGATCGATCCACAGCCATGTCGCCATCATCCGATTCGAGCCTCCCGCGTCACTCGATCATGAGCTTCAGTTGCTGGACGCCCTCGATCGCAAGGACCGGATCGCCAAGCGCCTGGGGCTGACCACCACAGGAAGAGAACGGTGGCGCTGGCGGGCGCGAATGGTCGAGGAACTGGGAGGACGGCCTCAGCGCGGGGGAATGGCGGTGGCCCCTTTCGGCCCACGCGGAATTCTGGCGGGCTTGGCGATTAGAGGGAGTTACCGGACGTTCCCCGGCCTCCGTGACTGCGCTCGCGGGTTGGACGTGGGCAGATGGTTTCCCGGCACACCATCGTGGTTCAGCATCCTGGTGTGGCTGTCCGAAAATGGATGGACGGAGGATCCAGGTGTAGTTACGGAACGACTGACCATGGCCCACTCGTGCTCCGCGATGCTGCATCCATCACGTGTCGATCAGGACGACGCTCTCACAGCCGTGCGGCGAGTGGAGCGAGAGGTCCGTGACCGTATGCTGCGCGGGCGCTGGGCAGCGACGCAGCCGACATACGGCCTGCGGCCGCTCATCTACCGTTTGCGTCACGAGGCCGTCCGCGCCGCGCGCGATCGTGATGGGCCAAGCCTCAGGCGCCTGGACGATGCCCTGCGATTCCTTGCGGGAGGGCACACGGCGGGCGAAGAGGCTCTGATCGCGCGGCTGTCGCAATCGGAATCCGGCATGATTGCGACAGCGGACTATCCACCGGCCGATCTTCCAACGCATCAGACGGAAATCAGCCTGACAGGTCTGATCATGTTCCGACCGGAGTAATTCGAATTCGCCGGCGATCGGCCGGAGAGTCGATCGGCTACCTCATTCGTGCCGCAGGGCCACTAGGGATGGACACGCGTGGCACGACGGGCTGGCAAGCCACCTCGTGCTCACTGGCAAGCGGCTCCGCCGCCCACTACGTTGCCCGCATGCCAAGATTCGACACCGTCCTCTTTGATCTCGACGGGACCCTCATCGATTCCGTCCGACTAATCCTCGACAGCTACCATCACACGCTGCGGGTGCACGGCTTTCCACCGCGAACCGACGCGCATTGGCTCGCGGGACTGGGAATCCCTCTCAAACAACAATTCGCCGACTGGGCCGGGGACGAAGGGCTTCTAGCGGCGATGACAGCGACCTACCGCGACTACAACCTGAAGCATCACGACGACGCCGTGAAGCCGTATCCCGGAATCGTCGAAGTGGTGATCGCCGTGCGTGAAGCCGGTTGCCGCACGGCTCTGGTCACCAGCAAGAGCCGCCAGGGAGCCGGTCGAGGGCTCAGGCTCGTCGGTTTGGACTCGACGTTCGACCTACTGGTCTGCGCCGACGACGTGGAGCGGCCGAAGCCTCATCCCGAGCCGGTTCACCGTGCGCTACGGGAACTCGACGCCGACGTCGGCCGGACCCTGTTCGTGGGAGACAGCGTGCACGACATGAAATCGGGCCGGGCAGCGGGGGTTGCCACCGGCGCGGTTTTGTGGGGGCCGTTCGGCCGGGATGACCTAGCGGATACTACGCCCGATTACTGGCTCGAAGAGCCGGAAGAGCTTCGGGAATTGGTGCTTGGACCGGAGGACTAGTGCGCTGGGTGGGACTGTCAGGCGGCGCGGACGATGGTTTGCCGGGCGATCACCTTGCGATAATCGGCCATCAGGTCGGCGTCGACGCCGGTCCACGACCGACCCCTGGCAGTGTCGATGGCGCCCGCCACCAAGCTTCTCCGTAACTCGCCGTCATTCAACAAACGCTCCAACCCCTCGATCAGCGCGTCCGTGGAATCCGGCTGGACCAGCCAACTGTTGGCTCCGTGCCGGGCGAATTCGAGCACACCACCGGCCGCCGCCACCAGCGACGGAAGGCCCGACGCCATAGCCTCGAGGAGGACGTTGCCGAAGGTCTCGGTTGTTGATGGAAAGGCGAACAAGTCGGCGGAAGCATAGGCAGTGGCCAGCTCCTCCCCCTGCTTCAAACCAACCAGGTGAACGCCGGGCACGCCGCGCTGGCGGATCTCGTTTTCCAAGGGCCCCCGGCCGACCAAGACCAGCTGAGCGTTGCGGCGGCGGGTGCCGAGGAGTTCCCAGGCATCGAGCAGCAGGAGAAGATTCTTCTCGCGGGCGATCCGTCCCACGTAGGTCACCACCACGTCCCGTTCCCTGGCACCGAAGGTGGCGCGGTACTCGCTCCGGCGGAAGCGGGGATGGAAGCTCATCGAATCGATCCCGCGACTCCAGATGCCGGTGTTGCAGATACCTCTCTTGTTGAGATGCCGCTCGAAGAATTGAGTGGGGCACAATACCATTTCGGTCTGACCGTAAAACCAGCGCATGTAGTGCCAGCCGGCGCGGATGGCCCAGCCGACCTTGTAGTACCGTGAAGCGTACTGTTCGTAGTCGGTGTGAGCCGAGGCGATGGCCGGGATGCCGAGCGCCTTGGCAACCTTGATTCCCGTAACACCCATGGAAAATTCGGTGGCGACGTGGACAAGGTCGGGGTTGAAGGCGCGCGCGTCCGCGAGGATGCCTCCCCGCCGTGGCAAGGCGAACTGCACGTCGGGGTACATGAAGAAGGGGACACCCGGCACACGGAACACTTCGGGCCGGTCTTTGGTTTCTGGCGGGAGAGGGTACGCCGGCGAGTAGACTCGGACGGCATGGCCCCGTGCCAGTAGGGCATCGGTCAGGCGGTGCAGCGTCACACCGACGCCGCTCACCATGGGCCAATACACTTCCGAGAATATGGCAATCCGGAGAGGGGGGCTATCGATCACCCGGTGGGGCTCCTCAGGCCTAGGGAATTGGACGCGTTTCTTCGTTCCTAGGCTAGCAGGACGGCAAGGGCGGGACAAGACGCCATCCTTGACGTCCGTTGCCTCAGGAGTAGCCTAGTCTATGGATCCGTCCCCGGCAGCCCAGCCTGCGAGGCTGCTACCCATTGGAAAGCGACCACGACCATGAAGCGACCCGTCACCCTGGCCATCAACGGAGAATCCCACACGGTGCAGGTGGAGCCGCGCACGCTGCTCACCCAGGTACTGCGGGACGACCTTGACCTCACCGGCACACACATCGGCTGCGACACCAGTCAGTGCGGCGCGTGCACCGTCTTGATCGACGGGCTCGCGGTCAAGAGCTGCACCGTTCTCGCGGTACAGGCGGAGGGGGCGGCGATTACCACCATCGAGGGGATCGGCACCGCAACCAACCTCCACCCTTTGCAAGAAGCCTTCTGGGAGCACCATGGACTGCAGTGCGGTTTCTGCACTCCCGGGATGATTCTGACCGCGATCGACCTCCTGCGGTCGAATCCCGAACCCAGTGACGCAGAGATCCGTGATGGGTTGGAAGGCAACTTCTGCCGGTGCACGGGTTACCAGAACATCGTCAAGTCCATCAACGCTGCAGCATCCACCATGCGCGCCGGCTCAGGGGCCGGCGTCTAGGAGTCGGCACTATGGCAACGCTCTTTGGATCCTCGATACGGCGGCGCGAGGACCCCCGGCTCCTGACGGGTTCGGCCACGTACACCGACGACATCAAACTCCCACGCATGGTCTATTCGGGCTTCGTGAGGAGCCCCTACGCTCATGCGCGAATCAAGAGGATAGACGTCTCCGCGGCCCAGGGCGCTCCCGGCGTCGTGGCCGTGTACACCGGAGCCGACGTCAAAGACCGTCTCGCGCCGGTGCCGTGTGCCTGGAACGTGCCGGACTGCGATCTCAAGATCCCGCCACATCTCCTTCTGGCCGATGACAAGGTACGCTACGTGGGGGATCCGGTGGCGATGGTGGTGGCAGAAT
Source organism: uncultured Acidimicrobiia bacterium (assembly GCA_964196605.1). Classification (GTDB taxonomy): domain Bacteria; phylum Gemmatimonadota; class Gemmatimonadetes; order Gemmatimonadales; family GWC2-71-9; genus N074bin45. The sequence continues at coordinate 9,477 of CAXMUQ010000264.1, forward strand.
CCAGAGCCGCGGTTCGCGATGCGATGGATCTGGTAGACGTGGACTACGGCCCGCTCGACGCGTCGATCGATCCTGAGCGCGCGACGGACGGCAACGCGGCACAGATCCACGACGACATTCCGCTGAACATTGCGTTCGAGTGGCACGTCAACGGCGGTGACACCGAGGCTGCGTTCGCTGCCGCTGAAGTCACGGTGTCCCAGCGGATCGTCCACGCGCGGCTGATCCCCAACGCCATGGAGCCGCGGGCGGCGGTTGCCACCCACAACGCCGCGACCGGCCAACTGACGTTGTGGACGACGAGCCAGAATCCGCATATCGCTCGGTTTCTCTGTTCGATAATGCTCGGCGTGCCCGAGCACCACCTTCATGTTATATCCCCGGAAGTCGGCGGAGGATTCGGCAGCAAAATTGCCACCTACGGCGACGAGGCCTTGGTGAGTTTTGCGGCCATGGAACTGGGGCGGCCGGTCAAGTGGACGGAAGACCGATCGGAAAACTACAAGGCCACGACGCACGGGCGGGACCACGTGCAATACGTGGAGATGTGCGGCACCAAGGACGGGAAGATTACCGGCCTTCGGACCAAGGTGTACGCCGGGCTGGGCGGATACGCCTCCACCGCAGCCCCGGGCGTACCTACCATCCTCCACGGGTTGGTATACTGCGGGCCCTACGGCATTCCCAATGTGGCCGCGACCGTCTACGGCGTGTACACCAACGGCACGCCGGTCGACGCCTATCGAGGCGCGGGCCGTCCCGAAGCGACGTTCCTCATCGAGCGACTGGTAGATCTGCTGGCCAGTGAGATCGGGGCCGATCCAGTTGCCTTGCGGCGCAAGAACCTCATTCCTGCCTTCGAGGACGGCCACGAGGTTGCCACAGGACTCGTCTACGATTCCGGCAACTACGAGCGGGCGCTCGACAAGGCGCTCGGCATTCTGGACTACAAGGGTTTTCGAGCGGAGCAGAGCAAGGCGCGCGCGGACGGACGGTATCTAGGTGTCGGCGTGGTGACCTATCTCGAAATGTGCGGTCTAGGTCCGTCCAAGGTGGCCGGAGCCGTGGGGTTTGGCGGCGGCCTCTATGACTCGGCCATCGTCCGGGTCTACCCGACGGGGAGCGTCAGAGTGTACATCGGAGCCAAACCGCATGGCCAGGGCGAGGAAACCACCTTCGCCCAGATCGTAGCCGACGAGTTCGGCTACCCCATTGAGAATATCGACGTCGTGGCAGGCGACACCGACACTACGCCGCAGGGTTGGGGTACGTACGGCAGCCGCACCACCGCGGTTTGTGGATCGGCTGTGAAGATCGCGGCCCAGCGAGTGAAGGAAAAAGCCAAGAAGATCGCCGCTCACTTGCTCGAAGCGAGTGAGGACGACATCGTTTGGGAGGACGGCGCTTTCGCCGTGCGGGGCTCCCCGGCAAACTCCAAGCCCTTCGCTGAAGTAGCGGGCATGGCCAATGTCGCTTGGAACCTCCCGGAAGGGATGGAACCGGGCCTGGAAGCCACGGCGTTCTTCGATCCCAGTAATTTCGTCTATCCGTTCGGCACCCACTTGTGCACCGTGGAGGTCAACGCTGCGACAGGCGAGGTCAAAATCCTACGCTACATCGCGGTGGACGACTGCGGCCCGCATATCAACCCGATGATCGTGGAGGGACAGATCCACGGCGGTGTCATCCAGGGTTTGGGAGAGGGGTTGTTGGAGATGGCCGTGTACGATGACGAGGGCCAGCTGCTGACGGGCTCGATGCTCGACTACGCCGTCCCCCGCGCGAGCCAGATGCCGGCCATCGAGACCGACCACACGGTTACGCCCTCCCCCGTCAACCCGCTCGGCGTCAAGGGAATCGGCGAAGCGGGAACGATCGCCTCGGCAGCATGTGTGGTGAACGCGGTGTGTGACGCGCTCGCGCCATTCGGTATCAGCCACATCGACAAACCGCTCACATCAGCCCGGGTGTGGGCAGCGATCCAGGCCGCAGCGAAGAACGGGGGTGCAGCGTGATTCCCAATTCCTTCGATTACCAACGGGCCTCCAGCCTCAAGGAGGTACTCAAGGCTTTGACGGCCGGCGACGGCAGTGTGGTGATTGCGGGAGGTCACAGCTTGTTGCCGCTCATGAAGCTTCGCATGGCTCACGTGTCCAAGGTGATCGACATCGCCCACCTCGAGGAGCTCAAGGGTATCGAAGAGCACCGCCGTGGCGCGCGGATCGGTGCCGGTACCACGTATCGCGAATTGGCCGAATCCGAGGTGTTGCAGGAGCGATTCCCCATCATCGGCGAGGCCACTCGCCAGGTGGCGGATCTGCAAGTGCGCAACCGCGGCACCATCGGCGGAAACCTGTCCCACGCCGACCCGGCCTCCGACATGCCTGCGGTGATGATGGCGCTGGGCGCGGAGCTCAAGCTCAGATCCCGCTCACGTCGCCGCACGGTGCCGGCGGCCGAATTTTTCCTGGGACCATTCAACACCGCCAAGGAGCCCGAGGAGTTGCTGATTGAAATCGTGCTGCCGGGTCTTCCGCGTGGCGCCGGATCGGCTTACGAAAGCTTCAGGCAACCAGCGTCGGGGTACGCCATGGCTGGCGCGGCGGCGGTCGTCAAGATCAGCCGGCGCCGTATCAGTCACTGCGTAGTGGCCCTGACCGGGGTGGCCGACAATGTCTTTCTGGCGGATACGGACGGCCTGATCGACACCAAGGGCGAGTCGGAGAATATCGCGACTGTGGCACACGAGGCGCTGGCCGGCGTCGACGTAATCGGCGACTTGCACGCCCCGGAACCGTATCGACGCCAGCTTGCCAAGGTGGCCTTCGGGCGGGCGGTGACAGCTGCCATGGCCCGCGCCGGATAGTCGGCCTATGCGTCCGCTCTGGGCCGTGGTGCTGGCGGCGGGGTGCGGGCGCCGGTTCGGATCCAACAAACTGGTGGCCACGTTCCGGGGCCGTCCCTTGGTACTGCAAACACTGGAGCACCTCACGGTGGCGCGGCGCTCGGGCCTGGTGGCCGGTATGGTGACCGTCACCGCGGCCGGCGACGACGCCGTGGCGCATACCATTGCCCAAAGTGGCTCGGTGTTGGTCGAAAACCCCAATCCGGCAAGCGGCATGGGGCGTTCGCTGCAGCTCGGCATCCGGCGGCTCGACGATCCCCCTATTGAGCCAAGGGCGGAGGCCGCCGTTATCGTTCTGGCCGACCAACCGATGGTACGCCAGGAAGTGCTCGCCGCATTGAAGAACGCGTGGCTGGGAGGAGCGGACATCGTGAGGCCGGTGTACTCCGACGATCCCGGCGTTCCCGGTCATCCCGTGCTGCTCGATCGAAGCCGATGGCACCTCATCGACGACGTCCAGGGAGACCGGGGGCTTGGCCCGACACTGGAGTCGCACACAGATTGGGTGATGACCGTGACCGTGGAAGGAAGCAACCCCGACATCGACACCCCTGCTGATCTCGCTGTATTGGAGGACGAACTCTAGATGCACCTCGACTTTTCCGGCGACCCGATGATCTCCGCTCCCAGACAGGCCGTGTGGCGCAGGTTGCTCGATCCACACGCCGTCGCCGCGGCCGCTCCGGGCGTGGAATCCGTAGAAGCCATCGACGATACCCACTTCAAGGTGGTCAGCGGTCTCGGCGTCGGCGCCATAAAACTGAGCTTCACGCTGGAGATCGAGCTCTCGGATCTGGTCGAGCCGGAAAGCGCCCGAATGCACGCGCACGGCAAGGCGCCTGGCTCGGAGGTCGATGTGTTCACTTCCATCAGCCTACACGAACGGGGCGCGGAGACGACACAGCTTTCCTGGAAAGCGACCGCCACGGTCAGCGGAACGGTAGCCAGTTTCGGTGCCCGCTTGTTGGAGGGAGCCATGCGAAAACTGACGGATGAGTTTTGGGTTACGTTCGCCCAACAGGCATCCGAGGCGGCCAACTGATCACTCGTCGGTTGCCTACCCCACTGACGACGTTGGGACACGCGTGAAGGCCGCCCGGATCACCCTGACCGCCTTGCAGGAGATCTCGGCTACTACCTTGATGGGGTCGGTACTCCTGGCACCAGTCAGAACCGGGCGGTCACGTTACTCGAAGGGCACAGTGCTGGACGAGGCGATGGCCACCGACATCCTGAATGCGGCTGTCACCGGCAAGCTTGGTGTGTCTTTGTCGCTCGCCTGGCCGGGCCCTGACGATCTCCATGAAGACCAAGCGGCCCAGCGGCTGGCAAAGGCCATAGCAGGTCCTGGCATCGTCATCGGCCGGATCCGTCAAAGCCGGATCAACCTTCTTGCTGAGGCGGACGGCGTCCTGCACATCCGGACCGACGTTCTAGAAGCGGTGAATACCATCGACCCGCTGGAAGTGTTCACGCTGTTCGACGGTCAGGCCGTGGCCGAGGGCCAGCCGGTTGCCGGGGTCAAGGTGGCCCCGCACTTGGTGGACGCCGGGGCGGTACAACGCGGTGAAGGATTGGCAGGTGACGAAGGCCTGGTTGCTCTCCGTCGCTACCAACAGATCCGGGTTGCGGCGGTGGCGGCCCACCCGGAGGATTCGGCCGAACTGGATCGATTCGCGGCCGCGGCCGAGCTGAGGGTAACCGCCCTATGTGGGACGATGGATGGGACGTACAGTACCTCAGCCGCAGAACCAGATGCGGCAGCTAATGAATTGCAGCGAATACTAGAGGAAGCATTGGGTCGCGGGGTGGGTGTCTTCCTGGTCGGTGGCGTATCGGCGGGAGATCCGTTGGCACCGTTCTTCACAGCGCTGGAGCGACTCGACGGCCGGCTCATTCGTCGAGGGGTGCCGGCGCATCCGGGTTCGATGGTGTGGCTCGCGGCAGTCCGCGACGCCGTCATCCTTGGGCTGCCACGCTGCGGCATGTTCAACATGGCCACAGCGGCCGACATGATCTTTCCGCGACTCATGACGGGGGAGCATCCGACACCGGCGACTCTTGCCGGGCTGGGACATGGCGGTCTACTGCAAGCGGACATGCGATTCCGCCTGCCGCCGTATGCGCGCACTCTGTCGGTCGACCTGGAAGGCTAGAGGAACGGGATATGATAGTGAGTGATTATACGCTTACCGTTCCGGAAATCGGGACCATCGAGGCGGCGCGGCCACCTCGGGTCATCCAACCCGGGGAGGTTTACTGATGCGTGACGTATTGGACGACTGGGACAGAATGACCGGCACCGGCGCCGCGGTTGGGCGCGCGGTGGTGACGCGGATATGGGGGTCAGCTCCGAGGGCGGAGGGCGCCTGCCTGCTGGCAGACCACGATGGCGGTATCGCGGGGTCAGTGTCAGGGGGATGCATCGAGGGGGCGGCGGCCGAGGCAATCGTGGACGCCATGGAACGCGGTGCTCCGGGCGTGGTCAGTTACGGAGTTTCGGACGATCAGGCGTGGGAAGTAGGCCTAGCCTGCGGCGGCACCATCGAAGTATTCGTCGAACCGGCCGTGCGCCCCGAGCTGGTGGAGGCGGCGCGTGGCTCAGGTGGAGTGGTGTTCGCCACCATAATCGAAGGTAACGAGCGAGCGGGCTGGAGTTGGGTGGTGCGGGATGACGGCACCAGCGACGGGCCACTGGAGCCTGCCGGTCGATCTGCAACGACTGACCTATCGATTCCCGATGGGTTGGATGATCTGAGAGAGAACGTGCGGGCCCTGGCCCTGCAGGTGTTGGCCAACGATCGGAGTGGCACGCATTCGGTGGAGCATTCGGGTGGCACGATCGACGTGTTCTTCGAACTGGTGCCACGCCAACCCCGTTTGGTAGTGTTCGGCGGAGTACACATCGCGGTGCCCCTGGTGACGATGGCGCAACAGCTTGGCTACGCAACGATTGTGGCCGATGCCCGTCAGGGGTTCTTGACCAAAGAGAGATTCCCCATGGCGGATCAACTAGTGCTCGGGTGGCCAGGTGACGCCTTCGAACAGATTGGCCTAGATCCGGCTACCTACGTCGTGGTCCTGAGTCACGACCCAAAACTCGACGACCCGGCACTAGAGATCGCCTTGCGGTCACCTGCCCGCTATGTTGGCGCCATCGGATCACGGAAAACCCAATCGGCGCGACGGGAACGGTTGGCGGCGGCCGGGGTGACTCCGGAACAACTCAGCCAGCTCCACGGACCAATAGGCCTGGATCTTGGTGGACGGGCGCCGGCAGAAACCGCGCTGGCCATTCTGGCGGAAATCACCGCCGTGCGATACGGCAAGCCTTCTGTAAGCTCCTCGGGCGAGGCACGATGAACACGCGACTAAAACTGCTTTCACTGATTCTCGTTACCGGTGCGTGCCAGTCGCCGGACTACGACGTCATCCTGCGGCACGGCACCGTTTACGATGGCACGGGAACGGCACCCACGGTGACCGACGTCGCTATCAATGGCGACACCATCGCGGCCATGGGAAATCTGTCCGAAGCATCGGCAAGGGTGGAGATCGACGCGCGCGGCCTGGCGGTGGCCCCTGGGTTCATCAACATGTTGAGTTGGGCGACCGAGTCGCTGATCGAAGATGGCCGGTCCCAAAGCGACATCCGGCAAGGCGTAACGCTGGAAGTCTTCGGGGAAGGCTGGTCGATGGGCCCACTGAACGAATCGATGAAGCAGCAGTCTCTGGAGCAGCAGGGTGATATCAAGTATGACATAACATGGACTACCCTGGGCGAATACCTCGAGATGCTCGAGCGGCGCGGCACCAGCCCCAACATCGCATCATTTGTCGGGGCTACGACTGTACGGATCCACGAGCTGGGACAAGAAGACCGCGCCCCCACCGCCGAAGAACTCTCCCGCATGCAGGCCTTGGTGCGGACGGCGATGGAAGAGGGCGCTCTCGGGGTCGGGTCGTCGCTCATATACGCACCGGCGTTCTACGCGGACACGGACGAGCTAATCGCCCTGGCGTCGGTCGCCGGAGAGTACGGCGGGATGTACATATCGCACATGCGGAGCGAAGGAAACAATCTGTTGGGCGCGTTGGAGGAATTGATCACCATCGCGCGTGAGGCGGAGATCGGGGCGGAGGTGTACCACCTCAAGGCAGCGGGGCAACCCAATTGGGACAAGATCGACGCGGTTATCGCCAGGATCGATTCAGCCCGGGCCAATGGCTTGGCCATCACCGCCGACATGTACACTTATACCGCCGGTGCGACCGGCCTCGACGCGGCCATGCCGCCGTGGGTACAGGAAGGTGGTCTCGACGAGTGGGTGGAACGACTGAAGGATCCGGCAACACGCGACCGTGTTGTTCGGGAGATGACCACGCCTACGAACGATTGGGAGAACTTGTACCTCGCGGCGGGATCGACCGACAACGTTCTGGTAGTCGGCTTCAAGGAAGATTCCCTCAAATACCTCACGGGGAAGACACTGACGGAGGTGGCCGCGCTCCGCGGCACGTCCCCTGAAGTGACCGCGATGGACTTGGTGATTGCGGACCACAGCCGCGTAGGGACGGTCTACTTCCTCATGTCGGAGGACAACGTCAAGCGACAAATTGCCGTCCCGTGGGTCAGTTTTGGTTCCGACGCCGGATCGATGACGCCCGCGGGAGTATTCCTCGAGTCCAACCCCCATCCACGGGCCTACGGCAATTTCGCCCGCTTGCTCGGCAGGTACACGCGCGATGAAGACGTTATCCCATTGGAGGAGGCCGTCCGGCGACTAACGACCCTGCCGGCAGAGAACCTGAAGATCGAACGGCGTGGACGCCTGGCCACGGGGATGTATGCCGACGTGGTGGTGTTCGACCCCGACGAAATTCGTGACCACGCCACGTTCGCCGAGCCCCATCAATTGGCGGAAGGCATGGTGCACGTGTGGGTAAACGGCACAGCCGTGCTGCTGGACGGCGAACACACCGGCGCGACGCCGGGGCGCGTGGTCCGGGGGCCCGGCTGGACGGGACGCTAGAGGGGACCTGAGCCGGCGTTACGCTCCCGTGGCGTGAGCTTCCTTGACGACTTCCTGGAAGTAGCTGGCCCCGACCGGCAGGACGGCCTCATCGAAGTCGAAACGGCTCGAATGGGCGGGATACCCTTCCCGGCCCTCCGCCTGGGCTCCCAGACGGACAAAACAACCAGGAACCTGCTCCAGGTAATAGGCGAAGTCTTCCCCGCCCATGTTGGCCACGTGCAGCGGAACCACATTCCCCTCCGGCACGACTCGCCCAGCCGCCCGACGCGCCAACGCAGCCATGGCGGGTGGATTGACCACGACCGGGGTGCCGGCGTCGAAGGACACAGTGATGTCGGCTTCGTGCATCTGGCCTACCGCGGTGGCAACCCGACGCAGCGCTTCGACCAGATGGTCCCGCACCCCAGCGTCCTGGGAGCGAAGGGTCCCCTCGAGCGTGGCGTGGCCGGCGATGACGTTGGCGGCGGACCCGGCGTCGAACCGCCCGACGGTGACGACCGCCGGGTGAACCGGGTTGATCTCGCGTGACACGATCGTCTGGATGGCCGTGACGAGGAGGCTTCCCACGACAATCGCGTCGACGCTTTCGTGCGGCCTGGCGGCGTGTCCCCCCTGCCCCGAGATCTCTATCCGAAAAGTATCGGTCGACGCGTTCACAACTCCTTCGTGGATCACAATGGTCCCGGTAGGGTGATTGCGATCGACGTGGATGCCGAAGATCATGTCCACCCCTTCGAGCGCGCCCGCTTCGATCATGGCGAGCGCTCCCGCCCCGACTTCCTCCGCCGGCTGGAACAGGCACCGCACCGGTCCAATCCGATCTTTGTCGCCCGCCAATAGTTCCAAGGCACCGAGGGCCATACTGGTGTGTCCGTCGTGACCACAGGCGTGCATGACGCCTGGCGTCTCCGATGCGAAAGCGAGTCCCGTCTCCTCCGAAATTGGCAAGGCATCCATGTCCGCACGAATGGCTACCAGCGGCTTGCCAGCATCCCCGGGGAGATCCGCCACCACGCCGGTCCCGGCAACATCCCTCCGGTAGCTCACGCCGATGTCATCCAGATGCCGGCACACCTGATCGGCGGCGAGGTGCTCCTGCCAGCTCAGTTCAGCGTGCCGGTGGAGTTCCCGACGTACGGTGACCATCCGTTCGGTCACACGAGGATCTATGGTGACTGGCATGAGGTTCCTTCTTTGGCGGTTTCACAGAATGCCACGAATAAAAGATGCCACGAATAAGTAATATTGAGATCTCGTTCGTCCTTCATTTCATCATACAACATTCGTGGCATCCACTATTCAGTATTCTCACCCTGGCCTAGGGATTGAATCGGCCACCGTGAAATGATGCCGGCCGCGAGCCACGTTTACGGCGTCCCGGTATTCTGGTGAATTCAGTCGGTGCCGCATGACCGTGCCTTTGGGCGTGACCATTGGGCTCGGTTCCCAGCGAAAAGCCAGATCGGTCTGGCTGTCGCGTACCCGACCTTGTTCGAGAGCGCGGCTGGCCTCGGACAACGACAAGTGGCCCAGGGCCTGATACAGGCTATCGAATATTCCCTGCGCTTCCGGGTCGGCGAACCGCAGATGGTGCTGGCTGAGGACCGCGATGTAGTAGTTGGCCGGCATGAAGGCGACGGCACTGAGCTTCAACGCGTCCGCCATCGCTATGAGGAGTCCGGCTACCTGGCCAAGTAGCCCGAGACCCGGGTGTTCCTGTCCGGGAAGCCGCGGCTTCCGGTCGTCGAAATCGGCCGCCGGATTCTGCAGCAAGAGCCACTCCACCAAGAGGACGTCCTGTCCGGGGATGATCGTCTGGCTGCGAACGATACGGAATTCCAATACCAACTGCGTGTGTTCGGCGTCTCCGAATACCCTGACCGTTGGAGGTACGCCACTGCCGCCCGCGACCTCGACAGTGGGTGTGGAAAATCCCCGGTCCCTTAGCGCGGCCAGTATTCCAGTACGATCCAACACCAACTCGATCCCGTGTGGTGTGTAGTGGTCCAACACTCTGGCTTCGATATCGTCGGCGCCGAATCCGGGGAGGTCGCTGGCACTGAGTCCCCATCCACCGTCGTCGCTCGCCCCCTTGGTCAGTTCCGGATCCCGGAGCATGGGCACCAACCGGCTCACACTCAGGAAGATGTCTCCTGGTTCACGAGGTTCGATTACTTCGCCAGTGATGAGCCACGAGAAAAAGCGAGCCGAATAGCGCCACGCATTGGGACCGTACCCACCGCCCAGGACAACCGCCGTGGCGGCCTGGGGGACCGTTCTCCGGATGGTATCGATAACGAACTGGTCCCGGGTGATCATCCCGTCAGCAGTGATGCGCCAATCACCGATCTTGTCGTCGAACGCGGGGTCGGCTCCAGCCAAGTAGATCACCAACCCGGGCGCGTGGCGTTCCATCACCGGTGGGAGTTCAGTCCGCAGCGTGCTTAGGTACAGCTGGTCCCCGATGTCGCTCCCCAGG
>CAXMUQ010000265.1:0-9373 GCA_964196605.1 uncultured Acidimicrobiia bacterium
TACGCTTCCGCTGAGGCGGTGATTTGACCAGAGTGTGGGGGAAGGGCGAGATTGGTGGGGTGCGTCGTGCGTCGTGCGTCGTGCGTATGACGTAGCCAATCTTAGCCCTCTTAGCCCTCTTAGCCCTTTTAGCCCTCTCTCCCCCGTGATGATGACCGAATCGACTACGCTTTCTCGTCCCATCCGCATCCTCGTCGCCAAACCCGGCCTAGATGGACACGATCGCGGGGCTAAGGTTGTGGCGGCAGCTTTGCGCGACGCCGGCATGGAGGTCATCTACACCGGCCTGCATCAGACACCGGAGATGATCGCTACGGCCGCCATTCAGGAGGACGTGGACGTGGTGGGGCTCTCCATTCTCTCCGGTGCGCACATGACGCTGTTTCCCCGGGTGCGGGATCTCCTGGTCGACGCGGAGCGGGAGGATATTCTGATCACTGGAGGGGGCATCATCCCGGAGCAGGATCTCATAGCTCTCGAGACTAAGGGTATCGGTCGCCTGTTCGGACCCGGCACGCCCACCACTGATCTGATCGCGTACATCCAGGAATGGGCCGGCGCGAACCTCACCGAATAGACGGCGTCCTTGACACCTCAGAAACCAGCATCCAAGCCAACCCGCCTGCGCGAGCTGACCGACGAATATCGCGCCATAGCCTCCCGCCTCGAGCAGGGCGGGGGGGAGAAGCGCATTGCGCGGATGCACAAGCGGGGGCAGCTGGCCCCGCGCGAACGGCTGCAACAACTGCTCGATCCCGATTCCATCTGGGTGGAGATCGGCCTGTTGGTGGCCTACGATCAATACGACGGGCAGGCCCCTGGGGCCGGCGTCATCACAGGGGTCGGCGTGGTCGAGGGGCGTGAGGTGGTGGTGATCGTCAACGACGCCACCGTCAAGGCGGGCGCCTGGTGGCCGGAGACCATCAAGAAGATGCTCCGGGCACAGGAAATTGCCATGCGGCAGCGCATCCCCATCATCTATCTGGTGGACAGCGCCGGTGTGAACCTCCCCTACCAGGGAGGTGTCTTCCCGGGGCAGTACGGCGCCGCTCGGTTGTTCTACTACAACTCGATTATGCGACACTTCCTGCACGTGCCCCAGATAGCGGCTGTCATGGGGAGCTGTGTGGCCGGTGGGGCATACCTGCCGGCACTGTCGGACGTGATCTTCATGGTGGACGGTACCAGCTTCATGGGGCTCGGCGGACCCAATCTGGTCAAGGGAGCCACCGGCCAGACCATCGACGCCGAAACTCTGGGTGGCGCCGCGACTCACACTCAGATCAGCGCCGTGGCTCACTACGAGACAGCCAACGACGAGGAATGCCTGGCCCGAGTGCGCGAGTACGTCGGCCGTCTGCCGCGGCACGAAGGCGTGCGTCATAGCCTGAAGGAGAACACTCCTCCCGCCAGTGATCCGGCGGCACTGTACGATCTGCTGCCTAAGGACCACCGGATGTCGTACGACATGCGAGAGCTGCTCGACTGCATTCTCGACGGCGGGACTCTCGCCGAGTTCCAGTCCGAGGTAGCCAAGGAGATGATCTGTGGCCACGGCCACATCGAGGGACGCCCGGTGGCGGTCATCGCCAACCAGCGGGGCCTCATTAAAGGCAAGGACGGGGAGCGACCGAAGTTCGGCGGCATAGTTTACACCGAGAGCGCCGAGAAGGTGGCCTACTTCATCGACACCGCTAGCCGCGAGCGGATTCCCCTGTTGTTCGTTCAGGACGTCAGCGGGTTCATGGTCGGGCCTGATGCAGAACACAGCGGCATCATCCGCGCCGGCGCCAGGTTCGTCGAAGCAATGTCGACGGCGGTGGTGCCCAAGATCGTGCTCACCGTCAATCACGCTTCGGGTGCAGGCTACTACGCTATGGCCGGTCAGGGGTTCGATCCCGACTTCATTCTCACCTGGCCCACCGGCCGGATGGGAGTCATGGAAGGCGAGTCGGCGGTGATGGCGGTGCACGGTGTCGAGATCGACAAGGCCAAGAAGGCAGGGTCTACCCTTCCGGAAGACGTGCAGCAGTCGGTCGACGCCATGCGGTCGGACTATGATGAACAGCTCGACTCCAAGTACGCCGCCGCCAGAGGCTTCGTCGACGCGGTGGTCTCGCCTGAAGACACCCGTGACTACCTGGCCTTCCTGCTCCGTGTCACTAGTAACTACGCCGGCCCCCACATCGGGCCCTTCGTGCTGCCTCCCATCGACGCTGCCCTGAACCAGTGACGGTCACAGGTGGGCGCTACACCCAGGGCCGCTTGATGGCTCTGGTTGTTGTCTGCCTGGCTTGCAGCCGGGGCGCCGGCGGCACCGAAACAGATCCCGCTCCCAACTCCGGTAACGCAAGCGACCCATCTGTCCCACAGGCCGAACCGGTACCCATCGAACCCGCCAGGGCGGCGTTCCTAAGTGGATGGATGCCGCTCGCTCCAACAGGCGTACCCCAATTTGCCGAGCGATATCCGCGCTACGACGGTAGCGGGGTAATCATCGCCATCCTCGACAGCGGCTTGGACACCGACGTGGCCGGGTTCGGTATCACCAGCGGTGGTGACACCAAAGTGTTGGACTTGCGCGATTTTTCGGGAGAAGGGCGAGTGTCGCTCGACCCGGTCACTCCGGAGGGCGACGTGGTGACGGTTGGATCGCATAGGCTCTCCGGGGTCGGGCGGGTGGTGAGCTACAGCATATCCCAGGAATACTTTGCCGGTCGCATCGCCGAGATCCCCCTGGGAACGCCGTTGGTGATCGATCCCGAGGTGCTGCCGGCGTCGGACCTCAACGGCAACGGCCGATACTCCGATACCTTGGTGGTGATCGTTACCCGGGCACAGAATGGTTGGGTGCTGTTTGCCGATACCGACGGCGACGGCACGCTGAGCGACGAGCGGCCGGTGCACGACTACCTGATCGACCACCGGACGTTCGGTTGGGTGGCCGGGCCGGATCAGCGCTCGCCTCTGGCCATCGCCGTCAATTTCAGTGAGCAGGAAGGCCGGCCGGTACTCGACCTCATGTTCGACACCAGCGGACACGGCACCCATGTCGCCGGCATCGCCGCCGGGCATGACATGTATGACGTCGAGGGTTTCGATGGAGTCGCCCCCGGTGCTCGGCTCCTGGGCCTCAAGATTTCCAACAACGCCCGCGGCGGTATCTCGGTCGACGGCAGCATGCTACGAGCCATGGCCTACGCTGTCGCCTTCGCCGAGCGCCGCCGCATGCCGTTGGTCATAAACCTGAGCTTCGGCGTCGGCAACGAGAGGGAAGGATCGGCCACCATCGACCGTTTGGTCGATTCCCTGTTGGCCCGACATCCCGACGTGGTCATGACGGTGAGTGCCGGCAACGACGGTCCGGGCCTGTCGACCATGGGATTCCCCGGGAGCGCCCGGCGGCCCATCACCGTCGGCGCCACGTTCCCTTTGGTGTTTCTAGCGCGGCCGGCCAACGGGCCGGCACAGGAAGATCCATTGGCGTTCTTCAGCTCCCGCGGTGGTGAGCTGGCCAAACCCGACGTCGTGGGACCCGGGGTGGCGTACTCCACGGTACCGTGGTGGAACACCGGCGGGGAACGCAACGCCGGTACCAGCATGGCGGCGCCTCACGTGGCCGGTCTGGCGGCGCGACTCCTCTCCGCGACCATCGCCGAGGGCACGCCCGTCGAGGCGGCTGAGGTCAAGCGCGCGCTCATGGTCACGGCGATGCCGCTCTCCGGCGGCTCATTCGTCGATCAGGGAACCGGGGTACCCGATCTCCCCAGCGCCTGGAGTTGGCTCGAGCAAGCTGCCGGCAAGACGACGAGCATGTCGGGCACGACGGTGGCAAACTGGACAGTCATCGCAGAGACAACAGGCTTCACCAAGGAAGAGATCCACCTCTCCACGTACCCGACGACGGGGCCGGTGCGCTTCGAAACGACGGCGTCATGGCTGGATCGACCCCGCCCTGTCGGCTCGGCAGACGGCCAAAGATTGGTTTTCGAGATCCGGAATGAGTTTATAGATCCCGGTACTGCCAGGAGTGCGGTGATCACCGGATGGGGCACTAACCGAAGCGTCGGCCCGGTGTTTCGCGTAGTCCAGACCGCAGTGAACCCGCTCCCGCCAGGTGAGTCGACCGAGATCGGTCTATTCGGCCTGGACGCCGGCGCCACGAAGCGGCTTTTCTTCACGGCCCAACGTGGCCGTCCCTTCCAGGTCTGGATCGAAACCGGCGGCGTGTTCGAGCGTATGTTCACCAGTCTGCACGAACCCGGAGGCGCGCCATACAGGGGCGAGAACGGCATTGCGGCCGGCCCGCAGAACGATGCCGCCGTGTATCAGGTCGACGGGCGGGACGTGGTGGCGGGTAACTATCAGATGGTGGCGGTGGCCTCTCCGGTGGCCCCGGGGAAGGTGGCGATCCGCCTACGGCACTCTCCCTTTCGGCTGGCTGCCGAACGAAGTGGAGGCGAAGTGCGGCTGATCCTCGACAACTTGTCGGACGCCTCGCAGGGCGCGACCACGAGAGCGGCCTTGCTTGGCGGGGTTTTAAGGGCCACCATCCATGGGGTCGGCGGGGGGGAGCGCCGGTTGTCGTTATTCATTCCGGCGTGGGCCCGGTTCATGGAACTCGACGTGTCGCTCACGCCCCATGACTGGAGCCGCTTCACCGACTATGGTGTAACCGTGCTGGACGAGCTGGATCGGGTAGTAGCCAACGCTCCTCTCGACTATGCCAGTGGGCGTCTGAGCCAAGTGCTCGGCCCGGCCCATGCGGACCTCCCGGTGGTGGTGTCCCTCCTGCCCGGGTTGGCCGATACTACGGACACGGCGCCGTGGGAAGCTACGGTCGAGGTGCGGTTCTACGCCGGGTCTGCGGTACCGCTTCAGCCGTCTCAAGGGGCGTCCACGGTGGTGTCGTTGCCGCCTGGAAAAACCGACACTACCGAATTCGTCATGCGGTCTTCGCCATGGCCGCTGGGAGACGAATTCGTGCCGCTGGGGATCGTCATGACCGAAACCGAGGGTCCCACGTGGACCAGAGAGGTGGCCTTGCCACCGTTACCAGAGACGCAATGACAAAGACGATTCGGATCGCCTCGGGGCAGGGATTCTGGGGCGACTGGTTGGAAGCGCCCATCCGGCAGGCTCAGGGTGGGCCCATCGATTATCTGATGATGGACTATCTGGCCGAAGTCACCATGTCCATCATGCAGAAGCAGAAGTCACGCGATCCGTCCCGCGGCTACGCCCGCGATTTCGTGACCCTGATGGAACGGCTCCTCCCCGAGGTGGTGGACAAGGGATTCAAGGTCACATCCAACGCCGGGGGTGTGAATCCCCTAGGCTGCGCCGAAGCGGTGGTTGATGTGGCGCGGGGGTTGTCGCTAGGACGCTCGGTCAGGATCGGGTTGGTCACCGGCGACGACATCCTCGACCGCATCGACGATCTCCTGGCCGCGGGCCATCCGCTGACCAACCTCGACACCGGCCGCCCCTTGAGCGACGTGCGCGACAAGATCGTGTCCGCCAACGCCTACCTTGGCATGAAGCCGATGGTGGTGGCGCTGGCCGGGGGAGCCGACGTGGTCATAACCGGCCGGGTCACCGACACCGGCCTGACGCTGGCGCCGATGTTCCAGGAATTCGGCTGGGACTTCGACGACTGGGACAAGGTGGCCGCCGGGACGGTGGCGGGACACATCCTCGAGTGCGGCGCCCAAGCCTCCGGCGGAAATCTGCTGCACGACTGGCAATCTGTACGCGGTTTGGCCGACCCCGGATTCCCCATCGTCGAAGCCCACCCTGACGGGACCTTTGTCGTCACCAAGCACCCCCGCACCGGCGGCGTTGTGTCGTGTCAGTCGGTTACCGAACAACTGGTGTACGAAATGGGCGATCCCCGCAACTACATCACGCCCGACGGCGTGGCCGATTTCACCACCATTCAGCTGGAAAAGGCCGGGCGCAACCGGGTGCGTGTTTCCGGCATCGAGGGCCAGCCGCGCACTGATATGCTCAAGGTGTCGATCGCCTATTTCTATGGCTACAAGGCCGTCGGTAGCCTGGTCTACTCCTGGCCCGACGCCTACGCCAAGGCCCAGGCGGCCGACAAGGTGTTGCGGCGCAGGCTCAAGGACCTGGGACTCGAGTTCGAGCAGATCCTGACCGAATTCGTCGGTGTCAACGCCACGCACGGCCACCTTGCCGGGCAACCCGATCCTGATATCGCCGAAGTGGAATTGCGCGTCGGCGTTCGCTCCGCTGAACGCGGCCCGGTCGATCGTTTCAGTCGAGAAATCGCACCGTTGGTATTGACAGGCCCGCCCAGCGTTACCGGTTTTGCCGGAGGTCGCCCGGCGGTCCAGGAAATCGTGGCGTACTGGCCGGCGCTGATAGACCGAACGGAAATTGAGCCGTATGTGAAAGTCGAATGGTTGGATACGTGATGGGGGGGTGCGGAGTGCGGAGTGCGGGGTGCGGTGACCCCACCCCCGGCCACCGGCGTGCCGCACTCGGACGAACGTGTTCACCGCGCCCCGCACACCGCACTCCGCACACTCGAGATCTGTAATGGCACAAAAACGCGCGGGAAAGACCGTTCCCATCCAACTCCGTTTCCTGGCCCACGCTCGATCGGGCGACAAAGGCGACACGGCAAACGTGGGCCTCATTGCTCTGGAACCGGACTACTACGACTTGTTGGTGAAGGGCGTGACCGTACCCCGTGTGCGGAAACATTTCCGCGGCATGGTGTCTGGCGTTGAACGGTTCGAGCTCCCCAACCTCAACGCACTCAACTTCCTGCTGCACGGCGCCCTGGACGGAGGCGGAACCATCTCGCTCAAGACGGATGCCCAGGGCAAGGTGTATTCGACCGCCCTGCTACGGATGGAAATTCCGGTGCCGGTTGGGGTGGCGCGGAAAGCAGCTAGAGGTGCGCAGGCCGCCCCTGGCCTCCGCCGAATCACACCTAAAAAATAGAGACCTGCGCACTACGACCTGCGCATTCAAACACGATGACCGATACGCCATCCACGCTCCTGTCCAGCCTCGATAACGGCCTCCTCACCCTAACTCTCAACCGTCCCGAAAAGCGCAACGCGCTCGACGAGCGGACCATCGGGTTGCTGCACGCAGCACTGGAGACCGCTGACCTCGACGCCGACGTTCGCGTGGTGGCCATTCATGGGGAAGGGAAGGACTTCTGCGCCGGGCTGGATCTTCGGGAGCTGCTGGCGTCGGCCGACAAGACTACCGACGAGAACGAACGGGCAGCCATGCACCTGGGCTCGTTGTTCCTGACCATGCGCGAGTTGCCCAAGCCCGTCGTGGCCGTGACACACGGCCGAACCCTGGCTGGCGGCCTGGGGCTGGCCACGGCCTGCGATCTGGTGCTGGCGCCCGAGAGCGGTTCCTACGGCTACCCGGAAATCCAGCGCGGCTTCGTCCCAGCCATGGTGATGACTCTTCTGCGCCGCTTGGTGGGCGAGAAGATCGCGTTCGACCTGGTGGCCACTGGTCGTGTGGTGGGAGCGGCGGAAGCGTATGGTATGGGACTAGTGTCGCGCGTCATTGCCGACGATTCATACCAGGAAGAAGTCGCCACCATCCTTGGCCGCATGGCCGCCACCAGTGCCTCGGCACTGGCGCTCACCAAGCGCCAGTTCTACCAACTCGATGGCATGCCCTTCGCCGATGGTGTCCGCCTCGGCGCCCGGGTCAACGCCACCGCCCGCAAGACACCCGACTTCCGCGCCGCTATCGCGTCCTTTCTAGACAAAAAATGAACCGCCTCAAGCTGGCCCTGTCGCTTACTGGACTGGTGCTGGTGATTGCCTCGCTGTTGTTGGACATGTCGTTGGGACGCCCCGCGGAGGGCCGAATTGTTGGCTGGATTGCGATTGCCGTGTTGATGGGAGCCGTGGGGATCAGGATTGTGGAGAAGCGGCGGGGGGGGAACAGGCGGTAAAGGCGGTAGAGGCGGTAGAGGCGGTAAGGCGGTAAGGCGGACAGTACAGCACAACGCACCCGTTCTAGTCCCCAACCAGCAATTTCATCACGACCCAAACCACCGCCACGCTCCCAAGCAATCCCAATCCGAAGTAGCACCACACTCGCATGGCCAACCCGGGCCGGTGTTTCTCCGGCATCCCTTCGCCCGTCACCACCGCCAGGGTAAGCCAACCCACGATCGGGGCGATGAGGAACGACAGGATGGTGGCGATGTCGACCATGGTTGTCAGCGTGCCGATGAACAGCATGATCACCAGGATGGTGATCAGCGCCACTACCAGCAGTAACGGCCGGTAATAGCGCCCGGTTGCGGCATTGCCGGGCTCGGCAGCGCGGTCCTCCACCAGCACCGTCAACGCACGGTCGATGGCCCGCGACACGCCGTCTACCACCGTCAGGGTAGTGGAGAACATGGTGGTCAGTGCCGCCACCACTACGACAGGCCGGATCCAATCGCCCAGCGTTTCGGTGTAGAGCTCGATCAACTGCACGGTGAACGCAGTGCCCCTAGAGTCGAACGTCTGCCCTGAGCCGTGCATTACCACCGCTCCAAGCGTAAGAAAAGCGAACGCCAGAAAGCCGGTACCCAGGTAGCCGATGCGGAAGTCCAAGCGGGCCTGGGCAACGGTGGTGTGGACCCCGGAGGTTTCGTCCTTGGCCAGGGTCCACAGTGAACTCCACACATTGAGATCGATCGCCGTCGGCATCCAACCGACCAGGGCCAGGATGAAGCCCAGTGGTACGATCAGCCGGCCATCTTCCAGAGGCAGGAATCGAACGGTTGATAAGTCGACCCGAGGGAGCGCGGTTGCCGCGGCGAACAAGGTGGTGAGCGTGAGGATGACTAGCACCACTTTGATGATGCCGTCGAGTAGCCGGAAGTGTCCCAGCCGTAGCAACCCCACGCAAACGGCCAGCACAATGGTGGTAACGATCCACAGCGGCCAGGTGACGCCGAGTACGTACTGGAACAGGAAGGCGGTGAACATCGTCACTGCGATCTGGACGATCACCCCGGTCGTGCCGGTGAGCAGCAGATAGAGCCACACCGCCCAGCGCCCGATGTCGCGGTACCCCTCCACCAGGCTCCGACCCGTGGCCGCCGCGTAGCGAGGCCCGAACTCGAAAAACGGATACTTGAGAATCAGCGCCAGCAGTATGGTGCCCGCCAGCCCGAAGCCCGCCACCGCCCCCGCCCGGGTCGATTGCACCAGATGGGAAACCCCAATTGCTGCCCCGGCCCACAGGAGGCCAGGGCCGAAGCTCTTCCAGAAAGAGGATTGGTTGGACATGGCAAGGAAGATATCGGGCTAGGAGCTGGCGGCTAGCGGCTGGGGGCCGGGGGTAGGGCTAAGAGGGAAAAGAG
>CAXMUQ010000266.1:0-6541 GCA_964196605.1 uncultured Acidimicrobiia bacterium
CCGCCAGGCGTGCCACCCATCGAAGGCGCAGTCTGGGGTGACGTCGGAATCGCCTGGGACCAGCGCAGTACCCTGGCCCTCCAGCGGCGGCCTGGTGACAACCCGTTCACCGTTCGCACGCCTTCTACGGCGGTGGGGTTCTCCCTCAGAACCAACGTCTTCGGCATCATGATCCTCAGAGCTGACTGGGCGTTTCCGTTGAACCGGCCGACGGTGAGCAACTACTGGATCATCAGCTTCGGTCCCTCGTTCTAACGGTTCGCACCGGTAGTCCGGACAGGCCGGCTTCCACCAGCATGGGGGCCGGCCTGTAGCGCATTCACCGGTGCCATGAGTCACTTTCGGGGTGGCCCGAAGACCCCTTTCCCACCTATCTTTGCTCACGTGAATTGGCGACTGAGACTCTCCCTCTTGCTCCTGGTCGGGCCCGCCGGCTGCGGCGGACAGGCCGACCCACCCGTCGCCGACCTCCCCGAGGCCAATCGGGCCCATCCACCGACCACGCTAATCCGGTTTCCCGCCGACGGTGGAAAGCCAACCTTGTATACACCGGCATCGTTGAGCGCCATCGATTGGAGGGTGCCCATCGGAGACGTGCCTCCGGCCCAGCGTGCAGTGGGAGCCGACCTCGACCAACGGCTGGCCTTTCTGCTGGGGCAGGACAGCACGGTCGTTGGCCTGGACCTGACGTCAGGGCGGGTGCTCACCCTTCTGGACAGCGTGACCTACGCGGTCCTGGGGCCCGACGGGACGTTGTTTTCGGTCGATCAGGAACTGAATGTCAGCCAACTGCATCGTCGCACACCGGTCCGCTTGGGAGCCCAGCTCAAGGCGATCCCGGTGGCCGCCTACGGCACTCGGACGGGAAAGTTCATGACCCTGTCACCTACGGATTCGACCTCACTGACAATTCTGAGCGGTGACCAAATCCCCGTCAGTGTGGCGCTTCCGCTCGGGGCCACAGCTGCCACGTACTGGGGAGACCTGCTGGCGGTGGCAACCGATTCGGGAATAGTGCTGTATCAACCTGGGACCAGTGAGCTGGCAGGATTCCTCACGATGACCCCGGCCCCGACGAACATCGTGTTTTCCCCTTCGGGCCATCGGATCTACGCCGTGAGTAGCGACCCCCGGCTGCGCGTGTTCGACCGCTACGGCGAACAAGAGCTGTTGGCCATCGACTTGCCTGGCGAGGCTGAATCTGTTCGCTCCGACCCATACGGTGGATGGTTGCTCCTGCGCCCAGTGGGTAGCGACTCAGTGTGGGTGGTAGACGTGGGCGCCAACTCGTTGGTCGGCAAAGCCGAGACCGCTTGGGCCAACGACTTCCCAACGATCATCGGCAATACCCTTCTGGCGCGCCATGGCGATGACATTGTCGCGCTGAACCTGTCCCAAGGGGCCTTCGAGGAGCGGGGTCGTATCGTGGGAGGTGGGAGGGACGTGTTTCTCACAGTTGCGTGGACACCGCGTGACGACGACCGATATGGTGAGTTACTGGCGGATGACGTCGTCGATTCGACAGAGGCCTCGGCCACCATCTATCTGCAGATCAGTAGCTCGCGCAACCCGGTCTGGGCCCAAGACCTGGTCAACCTCATGGCCGCCGCCGGACTCCCTGCCACGATGCTCGAGCCGGGCGAGGGCGAGGATGCCTACCGAGTCGTTATCGGACCATACCCCACGCGCGAGGAAGCCGAAGAAACGGCACGCAGCCTGGGCAGGCCATCGTTCATCTATCAGCAGCGCGACGAGGTGGAGCCATGAGCAGGTCATGGGGCTCCGATACTCTCACACTCCACTGTCGGGAACACCATCCATGAAGCTCACCAAGCTGAAGCTCTCCGGCTTCAAGTCGTTCGCCGACACCCTCACCGTCGAATTCGGTGATGGCGTCACCGCCATCGTGGGCCCGAATGGCTGTGGCAAGTCAAACGTGTCCGACGCGGTCCGCTGGGTTCTGGGCGCGCAATCGGCCCGCCTGCTCCGTGGCGGAAAGATGGAGGACGTCATTTTCCAGGGAGCCGCGGGCCGGCGACCAGTCAACATCTCCGAGGTGTCGTTGTTCCTGGACAACAGCGACGGCGATCTCCCGATCGCATATCAGGAAGTGCAGATCACCCGGCGGTTGTCACGTTCGGGGCAGAGCGACTATCTCCTGAACAAGACGCCCGTCAGGCTCAAGGACATCCATGACCTTCTTCGCGGCACGGGATTGGGCAGTGAAGCAGGCGTAGTCATCGAAGCCAAGATGATCGACCTCCTCCTCTCCGACCGGGCATCGGAGCGGCGGTCGTTGTTCGAGGAAGCGGCCGGAATTGGCCTTTACCGTGACCGGAAACACAGTACCGAGCGGCGCCTGGAGGAGACGGCGCTCGACCTGCAACGGGTCGACGACCTGATCGCCGAAGTTCAATCCCAGATCCGGAGCCTGGCGCGCCAGAAGGGTAAGGCGGAGCGACACAATCGACTGGTGGACGAGAAATTCGTAGTGGAATTGACCCTCGCCATGCGCCAGCTCGACGAATTGGCCCAGGCTAGTTCGGGCATGGAACGGCGCCACCGGATCTTGCAGCAGGAACTCCCCGCTGCCCGTGAGATATTGGCCGGCACGGAGCAAACCAGGGAAGACAAAGCGCACCGGCGCGCGGAGGTCGAAGCCCAACGCACCGAGATCGCCAGCCGGCTCGGCGAGGTCCAAGTCGAGGTCGGTCGCCTCGATGGTGAAATTGCCTTGGCCCAGGAGCGGCTGGCCAACTCCACGCGCCGCCAACAGCAGGCGTCCGAGGAGTGCACCCACCTCGAGGGGCGCGCTCAGCAGGCAGACCGGGATGCCGGTGCCGCTGTGGAGGAGCGCCAAGAGGCTACCACTGAGCTAGAGTCTATCGAACGAGAGCTGGCAGAGCGCGCCGAAGCTGAGGCCAAGGTCCGGTCACGCCTGGTGGAACAGCGGGACCGGGTGCGCACCCTGGAGGACAAAGGCCAGAATCACACCCATGAGATCAAGTCACTGGAGGGGGAGCGCAGCGCCCTGGAAACCGACCTGGCCTCCCTCAGGGACCAGGCAGCGACCGCAACCGGGGATGTGAGCGCGTACCAGGCAAAGTTGGCCACTGCCGAAGACAAGCTGCAGGCCGCTCAGTCCGGCTATGAACGCGCCAGCGAAGACTCCCGCAAGGCCGTGGGAGAAGCGGACCGACGGCGGCACCTGGTAGCCGAGACCCGCGAACTGGAGGCTTCCTCACGCGCGGCGCTGCGCCGGTCCGAAGAGGCCGTGGCGCAGCTGACCGCCCGCAAGGAGGCCCTGGAGGAACTGGAACATGGTCGCGTTGGTCTGGCCCCGGGTGCAGCGTCTCTCATGGCGGAGCGTGAGCGCTTCCAGGATGGCGTCCTGGGCCCTCTCAGCGACTACATCCAGTCCGATCGCGATGATGCGGCACTGGCCGAACGGCTTCTCGGTGAATGGGTTCACGCGGTTCTAGTGCGTGATTGGGACGCCGTCCACGAAATCCAGGCTTGGCATGACCAAGCGGGTGCCGGCACGCTGGTGTTGCTGCCTGGCGCGCCGCCTGAGCCAGCCAAGCGTACCCACCCGCTGGAAGAGCGGGTTAGGATTTCATCCCCCATAGCATCCGCCTGGGTAGGGGCCATCCTCGGCGGTTCGGAAATCCTCGAGAATGACCGGGCCTTGAAGCAAGGCAACGGGGCCGTCCTGCTGTCCTCGGAGGCGGCTCCGTCCGGTCCTCTGCAGCGCCGGGCTGAATTGGAGAGTCTCGAGTTGGAGCTCGACCAGGTTCTAACCGAGCTGGCCGATGCTCAGGCCACACTGGCCAACGCCGAAGAGCGCCTGGTGCGAGTCGAGCGCGAGTTTACCGAGGCGGCGGCGGCGGCCGAAACTGCCCGCGACGCTGAGCGTGACGCCGGTGCCACCAAGGATGAAGCCGAGCGTGAAGCCTCGGGACTGACCCGGGACCTCCGCACCTTCGAGAGCCAGCTCAACAGGCTGAACGAACGGAGCGAGAGTTCCCAGGCGCGAATGCTGGATATCGACCGTGGTCTCACCGCGGCCGAGTTGTCACGGGCTCATACCGAGGACGAGGTGGGCGCGTGCCGGGCCGTCCTGGCTGAATTGGAGACCGAGCAGGAGTCCGCCAGGGAGGCGCGGGTACACTGGCAGGTTCAGGCAGCGCACGTCGATGCCCGCCTCAAGGCGGCGCAGGAGAAATTGGATCGCGCTACCCAGATTCGCATCGATTCTACCACGACGATCGATCGCCTGACGGAAGAGATGGCCCAACTCACCGCCGATTCGGCAGAAGTGATCTCCCAGCGTGGCGGCTGGATGGAGAGCCGCGCGGAGTGCCGGGTAGCCGCCCTGGAGTTGGAGGCCGCAAGCAGCGACGCCGAGAAGGCCCTCGCCGCAGCCGATAACGCGCTGAGTAAGGCAGAGGATGCCTTGTCGAGGGCGAGGACGACACTGGAGGAACTGAACGAGGAACATCATCGGCTGGAGCTGCTACTGGCTGAGGCCGCCGCCGACCGGCGCGGTATTGTCGAGCGAGTCGAAACCGAGTGGAAGAAATCGCTCGACGTCCTGGTTGCCGAGGTGGAACCACTGGAACTCGGCCTGGACGACCTGCAATCCGAATCGACACGGATCCGCGAAGCATTGGAGAAGTTGGGACCGATCAACCCGCTCGCCGTCGAGGAACACGCGGAAGAGACCAAACGTCTCGATTTCCTCGTGACACAACGCGACGACCTGGTTGCTGCCCGTCAATCGCTGGTTCAGGCCATCCGGGAAATCGACTCGACCGCCAAGGAATTGTTCACGGAAACGTTCGCCACCATCAGCACTCATTTCGGCAACGTGTTCCAGACCCTTTTTGGCGGCGGGGAATGCGATCTAAAGCTGACCGACCCGGACAACCCGCTCGACAGCGAGATCGAAATCCACGCCGCGCCCCGCGGCAAGCGGACGCAGCGAATCCACCTCCTCTCATCGGGCGAGCGCACGCTGGTGGCGGTGTCATTGCTGTTCGCCATCTACCTGACCAAACCGAGCCCGTTCTGCCTGATGGACGAGGTAGATGCGCCGCTGGACGACGCCAACGTCGGCCGGTTCACTCGCATGCTCGACGAGTTCAAGAAAGACACACAGTTCATCGTCATAACCCACAATCCGCGGACTATGCATTCGGCCGACGCCATCTACGGGGTTACCATGCAGGAACCGGGCGTGTCGAGCATCGTGGGCGTGCGGCTGACGGATCACTTGCACAAGCAGGACGAAACGCCGGCGCCAAGCGCGCCCGAGCGCAAGCCGAGGGTCGAGGCGGGCGTGGCGGGATGACCGCACCATTCGATCGGGGCAAATGCAGTGATAACCACGACTGATTCGCGCTTCCGCGACATAGCGCAGACCGCACTGCGCATCGCAGCAGGTCTGACGTACTTCTCACACGGCAGCCAGAAACTGTTGGGCTGGTTCGGTGGCTTTGGTGACGGCGGCACTGCCGAACTCATGACGCGCTACGGCGCAGCCGGCGTAATCGAGACCGTGGCCGGCGCCTTGATCGTCCTCGGCCTGTTCACTCGACCGGCCGCGTTCCTGGCATCAGGCGAGATGGCGGTGGCTTACTTCTGGATCCATGGTGGCGGTGGCGAGCTGTTTTGGTGGCAGAACAGGGGCGAGCTGGTGATGCTGTATTCGTTCGTCTGGCTGTTGTTCGCCGCGTGGGGCGCTGGCCCCTACAGCCTGGACGCCTTGCTGCGGCCTCGTTTCGAGAAACCCATGCGGGGGTCGCCGGACAACCTCGTAATCTGATCAAGCCCCCGTCGCTCGACGCAATCAACACCGACCCTCTCCCCTATTGACGCCGCGGCTCCCGCCTGCGATCGTTGTGTCGCGCAAGAGGCAGCCCCCACATCCCGCACCAGGAGGTCTTGATGGTAACCGTCATGTCGTTGTGGCTCCCCATCCTGCTCGCGGCCGTGTTGGTGTTCGTAGTCAGCTCCATCATCCACATGTTCCTCAAGTACCACCAAACCGATTTTTCGGGTTTGGCAAATGAAGACGGCGTGATGGACGCCCTCCGGCCGTTCAATATCCCTCCCGGAGATTACGTGACGCCGCACGCCGGCAGCACAGAAGCGATGAAGTCTCCTGAATTCACCGAGAAGTGCGACAAGGGCCCAGTGGTCTTCATGACCGTACTGCCCAATGGTCCCGTACAAATGGGATCAAGCCTGGCCCAATGGTTCGGCTACTGCATCGTTGTGGGATTGTTCGCCGGTTATGTCGCCAGCCGTGCTGTGGGACCAGAACCCCATTACCTGGACGTGTTCCGCTTCGTGGGAACGGTGGCGTTCGCCGGGTACGGGTTGGCGCTGATGCAGAACTCGATCTGGTACAAGCGGAACTGGAGCGCCACCCTGAAGTCGCTGTTCGACGCCCTGGTGTATGGGTTGGTGACCGCCGGTACTTTCGGCTGGCTCTGGCCATCCTAGCCGGCCCCTGAGGCCGTTTCGCACACAGGAA
>CAXMUQ010000267.1:0-2127 GCA_964196605.1 uncultured Acidimicrobiia bacterium
TGTTCGACCGAGCCCTGGCGCTAGCTCCCCCCGAGCGGCCTGCCTTCGTGGCCGGCTCGGAGGAGGGGGACGCTCAGCTGCGGGACGTGGTCCTCACACTGATCCGCTCGCACGAACAGAAGGGCCCCATCAGCGTACCGATGGGTGAACCCACCGGAGCTGGGGCATGGTCTCAGCGGGACGATGAGGACCGAAGTGTGGCTCGGCTGGCCGACGAGGTGTCGGATCGGTATCAATTCGTCGAGCGTATCGGGATGGGTGGAATGGCGGTGGTGTATCTCGCCGAAGACAAACAGCTGGGACGCCGCGTGGCGCTCAAGATCATGTCGAGCCGATTGGGAGCCGCCGAGGATGCTCAGCGCTTTCTGCAGGAAGTTCGGCTGGCCGCCAACCTGCAACATCCGAACATCCTCGCGGTTCATGATTCGGGCGCAGCCGCCGGCATGTTGTACTACGTCATGCCGTTCGTCGAAGGAGAATCTCTGCGTCACCGACTCGGCCGCGATGGGGGACTCTCCCACCAGGCGGTCATCGCGATGGCGCGCGGCGTGGCGGCGGCACTGGACTACGCCCATCAACGTGATGTGGTACACCGAGACATCAAGCCCGACAACATTCTGTTTCATGAGGACCATCCGTTGGTGGCCGATTATGGAATCGCCCTGGCACTGGGCAATCGGGACGGGGAGCGGATGACCAAGTCGGGGTTGTTGATCGGCACGCCGACCTACATGAGCCCCGAACAGATCACCGGCGCTGCGGTGGACGGCGGCACCGACCG
The DNA here is from genome assembly GCA_964196605.1 of uncultured Acidimicrobiia bacterium. Taxonomy (GTDB): domain Bacteria; phylum Gemmatimonadota; class Gemmatimonadetes; order Gemmatimonadales; family GWC2-71-9; genus N074bin45. The sequence goes on from CAXMUQ010000267.1 coordinate 782, forward strand.
GTATGCCTTGGCCTGCGTGGTGTTCGAGTGCCTGACCGGGTCCCCGCCCTACCTGGCGCCCAGTGCGATGGCCGTGGCCACCAAGCACATTACCGAGCCCATCCCGGCGGTTCCCCCGGGCACCTGCGACGCCCCCGAACGGGTGAACGCCGTGTTCCGGTCGGGATTGGCCAAAGCGCCGGGGGATCGTTTTGCCACGGCCACGGACTTCGTCGAGGCGTTGGCCGAGTCGCTATCGATGCCGGCTTATGCGGCTCCATCCACCACACCAGTGCCGGTCGTCAGTGGGCCGTCCATCCGCGATCAGACCATTCGGTTTTGCCGCGCACGGGATGGTGTCAACATCGCCTACGCCACGATTGGGGAGGGGATCCCCCTGATCAAGACGTCGAACTGGTTGAGTCACCTGGAGTACGACTGGAACAGCCCCATGTGGAGCCACTGGTGGGCCGGTCTTGGGAAGCGCAGCCGGCTGACCCGTTACGATGCCCGTGGCACCGGGTTGTCCGACCGCGATGCCGAAAATATTTCGCTGGATGCCTGGGTGGAGGACCTCGAAACAGTGGTCGACGCGGTCGGTGAAGAGCGCTTTGCCTTGCTGGGTATTTCCCAGGGCGGCTCGATAGCCATCGAGTACGCCATCCGCCACCCGGAACGGGTCAGTCATTTGATTCTCTATGGCGCCTTCGCCGTCGGTCGTCTGGTGAACCCGACACCGGAAGACGAGGAAAGAGCCCTACTGGACATGTCGTTGATCAAACACGGCTGGGGTCAATCGAATCCGGCGTTCCGCCAGGTGTTCGCAACGCTGTTCATGCCCCACGGCACGCAGGAGCAGTTCGAGTGGTTCGACAAGATCCAACGGGTATCGGCAACGGCCGAGGTTGCCTCGCGGATCGTCGAAGCGAGTCATCGTGTGGACGTCAGGGCCAGCGCCTCGAAGGTTACGGTGCCGACGTTGGTGCTACACTGCACCGACGACGCGCGCATACCCTTCGAGCAAGGACGGCTGTTTGCCAGGCTTATTCCTGAGGCGCGGTTCGTCCCACTGGAGAGTGAGAACCATATTCTGCAGGCTGGTGAACCGGCTTGGCCCAAGTTCCTCGAGGCCGTTTGGCAATTCCTCGACATGCCGTCAAACCCCTGACCTCACAAGATGCAAAGTGCCGTTGCTCATCCCTTACCTAAGCTGGGTGAGTTTCGCGTCGGCACTGAACTATCAGCTGTGGCGGCTCAACGCTTAGAGGATGGGGATTAGGGGCGCCTGACCGTTCTAACCCTGGCGAAGTGGTGGATAGCGCGGTAACATGGCCGGGCACAAGTCAACGCGGGCGCATCGCCCACCG